>CAYGAN010000033.1:0-9943 GCA_964347585.1 uncultured Planctomycetales bacterium | reverse complement strand
CGACCTGGAAGAGTCTGCCGCCGATGACCAGAGTACAGACGCCAGCAGGGAGGCCGGCGCCGACGACGCCTGAGGGGTCCCCCGGTCGCCAAGTCCCGCGGCCTGGGTACTCACCCGTCGCCGACCAACACAGTGCCGATCTCGACCGCTTGCCCCCCCAGAACATCGAAGCCGAGATGAGTCTGCTCGGCTCGATGATGCTCGACGGGGACATGATCGGCGCTGTTCTGCCCATTATCGGCCGGGATCAGGGCGCGGCCTTCTACCGTGCCGACCATCGGATCATCTTTGAGACGCTCGTCAGTCTCTACGACGAGAGAAAACCCATCGACCTAGTGGTGGTTCGGGAGGAGTTGGCCAAGCGAGGCGTGCTGGATGAGATCGGCGGCGTGGAATACCTGGTCGATCTGTCCGAGAGCGTCCCGTCGGCCGTCAATGCCGAGTACTACGCTCGAATCGTCCGCGACAAGGCCGCCCTGCGGGATCTGATCGTCTGCGCGGGCCAGATCCTCGAAGACTCCTACGCCGACCGCGAGGAAGCCAAGGAGGTCCTCGACCGGGCCGAACAACGGCTCTTCGCCGTCACGGATCAACGCGTTGCGCATCACGCCACGGCGATCAGGGAATACCTCGAAGAAGCCTTCAGACAGATCGAAGCACGCGACGGGCATTACATCACCGGGTTGGAGACGGGGTTCGTCGAACTGGATGACCTGACCAGCGGGCTCCAGGACGGTGAGCTGATCATCATTGCTTCACGGCCGAGCATGGGCAAGACGTCGTTCGCCTTCAACGTGGCTCAGCATTTGGCGACAGAGAAGCGCAAGCCCGTCGCGTTCTTCTCCATGGAGCAAAGCAGGCAGCAGGCGGCTCTGTCTGTCCTTTGCGCAAAGGCAAAGGTCGATTCGCACAAGGTCCGGCGCGGGATGCTCAGCGATCAGGACATTGCGCAGCTCCAGATAGTCTGCGGGGACATGCTCGACATGCCGCTGTACGTGGACGACACGCCGGGCATGACCGTGCTGGAACTCAAGGCCAAGGCAAGGAGACTTCGAGCTCGGCACGAGATCGCCGCCGTGTTCGTGGACTATCTGCAGTTGATGTACACCCCGGGGGCGGAAAACCGTCAGCAGGAAATTGCCCAGATTAGCCGGGGGCTCAAGGCTTTGGCTCGCGAGCTGAGCGTTCCCGTCGTTGCCTTAGCCCAGCTTAACCGGTCCCCTGAGGGTCGAGAGGGTAATCTGCCTCGGATGAGCGACCTGCGCGAATCCGGGGCGATTGAGCAGGACGCGGACGTCGTAATTCTGCTGCACCGCGAGGATTACTATAAGCGCGGCATGGCGGGCTATGAGCCGAACAACCAAGCCAACGTGATCATTGCAAAACAGCGGAACGGGCCGACGGGGAACCTGAAGCTGCACTTCAACGAGCGGCTGCGGCTGTTTGCCAACCTTTCCACCGAGCCGGGACCGATCGAGCTGCCTGAGCCGGCAGACGAAACACCTTTCTAGCCGCCCAAGAATTATTCCTATCGACCTTTGACAGTGGCGTCGAGAGGGATATGATATCGCCCACATTGGCGCGGCACATCGAGTCGTGGACCCCGACTTGGTGGCATACTGTGGCTAAGGAGCCCTTTCACAACCTGTCAATCGCCGGGCTCGGGCTCTCCTGGAGATGCCTGGGCGCGCTGTTGTTGATCACCGGACCCGCAGGGGCTCAGTCGGACAGCCCGGCTGAGGAGCCTGTCGCACAAGGGGGAACTGTATCACCCGCAGCCGTAGAAGGGCGTCCTGTCAAGGCCGTCGAGATCGCCGGGAATGAATTGCTCGGGGAGACCTACATCCGCGGCTTTCTACATACCCGCGCCGGCCAGCCCTACTCCGAGGAGCAGGTGCAGGCGGATGTCCGCCGACTCCTCAAGACAGGCAAGTTCCAAGACGTGCTTGCCAGCCACCAGGTTGAGAACGGCGAGGTGATCCTCACGTTCACGGTCCGCGAGAAGCCAGCCGTCGCCGATGTGCAATTCCAGGGGAACAAGAAGTTTAAGGAGAAGGACCTGCTGGAGCAATTGGACTTCGGCGCCGGCGACCCGATGGATCGACTGGCGATCGACCAGGGTCAGGAGAACATCGAGCGGCTCTATCGCGAAGCCGGCTATGCGGATGTGCAGGTCGAGCTGGACGAGGAGGTGCTACGCGACGAGGGCGTGGCGCTGTACCGCATCACCGAGGGGCCTCGGGTCAAGTTACGCAGGATACTCTTCCAGGGCAACTCCTCGTTTCCCGCACACCGGTTGCAGGGCAAGATCGGCACGAAGACGTACATGTGGCTGCTTCGCACCGGGGCGTACGAACCCGAGCAGGTCGAGCGAGACGAGGCGACGCTGCGGAACTTCTATCGCGACGAGGGCTTTCTCGACGCCCGCGTCTCGCATCAGCGCCAGTTCAGTGACGATCGAAAGGACCTGACGCTCACGTTCGTGATCGAAGAGGGCCCACGTTACGCGGTCAAGTCCATCCGCTTCACGGGCACCGCCGTTTTCACGGAGGATGAGCTCGCGGGTTTGATAGGGTCCCAGGTCGGCGCTTTCCTGAATCTCGAGCGGGTTCGCAGCGACGTCAAGGCGATCCGCACGCGGTACGGCGAGGAGGGCTATATTTACGCGACGGTCACGGCCAAGCCCCCCGTTTACGATGAGGAGCCGGGCTTTGTCCACCTCACGATGGATGTCAATGAGGGCCAGCAGTATCGCATCGGCCGCATCGTCGTTCGCGGCAACAGACAGACAAAGGACAAAGTCGTCCGTCGAGAGCTGCGATTCTTCCCAGAAGAGCTGTACAACACGACAAAGATGGAGCAGGCCGAGAGGCGGCTGGTGGAAACGCGCCTGTTCACGGACGCAACCATCACGCCGGTGGGCGAGGAGCCGGGCCTGCGCGACGCACTCGTGGACGTTACCGAGAACGAGCGGACCCGCCAAGTCCTGGTGGGCGTGGGGGTAACCAGCAACAGCGGGGTAATCGCCAGCTTCATGCTCCAGAGCATCAACTTCGATCTATTCGATTGGCCGCGAGACTTCAACGAATTCATTCGCGGCAGGGCCTTTCGCGGTGCCGGGCAGACCCTGCGGTTCCAGGTCGAGCCCGGGACCGAGCTGACGCGGATGCGCCTGGACTTCCGCGAGCCGTATCTGCTCGACAAACCCATCAGCTTCGGGACAAGCTTCTACGTGTTCGAGCGGGGCCGCGACGCCTACGACGAAGAGCGGATCGGGATGAACATCAGCTTCGGCAGGCGATTCCATTCCGGGCCGCTCGAGGGCTGGGCGGGCGAAATCGCCCTGCGAACCGAGTGGGTTGACATCGGCGGCGTGGACTTCGGCGACGCGGACGATATCCGCGATGCCAGGGGCGGCAGCTACCTGGGCACGGTCAAGGGCACATTGGTGCACGACACGACGGACAGTCGGTTCATCCCCAGCCGGGGCCACCGCTTCCAGGTCTCGTACGAGCAAGCCGGCGCGCTCGGCGGAGACCATTTCTTCGGCAAGCTGCTGGCCTCCTATGCTCAGCACAAGACGTTGCGGACCGACGTGTTCGATCGTAAGTCAATCCTTACTATGCGTTCCAGGGGCGGTTACATCTTCGGAGACGCCCCGGTCTTCGAGCGCTTCTACGCAGGGGGCATCGGCTCGATTCGTGGATTCGAGTTCCGGGGTGTCTCGCCGCGCCAGGGATTTGATGACGACCGGGTCGGGGGCGACTTCATGCTGCTGGCTGGGGCGGACTACTCCTTCCCGATCTACGGGAAGACGCTCCGCGGCGTGCTCTTCACGGACATGGGCACCGTCGAGAAGGATTTCGGGATAAACTCCTGGCGCGTTGCCTTGGGCTTCGGTCTGAGGGTGTACGTGGATTTCTTCGGCCCGATCCCGCTCGAGTTCGATTTCGCCATTCCCTTGTCCACGGACCCGGATGACGACGAGCAAGTCTTTAGCTTCTTCTTCGGCACGACCTTCTAGAGGATCAGGACCAGCAAAGTTGGCGTTGCCGGGGGGCTGGCCTTCGCCGGCTCGCCGGATTGCTCGGCGGGTAAGACCCTCCACGCCCAACCGCCGGCCTGGGGTTGACCGGCACAGGCTTGGCCGCTCGATATTGCCATGGGGCATGGTCATCGGCTTGAGTGTCCCGACAATGGCTGAAACGGAACCACCCCGGCGAGCACGTCCAAAGGTCATGCTCAAGACGGGGAACCTGACCGTTTTGCCGTACCGCAAGGACTTCCTGGCCGGCAAGAAGCCCGAGCCGCTGGACCCCATCCTGCGGGATCCGAGCTACCTCAAGAAGATCTGGATGCAGAGCGCCGAGGACTATCTGAGCTGGGATGTCCTTGAGCCCAAGAAAGGTCGCCACAACTGGGCGCCATACCTGGCCAATGCAAACAGGTGCCATGAACTCGGGCTGCATTATGCGATCTATCCGTGGCCGCACTTTTACCCCGACTGGGTCGCGGACGAACCGGGCTTTACGCCCTTTGTCAACATCGCGAACGGCAAGCCCTGCCGACAGCTCTCCGGGTGGGCGCCGTTCACCCGACGGGCCGTCGATACGCTTTACCGAATGGCGGCCGAAAAGCTCGGCAGCGCGATCCGTGGGGTGTACGTCGGGTATTCAGCCGACTATGGCGAGCTTGGATACCCGGCTGGTTATACGAAGTGGCTGCGCAAGGACCCCAATTCCGGGAAGGGGTGGTGGTGTGGCGACGCGTACGCGCGCGCGGATTTTCGTCTGCAAATGGTCGCCCGCCACGGATCGCTGGATCGGCTCAATCGCGCCTGGGGCACGAGGTTCACGACGCGTGAGGCCATCGACTACCCGCCTCTGGAGCTGCTTGCAGGGCGCGCCTCGCCGCTGGATCTTCCCGCGGCGGCTCGGCGCCGGTTGCTCGATTTCATCTATTGGTATCAAGACGCGCCGGCCCGTCACGTCAAGGAGTTCGCGATCATCGCACAGCGTCATCTGCCTCATCGCGCCTACGAGGTCAAGCTCGGTCACGGGCACGAGCCGGCCTACGTGGGCTACACAGCCTCGTCTGCGTGCCGAATCCTGAAGGGCGTGCCCAACATGGCGATCCGCTCCACGCACGCGGCAATCGGACATCCGCAGTTGAAACGCGTCGCCAGCGCCGCGAAGTCCTACGGATACGGCTTTCTCAGCGAGCCGCCCGGCAAGGTCGAGAAGGAGAAAATGGCCGAGCGCATCTTTAACGACGCCTGCTGCGGCGTGTCGGCGTACTTCGACTACCCGGGCAACCCGCACGCGGCGGGCGATGCGTACTTTGCCAACATCGGCGTACTCGACGGTTCCCAGACTGTGGTCGATATTGCGGTGCTGTTTCCCGAAGCGGACCACTTCCTTCGGATCGAGAAGGGCTACCCCGACCTGTGGTTCGAGACCTTGAACCCGTTGCGCGACGTGGCGGACTACGACATTGTTGACGAACGAATGATCGCCGACGGCATTCTGAGGTCATACCGTTTGCTGATCTTCTACGGCTACCCGCTCATGGAGGCCGTGACGGTCCGTTGTCTCAACGGGTTCCTCGCCCGCGGCGGGGCGATCCTCTGGTTCCAGCATGCGACGTCGGGTCAAAGCCAGCCCGAGCCGGACCGGCCGAACGCCCTCCGAACCGTTGAAGGTCAAGTGATCGCCCTTGAGCTGCCGCCGACCGAGGCCGGCGGCGGCCTGACGGCACTGCGCATCAGCCCGCATTCCGAGGAAGCGCTTCAGGCGATAGAACGTGCCCACCGAACGCTCCTGGCGGCTCGCGACCTGTCTGACCTGGAGATCGATCTTCTGACTCGTCGCGACAGCGTATGGGCCGCCCTGTTCGATCACCGCATCTTGCTCTACAACGCGCACCGCGAGCCCGCGGCACTACCCTCAGGTGCCAGCGTCAAGAACATCGCCGTTCGGCAGATACTCGTATTGCCGCGACGATCGAGATAGCCGCGCTGCACCCGCAGGGCCGTGCCACACCGCCGGGCGCCAGATTGCCTGACGCCTGGGACTGCGATCGCGAAAGATCGCAGCCGGAGACGCCATCCATTAGAATTCCGGTTCATGTCACGTACGCTACGCATTGCTGCTATCCAGCCTGCACTGCGCTGGCTGCAGCCCATGCCGAACATGCACGTGATCCGCCAGACGCTCGAACGTCTTGCCGGCGAGCAGCCGATCGACGTCGCGGTGCTGCCCGAGGCCTTCAACGGACAGGCCGTCGAGCACGACAACGGAGCGGCCGGCGAGCAGGCTCGGCAGTTCCTGCGGACCTTGGCCAAGGCATGCGGCGTCCACATTGTGGGCGGCAGCATCGAATATCGCCACAAGTATGGCCGTATGTACAACAGTTGTTTCGTTGTGGACCGCGACGGGCGCGAAGTCGGCGAGTACGCCAAACGCAAGCTCTTCGCGCAAGAGGCGGACACGCGCACGGCGGGAAATCGGGCGGGCATCTTCGAACTGGACGGGTTCCGCGTCGGCGTGCTCATCTGTGCCGATCTGTGGTTCCCCGAGTTGGCCAGGGAGCTTCTGAACGAGGTTGACGTGCTCTGCGTGCCGGCCAAGACCTCGGTGCCCAGCGATCGGTACATCGACTACGCTCGCAAGCTCTGGCAGAACCTGGCTCTGACCCGCGCCTTGGAGAACGCGCTGCCGGTAGTCGTCAGCGACTGGGCGGAGAGTCGCCACCAAGGAAAACACGTCATCGAGGGCACGACGGTCCGCCAGGTGCACTACACGGCCGGCGCGTCATCGATCGTCGATCCGTCCGTCCGGCCGGACCCGGACAGGATCCAGCAGATGCTGGCTGCGGGAGGCGCAGGGGTCATCGTATCGGCAATCGACCTGGAGGCCGTCGCCAAGTTCCGCGCTTATCGCGCGAGCGTGGGTCTGCTGCCGTCGTGATCACGTCCGTCGGCTTCACCAAGCAGCCAAGTTCCTGCTGCGATCCACGCCGGACAGAGACTCGCGAGCAGGTCACGCGGCAGTTAGAATGCTGCGACGACGAGTTGTCGCGCGGGTCGGGATGTTGCCGATGAGCGCACCACTCATCTGCCAAGGTCCGGGGCAACTATGAGCATTCTGATCGACAACAATACCAGGGTCGTCTGCCAGGGGATTACCGGCAAGGCCGGGGCGTTTCACACGGCTCAGTGCATCGAGTACGGCACGAAAATGGTCGGCGGGGTGACGCCTGGCAAGGGCGGGACCAAGAGCGAGCACGGCCTGCCCGTGTTCGACACTTGTCATGACGCGGTGGAGGCGACCGGGGCTGACGCCTCGCTCATCTTCGTGCCGGCTCCGTTCGCAGCAGACGCTGCCATGGAGGCGGCGGCCGCCGGCATCAAGCTGGTCGTGCTCATCACCGAAGGGATCCCGACGTTGGAGATGGTAAGGGCACGCAAGTTCCTGGACGACTGCGGCACGAAGCTGGTCGGTCCGAACTGTCCGGGGATCATCAGTCCGGGCCGGCCGGGGTGCAAGATCGGCATCATGCCGGGCTACATACACAGAGCCCCCGAGGACGGCACGAAGAACGTCGGCGTGATCTCGCGCAGCGGGACGCTGACGTACGAGGCCGTCTGGCAGTGCACGACGCGCGGCATCGCGCAGTCAACGTGCGTCGGGATCGGCGGCGACCCGGTCAAGGGTCTGAACTTCACGGAGCTGCTCGACATGTTCGAGAGCGATGCCCAAACCGACGCGGTCGTACTGATCGGGGAGATCGGGGGAACGGACGAGGAACAGACCGCCGCGCACGTCCGAGAACACATCGCCAAGCCGGTGGTCGCATTCATCGCCGGTCAGACCGCCCCGCCCGGCAAGCGCATGGGCCATGCCGGTGCGATCATCTCCGGCGGCGAAGGCACGGCCCAATCGAAAATCGCAGCGCTGAAGCAAGCCGACATCACCGTAGCTGAATCCCCCGCTCTGATTGGTGAGGCGCTGGCCAGCGTCTTGCTCTGATCCAGCCTGATCCTTGGCGACATCTGGTGCGGGTTATAATGAAGGTGCGCTCTTGGACCGACGCACCGTTCAGGGCGAACGGTCGGTCGGCCCTGTCTTGCGGCGGTGGATGCCTGCCTGAGCGATTTGGCAACGGCCTTGCTCGACGACAAACGGGTGGATGTGGACGGATTCGTCGAGGCCTGGCACGCCGCAACGCCGGGCTATCTGATTACGGGCCTCGGGGCCCGGGCGGCGGACGACAACGTGACCACGATGCGCGTCCCTCAGACTCCCTTGGTGTCGAACGGAGATCTCGACCCGCTGGAGGAACTCCGCGGCGGCCCGAGCTGCTGCATATGAGGCACCCGAGGCAAAGTCTTTCACTGCGGAGGTGGTGATGATGAAGAAAGCCCTGCCCACACTTGCAACACTGGCGGTCCTGGCGGCTGGCTCGTTACCCGCCATCGCCCAGACTCTCGAGAACCCCAGCTTCGAGGCTGATCCAGCGGATCCGATCGGATGGACCGAATACGGCGAGGCGGCGATCGACAGTGACGCACGGATCTACACCCCGCCGACATTCGGGATCAGTGAGGCGTTTGACGGCGACCGCATCTACGGCGCGGTGAAAGACGGCTCGCGGATCAGCGGCGGAATCTATCAGCAGGTCGCCGGCGTGACGCCCGGCACGGTTTATCGAGCTCAGGTGTGGATATACACCCACCGTACCGGCGACGGTGAGATGCGGAATCGGATCGGGATTGACCCGCTTGGCGGGACGGACCCGGAGTCTGCCAACGTCGTTTGGACGTTCCTCGTTCATAGTGACGACCAATGGAGTCAGATCCAGATCGACGCCGCGGCGTCAGCATCGACGATCACGATCTTCCTGAGCTTCAGCCAGAGTGGGTCGTCCGGATTTGCGATCAACTACTTCGATTGGGCCGAACTGATCCCGGATCCCCCGCCGCCGCCGCCTTGCACTGACGGCAGCAACGTCGTGACCTTGAGCGATCGCCGGATAGACGTGGCCGAACAGGTCGAGGCCCAGTACACCGTTCCCCCCGGATACGTCATCACCGGCATTGGTGCCCGTGGCGCAGCGGAGAACGTCGAGACGATGCTGGTCGAGCAAGCACCCCTTCTGGAGGACGGCAGCCTGGGTGAGACGGAAATCGTCCGGTTTGGCAACGACCCCGGCGGTCCGATAGAGGCACTCGTCTTGCTTCCGCATTGCTACGTGGCTGTCGGCTACGGTGCACGGGCAGCGGGCGAGTACGACATCTTTACGCTCGCGGTATGGGCCCGCCCGATCCTTGTGGACGGGACGCTCGGGGAGGTGGCCGAGTTCCGAGCCGGCTACGACGCTTATCACCCAGGCTTGGAGCGGGAGTTCCTCGCCGAGCCGGGCCGCGTCCTGACCGGCGTGGGCTTGCGGATGGGGGCGAGCGACATCACCGGCATTCACGCCGAGACCGACCTGTACAGCACAAGCCCGGCGGGGCCCATGATCCAACTCGACCCGCCCACCATCGAGCCGACGACAATGGCCGGAGTTAACCTGCCGAACGACAGCTTCACCGTTACCAGGACTGGGGCAGGGACCTTGAATTACACGATCGCCGACAACGTGGGCTGGCTCGAGGTGTCACCTGACAGCGGCACGAACAGCGGCGAGATCGATACGATCCAGGTCATCTACGATGTGGCCAGCCTGAGCGCCGGGAACTACAGTGGCACGATCACGGTCAGCGACCCGAACGCTACGAACGACCCGCAGTACGTCCAGGTCAACCTTACGGTCGAGCCAGCCGTGCGTCCCGCGCCCGGCACGCTCGTCTTCCAGGACGGTCGGAAGTATCCCGACCAAACGCTTTACACCGGCACGAAGGACGCCCACATTCTTCAGGAGCATGCCTTGTACAACACCG
>CAYGAN010000032.1:26015-30982 GCA_964347585.1 uncultured Planctomycetales bacterium | reverse complement strand
AGTACTTCTCCGGCAAGTTCGGCACACCCGCCGCGATCATCCGACTCAACTATGCGATCGATCTGCGCTACGGCGTTCTGTTGGACATCGCGGAAAGAGTTCGCCATCGCCAGCCAATCGATCTGAGCATGGGCTACGTGAACGTGATCTGGCAGGGCGATGCAGCGGCGATGGCCCTGCGTGCGATGACGCTATGCAGCAGCCCGCCGACGATCCTGAACGTTACCGGGCCCGAGATCATGTCGGTGCGATCCATCGCCACTCGTTTCGGCGAGTTGCTCGGGAACAAGCCGGTCTTTGAAGGCACCGAAGCCGAGACGGCGCTGGTGAGCAACGCCGCCCGATGCCGGCAGCTCTTCGGGGCGCCAGCCGTGAGCGTCGAACAAATGATCCACTGGGTCGCCCACTGGGTTTCGACCGGCGGGCGCACACTCGCCAAGCCGACGCACTTCGAAACGCGCGATGGAAAGTTCTGATCGCCGCTCTGGCCGGCCTGACGGATTACCCCACACACTCCTTGCCTGCCTGCCGCGCATCCTGTGTCGGCTAAGTGGTGAGGTGCTGCTCGATCCACGGGTACGCAAGGTCGTGCGCTTCGGCGGGAAACCCGTGTCCCTCGTCGGTAAACTCCCAGGAGAGCATTTCCGCCGATCCGTACAGCGCGTACACGCTGCGGAGCTGGCGAAAGACATCTCTGAGGTCCCGCGTCCGCGGAAAGATCGGATCGTTCAACGAGGACCAGTTGAAGAGTGCACGCGGGGCGACCATCGCGACGACCTCATGGAAATCGAACGGGATCTGCTCGACGTGCGGCAGGTACAGCCCGATCACCGGGAGTAGTGGGGTCAGATGGCTCCATCGCTCGGGCTTCGTGTCGCTGCGAAGCATTGCCAGCCCGCAGCTGAGGACCGCGCAGCGGATGCGCTCGTCGCAGGCCGCGGCGAACAGCGTCGTGTACGCTCCGTGCGAGTGACCGATGCACCCGACGGCGCTTGCATCGACCTGCTCAAGGGTAAGCGCGTAGTCGATCGTCCGCGAGACGTCCCAGATCATCTTCCCGAAAAACGACCATCGCGGATGTCGCCGATAGAAGCGGATGGAATCAGCGTAGGGCTCGGCGCCCGGACCGATACGTTCGCCGAAGCCGATCATGTCTGGCAGCACGCAGACGTAGCCGCGTCGTACCAGATCCAGACCGATCGCCAACGTCGGGTCCCCGCTGATGCCGGCGGGCTCATCCTTGCCCTGAGGAACGGTCTGATGGAGACAAATCACGGCCGTTCGTCTCGTAGCCGAGCCGTCATTAGGCACGAGGACATAGGCGGGGACCCAGTCCTCCGGCTCACTTCTGATCTTGACGTGTCTGCGGATGTGATCGCCGCAGTCGGTCTGATCGATCTGGACGACTTGCGGCTCGGGCTGGCGCAAGTCGCTCGGCTGACCGAGCAGTCTTTCGAGCACCGCGGTGATCCGCTGGCGCTTCGCCTCCCAATGACCGATCGAACGGATCATCGTCGAGTCCGGTCCCTCACGACAGAGAAGATCGAGCAGCTCGCGGCGGCCTGCCTGCGGTGAGGCGATGTGCTCCCGCTCGGGTCGAACGGCCCGCACCCACTGTTCCCAGGAATGTCCCATCCATGCCATGATCTTCTCGGAAACCGCCGGGTCGGGACGGTCAGCTGATCGCATATCCCTCCGGCCACTGCGCGCACACGACCGGTTTGCCGGCTGCGAGATTCTCGTGACATCCACGGTCGCACTTACTACACCACAGTATCTTATCGAATCGCTCTTCTGTGACCTTTGCCGGCCACTCGGCATCGGCGATCAACTGGCGGCCGAGGGCAACAAGGTCGCACCGACCGTCGCGGATCGCTGCCGCTGCCACGTCTGGGTCTTCCATCTGATTCACCGCGATCACGGGCACGTCGAGACCCCTCGCGAAGGGCGCAGCCATATCCGCGGGCTCGTCTGCCATCGCCGGTGAGATATCCATCACGTCCACGCCCGCGTCAACCAATCGCCGTGCCAGCCCTAGGCTCTCCTTAATCGTGTAGGCCTCACCGCGCGGCGTGTGACGATACAGGATCACCAGCGCGTCTCCGATCGCGTCGCGAATCGCCCGCACGATCCGCTCCGCCAACCGGCTTCGGCCGGCCAACGATCCGCCGTAGTCGTCCTGGCGATGATTCCGATCCGGCATAAAGAACTGGTTGAGCAGGAACCCGTGGGCCCCGTGCGGCTCGACTCCGTCGAACCCGGCGTCGCGACAGATCGTCGCCGCGGTCGCGTACTGGGCGATCATCCGCTCGATGTCTTGGATTGACAGGTCGTCCGGCGAGGCGGCCTGGCCGAAGCGAATGGGAAACAGCTGGATCGCTGCCGCTGCCCCGGCGGCATGGATCGTCTCGACCAGCGCCGTGAGCGCCTGGCCTGTCAGGTCCTCGCCGAACGCCGGCACGCCGGTGGCCTCGACGATGACCAGCGCCGCACCGCCGGCGGAGAGGCGCCGATACCATGCGATGCCCTGCGGCGATGTAATGGGCCGATTCTGCACCATTGGTGGAACGACAACGCGATTGTGCAGCTCCAGGTGCCGAACGCGCAACGGCTCAAAGATCGGTTCGTGCTCGTTTTTCACAAGACCGTCATTCTGTCGAGAATCGCCCTTCTCTTCAATTCGCCTTTCGCGGTTATGGTGCCCTCTGAACGGCGTGAGAAAGGGCTTCCATGAGTTGTTTGTTATCCGGGCCGGCCAGGCGGAGCAAAGGGACCTGCTCTTGCGGACTCTTTCGCTCTAGCGTTAGCAACCTGTCCGCGAAGGTGGCTCGGCTGTTACTAGGGTAACACGGCCGCAGCGGCACGCCATAATGACGATGGCGCTCGGCCGCAAGCTGCAACACGATCGGGGTGTGGAGGAGGATGGCCGCCCGGGCGGCTTTTCTGTGTTCAGATGCTGCTTATACCCGGCCTTGGAGAAGTCCGAAAGCCCACGCTAGCCGTCGTTAGTTCGGACGGCCCCCGGGCTGACCGCGGGGGCTCAGCGGTAAGTACACTTGGCTCTGAGCCTCCGGGGATAGGCTTTGACAAGCATAACCGCTCTGACTCAACTTCCGCTTCCCGGCGCCTAGTACTGGTGTCCGACGCCTGCACGGCCGTGGCGAACGGGCCGCCATCAAGCAAAGCAAGCCGTTCCGACCGAAGGCACAGCGGCATATCAGTCGATCTCAGGGCCTGCGACGTGCGATCGGAGCACAGGCGCTGCAAGGACGCAAGCAGCAGCCTACGACCGCGAAAAAAGTCGGCGGAAAACTGGCAAAGTGGTTTGACATCGCAGGGCCGGTTCCACATCATATCCGCTCCAAAACGATCGGCCTCCAGCGCATGCTGGGCTCTTCGACAGCGCGGCGGAGGGGTTGTGGCCAGGGCGACGGAGTCTTGCTTGAGCAACGGCGCTCCAGCCTGTCAGCAAGACCAAGTCACGCCGGCGAGCCAATGGGCAGATCTTCAGAAGTGTCGGCCCTCAGCGTCCTGTCCAACCTCAGCAGCGGCCGACAGCGGACCATTCGAGCTGCGGGAGACTTTGCAGGTGAGTACGATCATCACTAGGCAGAAGCGCCAGCGCCCGAAGTTGAGCGAGCTACTGGACTTTGCCTTGTCGGTCCGTCAAGTCCAGCGCCGGTATGAGGACAGCTTTGATCCGCCACGCCCGCCCGCGAGGGGCAAGCTCGCCAAACATCTCGCCTGTGGGCGGCACATCAGCGAGGTGTATCGGCTTTCACTGCCCGTCGCCGAGGTCCGCGACTGTTTGAAGGAAATCGCCGCGTTGCTCGCGGCGGAGAACGCCGAGGCGTCCGAGCCGCTTGCGAGGCTCTGGAATCGCGGCTGCCTGGATGACGAGCGGCTGCAGCGGCTTGGCGAGGCGATGTTCAGCGGCCAGCTTGAGCCGCTTGCGGCGCTGGCCGCGGAGACGGAGATTCACCCCTCGCTAGTGTGGTCGCTGTTCGCGGCAGGGGTGGGGCCATTTGCGGCGAAGGCAGCTCAGCCGTTTTGTGGCGCGATTGAAGCGAGCGGTTGGCGAGAGGCGGGGTGTCCGTTTTGCGCTAATGCTGCGGTCTCCGGTCGGCGCGATCCGGAGACGCACAAGCGCCAACTGCGATGTTGGCTGTGCCGTAGCGAGTGGGCGTATGAGGCCGTACGTTGTCCGTATTGTGGCGCGACGGAATCGATCGGCTGCTTGTGCGACGAATCGTTGCCGGACGCGCGGATTGAGACTTGTGAGGAATGCAAAGGCTACCTCAAGGTCTGGATGGCGGAGCAAGTTGATGAAGCGGCCGCGGGGCCGGTGGAAGACGTGCTGACGGCTCACCTTGACGTGATTGCGAAAGAGCGCGGATATGTCTGGCCTCCGCTGGAGGCAGCTGCGGCGGCTGGTACGTGACCGAGGTCATGTTGGAAAGGCAGAGAATGATGGACGTAACGCGACGGCAATTTCTGGGAGCTGCAGGAGCTGCGTCAGCCGGTGCTGGCTTGGTCGGCTGGCTGGGCAAGCCGCGCGTCGCCCGTGCGGCTATATGCGACCACGTGCCGCGAAAGATCACCGGCGCGATGATGACCACGTCGATCTGCCCGTACTGTGCTGTGGGGTGTGGGCTGGTAGTCTATGCCAAGCCGGATGGCAACGGGCGGAAGACCGTGGTCAACATCGAGGGTGACCCCGACCATCCAATCAACGAGGGCACGCTCTGCCCGAAGGGCGCGTCGCTATACCAGATGGCAAACAACGAGAGTCGGCTCCGCCATGTGCTCTACCGAAAAGCCGGGGGCACGGAGTTCGAACAGAAGGACTGGAGTTGGGCGGCCAAGGAGATTGCCAAGCTGATCAAGAAGACGCGGGACGACACCTTTGCCGAGAAGAATGCAAAAGGCGAAGTTGTTAGGGAGTCGCTCCGTGACCTTTATCGTGC
>CAYGAN010000032.1:24182-26005 GCA_964347585.1 uncultured Planctomycetales bacterium | reverse complement strand
AAGAATGCAAAAGGCCAAGTGGTCAACCGCACCACGGGCATCGCCTCGGTCGGCAGCGCGGCCTTGGACAACGAGGAGTGTTGGCTCTATCAGACATTCCTGCGCTCGCTGGGGTTGGTCTATATAGAACACCAGGCCCGGATATGACACTCGGCGACCGTCGCCAGTTTGGCGGCAACATTCGGTCGCGGCGCGATGACCAATCACTGGATTGACCTCAAGAACAGCGACTGCGTCCTCATCATGGGGGCTAACCCCGCTGAGAACCACCCCATCTCGTTCAGGTGGGTGCTCAAAGCGAAGGAGAACGGGGCAACTATCCTCAGCGTCGATCCGCGGTACACGCGCAGTTCCGCAATGGCGGACATCTACGCGCGGCTGCGATCGGGTACCGACATTGCGTTCCTGGGCGGGATGATCAAGCACATTCTCGACAACGACCTCATCCACCGGGACTACGTGGTTAACTACACAAACGCCGCGTTTCTCATCAAGGAGGAGTACGACTTTGACCAGGTCGCGGGGCTGTTCTCCGGGTACGACCCGCAGAAGCGCAAGTACGCGCAGGAGAGCTGGCAGTACCAGATCGATGAGAAGGGCGAGCCGCGCAAGGACCCGAGCCTGCAGCATCCCAAGTGCGTGTACCAGCTGATGAAGAAGCACTATGCCCGCTACGACTACGAGACCATATCGGGCGTGACGGGTACGCCCGTCAAGGATCTCAAACGGGTGTACGAGGCCTACACCAAGACGGGCGCTGCCGATAAGGCCGGTACCATCATGTACGCGATGGGCTGGACCCAGCACACCGCCGGGACGCAGAACATCCGGGCGATGGCCGTCATTCAGCTCCTGCTGGGCAACATCGGGCGGGCTGGCGGCGGGGTGAACGCGCTGCGCGGGGAGTCCAACGTGCAGGGCTCGACCGATCACTGTCTTCTGTTCCACATCCTTCCGGGTTATCTGAAGACCCCGAAGGCCTCGCAGCCGACGTTAGAAGCCTACAACACCAAGTACACGCCGAAGCAAGTTGGCAAGTTGAGCGCCAACTGGTGGGGTAACTACCCGAAGTACTCGGTCAGCCTCCTGAAGTCGATGTACGGCCAGGCCGCGACGAAGGACAAAGACTTCGGATACGCCTTCCTGCCTAAGCTGGACGACGGCGTCGACTACTCCTGGCTGACCATCTTTGACGAGATGTACAACGGGAACATCAAGGGGTTCTTCGCCTGGGGACAGAACCCGGCGTGCAGCAGCGCGAACGCGAATAAGGTCCGTCAGGGCCTGGCCAAGCTCGACTGGTTGGTCAACGTCAACATTTTCCCCAGCGAGACGGGCTGGTTCTGGCAGGATAAGAACTTGGACATCAAGCCTAAGGACATCAAGACGGAGGTTTTCGTCCTGCCGGCGGCGGCCTCCGTGGAAAAGGAGGGCAGCATCACCAACTCGGGCCGCTGGATGCAGTGGCGCTACAAAGGGGCCCACCCGCCCGGGGACGCCAAGCCGGACGCGGAGATCATGAACATGATTTTCGTGGAGTTGAGAAAGCTGTACGCAGACAAGGGTGGGGCCTTCCCCGAGCCGATACGCGATCTCAAGTGGGATTACTTCGACGAGCACGGGGAGTGCGACGTGCATGGCGTAGCCAAGGAGATCAACGGCTACTTCCTCGAGGATGCTGAGTTCCCGGACAAGGGCAAGAGTTTCAAGAAAGGCGACCTGGTGCCCAGCTTCGCTTACCTCAAGGACGACGGCTCGACCTCTTCCGGGAACTGGCTCTACTGCAATTCGTACACGGCCGGCGGCAATATGGCCGCTCGGCG
>CAYGAN010000032.1:16906-24172 GCA_964347585.1 uncultured Planctomycetales bacterium | reverse complement strand
GCTGTACCGGGAACAATACCAGGGCTTCAATGTCGCCCATTTCTGCGACCAACTGCGGCAGCGGCATGGGATCACGCTGAGCTATCAGTGGGTCAAGACCGCCCTGCAAACCAGTGGCTTGGTGGCCGCTCGGCGCAAGCGGGAGACCGAGGGAATCGGCCTCAACCTGGAGTGGGCCTGGTGCTGGCCGGTCAACAGACGCATCATTTACAATCGCGCTTCGGTCGATCTGAACGGCCAACCGTGGGACAAGGCCACGCCGGTTATCGCCTGGAAGGACGGCAAATGGGTGGGCGACGTTCCAGACGGCGGGTGGCCGCCGATAAACGTGGACCCGGAGAAGACGAAGTACGCGTTCATCATGAAGCCGGAGGGACACGCGCGGCTCTTCGCCATGGAGTTGGCCGATGGTCCGCTCCCGGAGCACTACGAGCCGCTGGAATCGCCGCTGACTGAGAACCCGTTCAATCGGCAGATGCTCAACCCCGCGGCCAAGTTGTGGACCGGGCCGGCTGACCCGTGTTCCACCTGCGGATCCAAGGAGTTCCCTTACGTCTGCTCGACCTACCGCGTGACGGAGCACTGGCAGACGGGCGTCATGACGCGCCATATGCCCTGGTTGCTCGAATTGCAGCCGCAGATCTTCGTCGAGATGAGTTGGGGCCTGGCGAAGGAAAAGGGTATCAAGCCCGGCGACCAAGTGCGGGTCTGCAGCAAGCGCGGGGTCGTCACGGCGATCGCCTTGCCGACGGCTCGGATGAAGCCTCTGACTATTCAGGGCAAAACGGTTCATCAGGTGGGGTTGCCATGGTGCTTCGGGTGGCTCAAGCCCGAGGACAGGAGCGGCGGCGACAGCGCTAACCTGTTGACGCCTAACATCGGCGACGCCAACACGATGATTCCTGAGACCAAGGCCTTCTTGGTGGACATCAGCAAACTGGATGTCCAGAAACATCGCGACGTCGCTCTGTGATCAGGCAAGGAGGAGAGCCGTCGAGCGACGCCGGCTGCTCGATACGATCATGTGTGGGAGCTGCCGGTTCGCGAGATTGACGCTTGGAGTGCTCCTAATGCGAGTGCGCATCCTTACGCTTGCTGCCACGCTTGGCGTTATGGCGGGATGCCGCAATGAGTCATCGCGATCGGCAGAGCCGTCACTGCCCGAGCGCACCGGGCTGATCCAGCGCAAGGGCATTCCGATGACGTTGCTCGGGCCGGAGTTGAAGCCGGGGAGCCCGGCGCCGGCCTTCACCGCCGTGGACACGGCGATGGAGCTGCGAAGTCTGGAGGAGTTCCGGGGCAAGGTGGTCGTGATCAGCAGCATACCGTCGCTGGACACCCCGGTGTGCAACCTGCAGACGCTCCGTTTCAACACGGAGGCGGAGAGGCTTGCCCCGGACGTGGTGATCCTGACGATTTCCGCGGACCTGCCGTTTGCCCAAAAGCGCTGGTGCGATGACGCGGGAGTGGACAAGGTGATTTGCCTGTCCGACTATCGCGATCGAGCATTCGGAAAGGCGTACGGCCTGATCATCAAAGAGAGGATGCTACTGGCCCGTGCGGTCGTCGTCATTGACCGCCAGGGCGTAGTGCGTTACGCACAGATCGTGGAGGAGCAGTTCAGGGAGCCCGACTATGACGCGGCCCTGAGTGCCGTGAAAGATGCGCTAGCTCTGGGCGCGGCGAAGCCGGGGGGCGGAGCTGGTTCGTGACGATTCCTGAAATGAAGGCCTTCTCGGCGGACATTCAGAACCTGGACTTCAAGGAGCGCGCCGAGGTCACCTTGTAACGAGAAGGAGGTCGCAAATGAGTAAGGCTTGCCTCGTCGATATAACGAAGTGCATAGGGTGCCGGGCTTGCCAGGTGGCCTGCAAGCAGTGGAACGAGCGACCGGCGGAGAAAACTGACTTTCTGGCCGCGGGCGGCGGGTACCAGAACCCACCATCGCTCTCGACCAGGAGCTACACGCTGATCACCTACGACGAGGTCGAGGACGCCCATGGGAACCTCAAATGGGTCTTTACAAGGCGCGGCTGCATGCACTGTCGCGAGCCGGCGTGCGCGTCGGCGTGCTTGGTCAAGGCTCTTCACGGAGAGCCGGGCGGATCCGTCACGTACAACGTGAGCCTCTGCATGGGTTGCCGCTACTGCATGATAGCCTGCCCGTTCGACATTCCCAAGTTCGAGTACGAGAAGGCCATCCCCGCCATCCAGAAGTGCACCTTCTGCTTCGACCGCCAGCAAGCTGGCCGGGTGCCCGCGTGCATCAAGACCTGCCCGACAGGAGCGCTGACGTTCGGCGAGCGGGATGAGATGCTCGATGTCGCCAGAACTCGTGTCTATCAACAGCCGGAACGCTACGTACACCACATCTATGGTGAGCACGAAGCCGGCGGAACGAACTGGCTGTACATATCGAGCGTTCCATTTGAACAGCTGGGCTTTCGAATGGATCTGGGCACCACTCCGTACCCAGACTTCACCAAGACCTTCCTTTCGGCAGTGCCTCAAGTGATTATCATGTCGGCGTGCTTTCTCACAGGGCTTGGCTGGCTCGCAAAGCGTCGTGATGAGGTCGCTCAGACCTCCCAGGCCACTAAGCCGCAGAATACGGAGGAATAACCATGGGCGAATCCACCGCCGTCGTCAGCGAAAAGAGGAATCTGGTCACTCCTTTTAACATCATCGCCGCAGTTATCGTCGTGCTCGGGCTTATCGTCGCCTTTATCCGCTTCTCCCAGGGCCTCGGAGCGGTCACGAACCTCTCGCAAGCTTACCCCTGGGGCCTGTGGATAGGCTTCGACGTGCTCTGCGGGGAGGCCTTGGCGACGGGAGGATTCATCCTCGCGGCGACGGTGTACCTGTTCGGGCTGGAGCGATATCGGCCCCTTCTGCGGCCGGCCATCCTGACAGGCTTGTTGGGTTATGTCTTCGCGGCGATTGGCATCCTAATCGATCTTGGTCGTCCCTGGGCGTTCCCCATTCCGCTGGTCTACTCCTTCGGGGTCGCGTCGGTCATGTTCCTGGTGACCTGGCTCGTCGTGCTGTACGTTGTTGTCCAACTCATCGAGTTCTCCCCGGCCATCTTTGAAAAGCTTGGCTGGAAAACCGCCCGGCGCTGGGTCGGGAGACTCACCATTGCGACCGTGATTGTGGGGGTTATCCTCGCGACGCTGCACCAGTCCGCGCTCGGGGCGCTGTTCCTGCTAGCACCGGCCAAGCTTCACCCGTTGTGGTATTCACCGCTGATACCGGTGTTTTTCTTCGTTTCCAGCATCATCGCCGGACTGACAATGGTTATCTTCGAGAGCATGCTCTCCAATCGTATCTTCAGCAGTCAGATCGGCCCTGAGCACGCTGCAAGCCATGACAGACTCACCTTGGGTCTGGCAAAGGCCGCGGCAGTGGGGCTCTTCTGCTACTTCGGCCTGGAGTGGATCGGTGTGGCTCACGGGAACAACTGGCACCTGCTCGACACACCTCTGGGCCACTGGTTCTTAATCGAGATGCTCGGCTTCGTCCTGCTACCATGCTTGCTTTTCGCTTGGGCAGTGCGCATCAACAGCCCCCTGTTTGCACGATTGGTGGCCATCTGGACTATCGTAGGGATTTGCCTTAACCGGATCAATGTTTCGATAATCGCCTTCAACTGGAACATCCCGGATCGCTACTTCCCCCGCTTGTCAGAGTTTGTCGTCACCATTGCGATCATCACACTTGGCCTTGTGACGTTTCGCTGGATTGTGAATCGGATGCCTGTTCTTCGTGAGCACCCCGAGTACAAGAGTGTTCATTGATTCAACTGGCTTTCAGAAAGGTGCACGGCGATGTTCGATCTGTTATTGGGAGCTTCAACCAAGGGAACCGAGTATATAATAGCGATAGTGTTTCTACTGGTCCTGGTTGTCTTCCTGAAACTCGTGAAGCGTCGCCACGAGGAGGGCGATTAGACTGAGAATGCTGCTGGCAGGTCTTGTGGCATGAGGGACCTGATCTGAGTTCGTCGTTTCGCGCGGGCGTGCCTGTGCGGCGGCGATGTGGTCAGTGCGAGCAGATGTCCGATAGCGGGGCTTGTCCAACGGCGGGGGTCCGCTGCATCGATCTGAGGCGAGCAGTTCGGCGGGGAAGAGCTTGCTGGAAACAGTGAGCATGCGCTGTGGGAGCGTCATAGTCGCGCGCAATCCTTGTCGCGGCAGCGAGGTGGGGACAAAGCGGAACCTGCTGGCGATTGCGGCCCCTGAGGTCCCTATGCCAGCTCGCCAGATGCGCACGCGTGCCATGCGGGGCGAACGTTCGGGGACTTGACGAAGCCAGAAGGATACCCAGCTTGTGCAAGTCGTTGCGCGCCCTGACCCGCCGGTAGGGCCTTTCGGTCCGGGCCACGCCGCCAGTGATTTCTCAAGACGATGCGTGAAGATCGGGGGAAAAGGCAGTATGCTCGGGCGTGCTGACGCATAAAGTCCATGAGCGCGCAGGTTCCCAACAACGGTCCGAACAACGCCAGCCAACGGCAGGTCATCTCGCGGCTGCCGATCCGCCGATTCGCCCGGACCGGCCGGTCTGAGTCGTTGATGGATTCGGTCGTCCGAGAGACGCGTGTCGAATTAGTGCTTAACGACGAGGCCCTGCTGGCGCTGATGTGTCTGCCGTGGCAGGTAGAAGAACTGGCGATCGGGTTTCTCTATACAGAGGGAATACTACCGCAGCTGAGCGAGCTCTGTACCATCCACTTCGATGCAGAGGCGGGGGTGGTTTCGTGCTCCGGGAGGTTTGATCCCGACGCGGTGGCGATGATCCGCCGCCGATGGGCGTACGGCACAGGGTGCGGCGGAGGCGGCTCCGCCCGTGATTTTGACCACTTGGCGGCCAGGCGTCCCACGGTTACGGACCTACACGTGGCGCCGGCACAGCTGGCATCGCTGGCAAGACGATTCCAGCGCGTCGGCGGTCTGTATCGGCAGACCGGCGGCGTCCACGCCTGCGCGCTGGCGACGCCGGAGAAGATCGAATTGTTTGCAGAGGACATCGGCCGCCATAACGCCTTCGACAAGGTCGCTGGCCTAGCTCTAAGAGCAGGCATCACCTTCGACGACAAAATCGGCCTGACGACCGGGCGGATCACCTTTGAGATCGTCAGCAAGGCCGTCGCGGTCGGGCTGGGGATCCTGGCATCCTCGTCGGCGCCCACGGACCTAGCCGTCGCGCTGGCCAAGCGCTTCGCGCTGACGCTTGTCGGCTTTCTTCGCGGAGAGAGGATGAACATTTACAGCGGACATGCCAAGATCGCTCCGGGCCCAACGGACACCGATGGCCCGGCAGCCGAGGGCCCGGAAGCCAACTGATGGAAATCCTCCCGCCTGAGTTCTACGCCGCCAAGACATGGGTGCTGCTCGTGACCTGCGTTGTGAGCATCCTACTACTGAGCCGAGGCGCCGGATGGTTGGTCGGGGGCGCGGCTTCGCTGGCGGCCATGCTCGGGATATCGAAGATCATCATCGGAGCCACGGTGGTCAGCCTCGGCACGACCTCGCCGGAAGCGGCGGTGTCCGTAACAGCTGCTTGGAAGGGAGAGCCGGGCCTGGCGCTCGCAAACGGCGTGGGTTCGATCATCTGCGATACAGCCTTTGTCTTCGGCGTCTGTTGCTGCGTGGCGCGACTGCCGGTCAATCGGTTCGTGCTGAACCGACATGGGTGGCTTCAATTCGGCGCAGCTGTTCTGTTGGTAGCGTGCTCCGCGGCAATGGCGTCGACTGCGGGCAGCCTGGAGAGCGCACAGTTGCCTCGGGCCGTGGGAATAGGGTTCCTCTGTTTGCTCGGCGCGTACATGGTGATCTCCGTCCACTGGGCTCGGCAACGCCCTGAGATCGTCGAGCAGGAGATCCCCACAGGCGTCCCCGTCGGCCGTCTAGTCATCGCCGTGATGCGGAGCCTGGTGTTGGTCATCGTCGGCTTGGCCCTCGTGATCGTCGGCAGCGACACGTTAGTAGGCTCGGTAAGGGAGCTTTGCCATCGCTACGAAGTACCCAAGGACGTGCTCGGCGTGACGCTCGTGGCGTTCGGCACGTCCGTACCGGAACTGGCTACCGCGATCGCCTCGATCGTCAAGGGCCACCGCGACCTGCTTATAGGCAACGTCGTCGGCGCAGACATACTCAACGTGCTATTCGTGATAGGGGCATCGGCGGCGGCTACGCCCCTGGCCATTCCGATCACGTTCTTCTGGCTGCATTTTCCGGTGTTGATTCTAGTGCTGGGCCTGTTCCGTGTTTATATCTTTGTCAGCCGAGGCAGCTTTAGACGGGTCTTGGGGGTGCCGTTGCTCGCCATCTACGGGGCCTACGTTTTCCTGCTGTTCAAGTACGGCCGACATCTCATGCCGGCATAGCCCGACGCGTGGGTCCGCTTATCCTGTGGGAACGTTTGCCGAGTCCTGGCGGCAGGCTGACCACGGCGGCGCAGTCGGTGCGACACTCAGGCCGAACGGCCCACGCGAGCCAGGGCTTGGTCAAGATCGGCGATGATGTCGTCAGGGTCTTCCAGACCAATGGACAGACGTATCAGCTCATCGCCTATGCCAAGCTCACGCCGCTGCTCAGGTGTCTCTTTGTAGTACGTCATCGTCGCGGGATGCACGACGAGGGTTTCGGCCCCGCCGAGGCTGGCGGCGATCAGGCAGAGCTTCAGGGTGTCGATGAAGGCCTTGGCGTCGGTCATGGTCCCGTCGATTTCGAAGGTCACAACCGCGCCGAAACCGGTCATCTGACGCTGGGCCAGATCGTACTGCTGGTGGCTCGGCAACGCGGGGTAGTACACACGTCTCACCTTGCGGTGCCCTTCGAGGAATCGCGAGACTTTTGTGGCCGAGCGGTTGATCCATTCCATCCGAGGCGCGAGCGTCTTGAGACCTCGAATCAGCAAGTAGCACGATTGTGGGTCGGCCACGCCGCCGGTGACGCGCTGGAACTGGTAGATCGGCTCGAGTTGCTCGTGACTGCCGAGCACGGCACCGCCGAGGATGTCATTGTGCCCGCCGAGGTATTTCGTGGCACTATGCACGATGATGTCGGCGCCCTGCTCGAGGGGACGGTGGTTGTAGGGCGTTGCGAAGGTGCTGTCGATCCACGCCAGTGCCCCGTGCCGGCGAGCGATCCGCACGATCTCGTCCCCATCCGCGATGTTCAGGTAGGGAGAGAGCACGCTGTGGAAGAGGGTGTGGCTGCGCTCCGTCATGGCGTCTTCGTAGGGGCCGAAGTCGACCACGCGGTG
>CAYGAN010000032.1:12131-16896 GCA_964347585.1 uncultured Planctomycetales bacterium | reverse complement strand
CATGACCAGAGTCGTATTGTCGCGCATGGCCTGTTCCATGGCTTTGTAGTCGCCCATGGGCACGATCGACGATTGGATGCCCAACCTCGGCAAGACGTTCATCACGAGGTTGATGGTTTGTTTGTAGGCGTCGTCGGTGAGCACGACGTGCTGACCGGCATCGGTCAGCGCCAGAATACATGCCGTCACGGCGCTCATGCCCGAATCGAAGAGGACGCATCGCTCGGCCCCCTCCAGTGCAGCCAGCTTGTCTTCAGCCGCTTGCCGGGTCGGGCTGCCGTAGCGCCCGTACTCGTAGTGTGGGTGCCGCCCGGAGGTGTAGGCTTCGACCTCCGCGGAGTTCTTGAAGGTAAACGAGGAACTGTAGGTCACTGGCGTGGTAATGGTTCCCAGCCAGCGCTTCTCACCGGCGTGCACGGCTCTCGTGGCGATACCCGAGGGTTGGTCAGGCTCGATCATCCTGTTCTCCTGTGCGTGAGCGTCTGGCGCGTGCCATCTTTTCGGGCCGGTTCAGGCGAGATGTTATCGCTTCCACGGAGGGATCACGCAAGAGGAATTCACCGGCGCGGCCGCCAGGCGGTGAGCATCCCTGCTGCACGAGGGCCGATTACGTAGCCGACGCCATCTCGATCTCAAAACGGTCCCCCGGTCCGAAGTCCGCGATCCACGCGTTCAACGCACCGTTCTCGCCCGGCGTGCCGAACGCGTCGCCGATCTCCGCGCCCGCGGCGAGCCGTACCTTGCCTTCGGAGACGGACTCGATCAGGAACTGGCGCTGCAAGTCCTTGGTTACCAACCGCATGCCGGTCAGGTAGTCCGGCCACATCAGGCACGTCGGCGTGCTCATCGTGCGCGTGGTCGAATCGACCTTCTCGATGCGCAGACGGCCCGTAAAGACGTCTGACCCGGCGAGTGCCAGTGTCAGTCCATCGCGGCCGTACGTTGCCGAAGCGACGCGATATGCGCAGGAGTGGCGCCCGTTGAAGATCCGCACAGTTCGCCCGCTAAGCATCCGATGGTTAAGCTGTCGGCCCGGAACGTTCAGACCAATCTTGCGTTCGCGGTAGTCCACGCGGACCACTTCTCCCGCGAGCGTTCGGGGGATAGCGACCTCAAGTCCGTGGCGAGGCGAGATGAGCTTCGTGCCGCCGCATGCGAATGAAGAGACACGCTCGCCGCTTGCCGTTCGGATCAGCGCTACTCCGGCGTCGGTCCGCATGATCCGGCCGACCTTGCGCATCACGCCCGGGGCCGGCGCGAGCAGTATCCAGTCGTCCTCTCCATGCCGACGGACGTGCAGGGCCACGCTCCGCAGCGCCCCAGGTTCGGTGGGAGTCACCTCGATCAGCTCGGCGCCGCGGATGATCGGCGCTCCGCGGAACGGCTCCCAGACCGTCACGTAGCAGCTTTCCAGGTCGTCGCCCGCTCTCTGCGCGATCACGTACTTCAGAATGGTCGGCCGCTTTCGCGTCGGCGAGACGTACGCGTCGGCGACGATGATCTGCTGCTGGTCCTGCGGCAGGATGCGGACCCGCAGGCGCGCGTCGTCCGTGCCTTTGAGTTGCCACTCTGCAGTGCAAGCCTCGCCGTCGCGCAGACGCTGCACGTTGAACAGATGCTGGTACCCGCTGCCCTGATACCCGCCGAACCCGCCCTGATAGCCGGGCTTGCCCCGAACCGGATCGTCATAGAGGTGACCGTACTCGACGTTCTCCCCGGCCAACGTCCCTTTGATTTGAGGATTGCTCAGCCGCCCTTCGATCATCTTGAACCTGCCTTCGGGGCCGTGCAGGCTCAAATCGTTCACGTTGCCTCCGGCGACGCGAAAAACATCCACCAGATACGACTCGGCTGGTGAGACATCGACTAACAGCAACGTCCGTCGGTAGGTGTGCGTTTGCGGATACGTTGCGGCCGCCTCGACGTCAGAGACGTGCGCGATTCGCGAATCGTGGAACCGCAGAAGCTTCCCGTGTGGATTGCCCGTCTGTCTTTGTCTATCGACCGCCACCGTGTTGTGCGAGATGGTGTTCTTGCTCCACGTGTAGATGCCGGGCACGAACGCATTCATGAAGTCGGGGTACCCCAGGTCGGGCGAAACGCGGTGCCCGTGCGCGAACAGCTCCAGATTGAGTTGGTCGAAGTGACCGTGGCCTCCGCGCTGGCCGTAGTACATGCTTACCGCCGTCGCGTCCGCAGGATTGTTCATGATCACAATCCCGTACCCGTCGAGGAAGCGGCTGGACGGCCGGTGTTCATAGTCGTCGGCAGCTTTGAGGGCTCCTGCCGCTCGTGATGGACCGAACAGATCCGCGTAGTCGCTGACCTGCTCGGGCTTCAGTCCTTCGAGCTGCTTGGCTGCCCACGCGAGACTTGGGTCGTGGTACGCGCGGAATCCTGCCAGGTATGTTGCGGCGCCGGGTCCGATCCAGCCCGCCTCGATGCTGCCGGCGTCGCCGATTGCCGGCGTGAACTGCCGGGCGCAGACAAGCTCCGAGAACGCCCGAAACATCCGCCTGAGCTTCGCACGCCCATATAGATCGATGTCCGCATGCGCAAGCACGTCCGCGAGGGAAACAAACCGGTCCAGCCAGATCGCGCAGTACCCCGGCGAGGTCTCAAAGGGCATCCCGTCCTTGTAAACCAGGTTATAAAGCGCGTAGTCCACACCCTCGTCACTCCACCCCCTGCCCGACCCGCTGAGGATCTGCTCCAGCAGCGCCTTCGTCGGGCCGTTCTGGCGGACGATTACAGCGTGGGCCAAAGCACTCTGATGCATCCCGAAGTTGCCTCGAATCCGTCCGCTCTGGATGGCCTTGATCCCCTCTTCGAGCAGGTTAGCCTCAATATTGGCACGGACATCCTGAGACGTTCGATCAGTGAGCTTTATCGGATCCGTCCCGACCAGAGCGTCGAAGATTGAATCGTACGCGATGGCCAGTCGTTCCAGTACGCCGGTCTCCCAGATGGCATTGAGAATCTTGCCTTGGTAGCGGCCGTTCATCAGTTGTCCGTACCGCGATTGATGCGCGTAGTTCATGTCCGGATAGACCTCGGCGATCCGATCCAGCATGACTGCTGCCTTGCGGGCATACTTGCGATCCCCGGTGAGAACATACGCGCGAGCGAGTTGATCCACCGCCGGCAGCCAGTACTTCCTCCAGGCCCAATGGCACGCGTACCCGACCAGCCAGGACCGTTTGCCCTCCGGCGAGAGCCAACCCCAGCCGTCATCAACGTACTTGCCTACGAGAAGCGAGCGGTCTTTCATGCCCGTGTGGTAATAAGCTGCGAAATCGTTGCTCGGATAGGTCTCCCCGCCCACCGGACAGATGACCACGAAGGGCCGGTCCCGATCCAGCTTCCACGGATATGTCCCGAACTGATAGACCTGCTTGCCGTGGACGGGGCAGCCTTCTGTGCTGACGTTAAAGGCGCGCGGCACCTCGCCGCCGGGCAGCAGCTCCCGAAGCTGCTTGTCAGTTTTCTCGGCCCAGTACGCTGCGTGTTGAACAATGGCGTCCTTGATCTTGGTCGCGGCTGTGTCGGTTCGGCAGAGCTGGCGTGCGCGGCGAATCTGCTCGTCACTCAGCAGTACTCTGCTCGTTTTCAGCGGCCATTGAGGCTCGCGTCGCACCGATCTCGTCGTTGCGGCTTGACCAGCCATCGTCAACCCTTCTCCGCAAGGAGTGACAAGCAGTATCAGGCCAATTCGGGCCGTGCGCGTACCACCCTTTGCCCCGAACTTGGCCAGCGATAATCGTCGGCTTGTGCTTCCGGCTCGTGTGCTTTGCACTACCGTTCCCGCCCCGCAGCGAGCGTCTCTGAACTACGGCCCCGGCGTCTCACGTGTCGCGCCGGGCCGCGCCGCGAAGCTGTTCCGTCCGCGCCACCGGCCTGCGATTCCCTCGCCACGAGCAAACCTACCACCACCACGCTGGCGGCGCTCAGGTCTGGCGACGCTGGCACTGTTCGATGGCGTCGGCCAGCATTGAGAGGCGCACCGTGGCTAGGCACGTACACGCGTCGGCTGCCCCATAGTACAGCCACAAATCGTCCCCACGTACGAGAGCCCCACAGGTGAAGACGACATTAGGCACGTCCCCGTATCGTTCGTAGTGCTCGGTCGGGCTCATCGCCCATCTGTCGCATCTGACTAGGAGTCGGCTGGGGTTGTCCTTGTCAAGCATCGCCAAACCCAAACGGTAAATGGGGCCGGCCGGCATCATCTTGACGCCGTGGTAAATCAGCAGCCACCCGTCAGGAGTCTCGATTGGAACGGTGCCGGCACCGACCCGGACCCCATCCCACCAGGGCCCGCCTCGTTCGGGAAGCACGCACGCCGGCGAACCCCAGTGGACCAAGTCCGGCGAATATGCGATCCAGATGTGCTCAATTTCGCCGGATACCGGCCGATGTAACATCGCCCACCGCCCGTTGAATCTCCGCGGGAAAACGGCCGCGTCCTTGTTGTTCGGCGACAGTGCCAAGCCGAGTCGCTCCACGGATCGGAAGTCCTTCGTTCTCGCCAAGGCGACCGCCGGACCATTCGGGGAGTACGCCGTGTACGCGATGATCCATTCGTTCTCGTCCTGCAGGTATGTCAATCGCGGGTCTTCGCAGCCGAATGCCTCGTGGGGGAAGTCCGGCTCGCCGGGCTTGAGAAGGGGCCGGGGGTCAATCTCCCATCCGCCGATGCCGTCTTGGCTGCGGGCCACGGTCAGATGCGAGAACCCTCGGGCATCCTCGACCCGCAGCAGCAACA
>CAYGAN010000032.1:11761-12121 GCA_964347585.1 uncultured Planctomycetales bacterium | reverse complement strand
GACGACCTGCCCCGCCACCTCCGCCACGCCGGCGTTGAAGACGCTGTTGGCCGGATACGGCAGGTCGCGCGCGCAAATAATGGGATTGGCCTCCGATCGACTGAATAGTTCGCGGGTCATCATTTCTGATCGCTCCTGTCCACTGCGGAGATCACCGCGAGACGTTAGCTTTGACACTCGATTCGCTGCGGCCCGACGGCCTGTCTCGCGCCGCTGTTGCCGATGCTACGCTGCGCCGCAGCCTGGATCGCGACAAGCTAGCAGAGCGAACGCGTCCGCACAAAGGCCGTTATCACTCACTGGTACCCAGCGTCCGTGTGAACCCGTGGTCACCGACTTTGCTGTGGGCCGACCAGTACT
>CAYGAN010000032.1:3722-11751 GCA_964347585.1 uncultured Planctomycetales bacterium | reverse complement strand
GGCCGCCTGCGCCCAGCTTTTCCTCATCGACGTGCTCAGCCACCACCTGACCGAGAACCAGATCGTGGTCGCCCACCTGCTGAACCGAAAGCACCCGACATTCCAGGTTGACCGGACACTCCGCGATGATGGGGGGTGCTACGACTGACGACGGCATGGGCGTTAGGCCCACAAGCGTGAGTTTGTCAGCACAGTCGCGTCCGCTGACCGAGCCGGCTGCATCCACCCTATCGACGATGCCGCAGGTCGGCAGATTGACGGTGAACTCACGGCGGGACACGATCAAGCCGTGCGAGTACGTAGCCTGGCGGATCGCGATGCCTATGATTACTGGTTCCCGGATGCTTACGTTGAAGACCTCCGCCAGGGTCAGCACGTTCGGTCGGCCGAATGCGTCAGCCGCGGCGATCAGCGCAGCTGGCGACGGGTAAACCGGCCGAAACGGGGCAATCAGCTTCTTCATCAGCTGTATCCTTCCCGCACCGAGCGATCCAGCCAGGACGTCCGCAGCAGCTGGGGCTGCAGGAGTGTACCATGGCGCACGGAGCTTTGCAGGACCCTGTGCGGGTCAAGTCATTTCGCCTTGCGCCCCTTGCCAAGCATCGCCTGGCGAAGACAATGAATGGTGTTCAGGGTGGGTCGAGGTCGTCACGGTTGGCTTCGACGGGCTGATTAGCTACGCTGTTCTGGCCAGCGCCAGACTCGAAGTCTCCTCCCGATGATACCGCCCAAGATTCCATCCAGCCTGACGGCAGCTCTAGTGCTGCAGGTTATCGCTGCGACGTTCGTCGCTGCAGCAGGGCCGGCGCTGCGGCAAGCTTCGGCAAGCGAGTCGGTGCCACGATGGCTCGACGATTGGAGCGTGACCTGGGCGGCTGGCGATACGTTCGCCTCGTTCGCAGATCCCGCAACTGACCTCAGCCGAGCAGGATTCCCAAAGCATGCAGAAGTACACCGCGATCGGGTTGCCGGAGTCAATTGTCTTCCGGAAGCTGCCCGCGGGCGGAAATGGGTTCTGATCGAAGCCCAAGGACGATTCAATTGGCCTCGACCGGGCGAAGCGCTCTGCTATATCGACGCTCGTCCCGGCGGTCACTTCGTTGCTTTCGTTGCCGGCGCGGAGCCGCCGGGCAAGGCCGGACAGGCGCTTGGGCTCGACGCGATCCATTCACAATGCTGGGTACTGTCGCTGCAATGCAACGGTGCTGCAGCCCCAGTGGCCCCGGGTTGCGGCCGAACGGAGGTGCGTTTGAAGGGCGGGGCCAACGTCGTGCGGGTCCGGGCGCTTCTGATGCAGCCGGAGCAAGTGCGTGTGCGGGTGACTTCGCAATCTGAGCAGGACGCTCTGCTCCGGCAACTCGACCGCATTGCTGACGACGATGGGATCAACTGGCGGCGGCGGGTGCGGGCTGGCCGATCAGCGGTGCGCGTGCTAAGCGCACGTGGTGATTGGGTCGGTGTGGCGGAACGACTGAAGCGCGTCGTCACGCTGGTACGGACGGATGAGGAGCGATTCCTCAATTGGCTCGAAATCGCCGACGCCTACGCTCAGGCCGGAGCCGCGCACCTTCAGGCCGACGCCCTTGGCCACGCACTGACGCACTTGCTGATGTACGACCCGCGATATTGGCCGACTTTCGAGCGCCTGATAGCGCTGTATCGCGACCCCCTCTACAGGATCGAGGATGCCCAGCAGCGGCTGGTAGACCTACACGCGCGAACGGGCCAGGGCAGAGACGAAAGGCCCCTCTTGTTGGAGATGGCAGGGACGTGGCTCAACACGGGCAGGACGGAGGAGGCGAGGGACCTCTACGACCAACTCAAACGGTTGGCACGCGGGGAAGATCAGGTACTGCGAGCAGCAGCTGCGCTTGGGTTGGACTTGTGCAGGCCCCAGGCCGAGGATCAGCCCACCGTCAGGCGGAGCCTGGAGATGATCGCGCGGCTTGGCCAATTCCACACGCGTGCGAGTGAGAAGCAGTGGCCGGCGGCGCTGCAAGCGCTGAACGAAATCCTGGAGAACCACTCCGACGCAGTTCTGGAAGGATCGTCGATTCTGGCCATCTCGGCGCGCGAGTGCGTGCGTCAGGAGCTGGCGAGACTGTCGGCTGAAGGCACACGGGCATACAAGGAGCTGTATGCTGACCCCCTCAAGGCGGCGACTTGCTCTCGGTGGAGCGACGTGGTTGAGCAGTTCCGATACGTACACCCGTTCGGACCTTTCGAACGGACGTTGGACGAGGCCATTGCGGACCGGCTGCTGGCGGAGGGGAGATTGTCGCGCGCGGCAGGATTCTATGAGAGAGCGATGTTAGTGCGGGCTTCGACGGACAGAGGGAACAACGATGCCAAGCTTGCAGCAAAGGCGGCGTTCTGTCGGGCATTGGCGGGAGAGCCGGCTGAGGTCCCGCAGTTGGGTATCGAGCCTGTAAAGGTCGCTGGGGAGCAGAAACGGCTGAGAGAGCTGGTCCACGCCTGGCAGCGAGATGCCGAGCGCGCGGCGGTCCGTACACCGGCGTTCGTGCAGCTGGACGAGCTGAAGCATAGTAGGCTTCCGCTGACGGCGGCCCCGCGGGTCATGCGGAAGTGGCAGGCGGGATCGACGCATGGTAAGCGGAAAACGCACGTGTCGATGGCGGTTGAGTTCGTCCCTTATGTGCCGGCGGGCGACGCCGGGGGAGTGTTCTTTAACACTTCCGAGACAGTTCACGCTTTTGACCCACAGCGCGGACGGCTGATGTGGACGCGCGGACCTAGCGAGGCTAATGCGGCTGATCCGCCGCCGCGGAGCTTGAAAGGGCTGACCTTGGCAGCCTGCGCCAAGCGATTCTGTTGCGCGACCTCGTCGGATGCCGTCTTCTACAGGCTGAACTGGGGGCACCGAGCAACAGACGCGCGACGCAGCGCGGTGTTTGCGGCACGGCGTGAGGACGGGGCTTTGTTGTGGAGCACGGAGCATCAGCCTGATCTGGCGCTGATGGAATTCGTCTCTGATCCGACGTATGCGAATGGGACGGTTGTAGCAGCGGCGTGGGAGCCTCGCGAGATACCGGTCTTTTTCCTGGTCGGTCTGGATGCGGTAACGGGCCAACTGCTGTGGCGGACGGAACTGTTCTCGGGCAGCAGCTTTCCAGCAATTCGCGGCGGGCGGCACTTGGACACGATTCTCAGCTCTGCTCCGCCGACGGTGTCCGGTCACGTGGCGTACTTCTGCGGCGGGGTGGGGATCATTGCAGCAGTAGATATTCTCGACGGCAGTATCAAGTGGCTCAGGGACTATCCGCGTCGCAACGTCTGGGGGCCCGATCCATGGGGGTGCAAGTTCATCATGAGTCGGCCGGTCACACCGATCGCGATCAGCGGCAATTGGGTCATCGCGATACCTCAGGACGCTTCCTCGCTGTTGGTACTCGACGCAAGAGACGGGGTGATCAAGGGTCGCCACGAAAGCATGGACTTGCGCTGCTTGATCGGAGCCAGTGGCGACCGAGCGTATTTTCAGAAGGGCACATCGATCGCCGCGATCCGGCCACCCGAGGTGGAGGTGCTCTGGGAAAGGGAACTCGACGTTTCGGGGATTCTCGGCTCGGCCAGCTTATCGCCCCGAGGACTTGTCGTACCGTGTTGGGAGGGGCTCTACGTGCTGGCGCCGGCCAGCGGCAAGATCGCTGAACACGTCCGCTGGGGTCCCTCAGAGGCGTGCGGGAACGTGCTGGATCTGGGCGAGCGGCTGGTAGGGATGTCGCGAGAGTACGTGCACATGCTCGCACCGGAGTCTTTCAAAGAGGCCGATTGGTGGTTGAACAGCGGCGTACAGGATGACGAGACCAGCGGCCGGAGAGGCCGGGTTGGCTCGCAGACTGCGGGAATCCCGGACTCGTCGAATCGGCTTGCCAAGTGGATCATGCCAGCGGTAGGGAGGGGGGACTGCTACTTCAGTCTGGACGCGAAGGACCTGATGCTGCTTCGCGCGCCGGATTCGATCGAAATGCGGCGGCGGACCCCTTTGCCCACGCTGCTGTGGGAGCGTGCGGCACGGGGAAGTCCGGCATTGATCGAGTTCGACGCGAACTATGTCGTGCTGGCGTATCATGACGGCGACCTTCTGGTGATGGACACGAAGACGGGCGAGCGGCTTCTGGAGAGGCACGAGGAGGCGATGAGGGAGAAGACGCGCTCAGCAGCGCCAAGCGGGGACCAGGTCATTTGGTCCGGCCTTGAACAAGTCCACTGCTACGACCCGCGGCGTGGTAGGCGCCGTTGGGTGGCGCGGTTTACGCCTTGGCAAGTTCGAGGCGTGTATTCGCTGGCCGACAGCATCGTTGCTTATCTTCAGGCCCGCGGGGACGGGCCGGAAGGGGCAACGGCGATGGCGGCGAGTTGCGACCGGGTCACGGGCCAAGTCAGGCGGCTTATCCCGATCCGGCGACCCGGCACGCCGAAGTCTGCTCTGACGCGGCTGGAGGTAGCCCGGCCGGGAGGGGGACACTCGCGGCGCGGCTCGCCGTTCGTACTCGTTGACGGGGTCTGTCCAGCGCACGTGGACTCCAAGGCCGGCCAGGTCACCTTTGGACAAAGGCTCGAAACCACGAGCAGCGGCCGGCTTGAGCTATGGGGGAAGTTCCTATGTCTCATAGGCGCCCGCAACGCACTGGAGGCGGTCTGGCGGGCCGACGGGCTGACGCGGATAAAGGTCAGCGGATCGCCCACCATCTGGCACATCGCCGACGATACGTTGTACTACGCGGTGGCGTCGCGCGTGGTGGCGTACGATCTGATCAAGCAGCGCACCGCATGGCGGTCCCGGACGTTCGTGTACCATCCGAAATACGTTTACGCGACTGGCTCGTGGGTGCTGGTGGCACTGGAGATACCAGCTGACAAGGGCATGCGGGCGCGGGTACGAGCGCTTGACCGCCGGAGCGGCAAGCCCGTCAGGCAGGTTCCCTGTCTGGCTCGGCACCTTCACAAGGTCAACGCGCAGGCGGGTCGGATGTATGCCTCGGACTTCACGTACCTGTACGAATTCGGTCCGCCCGAGCAATCGACCGGCCGCGAGCTTGCAGCAATCAAGGAGGCGGCAGGGGACCCGAATGCCATCGCAGCCTCCAAACTGGCAGCGGACGTGGAAGAACCAGCCAGCTCGACGGTTCCTCTGAGTCGGGTCTCTCCCGTCGTGGACGGCGATCTGGGCGACTGGGCCAAAGCGAGGTGGGTGCGGCTCGGGGGCGCCTGGTATTGGCAGGCGGATCGTGTCCATTTCAGTCGGTTCAAATCCCGGGGTGCGCCAGGCACAGCGGACTGTTCAGCCCTTGTGGCGGCCGCGGAGGACAAAGAGGGCGTCTATGTGGCGGTGAGGGTTCAGGACGATCATCACTTTGCGCGCCCGGAAGCCGGGCTGTGGCGATCGGATAGCGTCAACGTGCAGTTTCTGGCGAGCGACGCAGTGGATCCGACACGGGCGACGGCCTTTACCTTTGCGCTGGTGGACGAAGTCCCTTGCGTCGAGTACGGTTCCGTCTTTGCGCCCCGCCGGTTGGTGGTGGATTCGACGTTGTGGCCAGGGGCGGTTCGGCAGCTCTTCGAAGAGGGGCTGGCTGGATGGGTCAGGACCTACAAGCGCCAGGCGAACCGTGCCGCGCGGCGGGCCCAGGTGGCGGTGGGGATACAGCGTGACGAGACGCGACGGAGGACAACGTACGAGATTCGCATACCGTGGGATGCGTTCGCGTCGGCAGGGCCTTCAACGGCCCTGCCAAAGCTGCACGAGGCCGATACGTGGCGTGGGTGGCTGTGGGACGTTGCCATCAATGATAACGACGGGCGTGGCAGGGAAGGCGCTATAGAGCTCGGCTCGGGTATGCTCGGCGTCGAGTCGGTGGCGGGGTACAGGAGATGGATGGGCAGGCTGAGGGGGCAAGGCTGACAGATCAAGGCTCGCGGAAAGGGCGTCGGATCGAGCCGGGCCGGAGGGTGTGGTTCGAATCACGAACTTTTCTTGGGCGACGGGGTTGGCATCGAAAGGACCAAACGTGACTGAGCAGAAACCTGCAGCGAATCAGGCGAGGGCGCCGGCCGACGTCGAGATGGCCAAGCAGTTGCACCAGGCTTACGAGCAGATCCTCGCGGAACTGGGCCGTGTGATCGTGGGTCAGCGGCAGGTTATTGAAGAGTTGATGACGACGATTTTCGCACAGGGGCACTGTCTGCTGGTCGGGGTGCCGGGTCTGGCCAAGACTCTGCTGGTCAGCACGCTGGCCCAGACGATGTCGCTGGTGTTCAAACGGATCCAGTTCACGCCCGACCTGATGCCTACGGACATCACCGGCACGGAAGTGATCCAAGACGATCCCGCCACGGGTGAGCGGAAGTTCAAATTCCTGCGTGGGCCGGTCTTTGCCAACGTGATCCTGGCCGACGAGATCAACCGTACCCCCCCGAAGACCCAGTCGGCCCTGCTGGAGGCGATGCAGGAGCGGAAGGTGTCGGTGGGCGGCGAGGACTACCCGCTGGACGAGCCCTTCTTCGTCCTCGCGACGCAGAATCCGATCGAACAGGAGGGAACCTACCCGCTGCCCGAGGCGCAATTGGATCGGTTCATGTTCAACGTGCTGGTGGACTATCCGGCGGACGAGGAGGAGACGGAGATCATCCGGCGGACCACAGCGGCGAAGATGGATGAGCCGAAGCGCGTGCTTACCGGCAAGCAGATCATTGCGTGTCAACGGTTGGTGCGTCGGGTCCCGGTAGCGGATGCGGTCATGGAGTACGCCAAGCGCATCGCGCGGAGCACGCGACCCGGCGAGAAGGAAACCCCCGACTTCATCAAGCAGTGGATGACCTGGGGCGCCGGGCCCCGCGCATCGATGTACATGGTACTGGCGGCCAAAGCGCGGGCGCTGCTTCACGGCCAGTTCCACGTCTCATGGGACGATATCAAGGCGGTGGCCAAGCCGGTGCTGCGACACCGAATCATCCTGAACTTCGCAGCCCAGGCCGAAGGGATTAAGACGGATGACATCATCGAGCAGTTGCTGAAGCATGTGGACCAGAAGCCACAAGGCTGAAGGCAATGCAGTGATCAGAGCCGGTAGCAGAGGGACGCGGGGCGGTGGCTGAACGCAGCAGGTACATAGCGCTGGACGTCTTGAACCGGATCGCAGCGCTTGAGATGCGCGCCCGGGTGCTGGTAGAGGGCACCTTGGCTGGCTTGCAACGCAGCCCCTACAGAGGGGTCAGTTCTGAATTTGCACAGCACAGGGCCTACGTGCTTGGCGACGATACGAGGCACATCGATTGGAAGGTCTATGCGCGAACGGAACGCTACCACCTGCGGGAGTTCCAGGAAGAGACGAACTTCGTGGTGACCTTCCTGCTGGATTGCAGCGAGTCGATGCGCTACGGCTCCGGTCAGGCAAGCAAGTTGGATTACGGGTGCTTGCTGGCGGCGTCGCTGGGCTACCTGGCGCTCAGGCAGTCAGATGCGGTGAGCCTGGCACTGTTTGACGAAGAGATCCTAACGTTCGTGCCGCCTCGTACTGGCCTGGCTTCGCTGGGGACGGTTTGCAGCCGGCTGGAGCAAATCCGGCCTGAACGTGGGACCCGGCTGGCGCACGCGACGGCGTTGCTGGCCGAGATGCTCTCACGGCGTGGCGTGGTGGTGGTCGTTTCAGATCTGTTCGAAGAAGGCGACGGTTTCACGCGGGGCATCCAGCGGCTGAGATTTGCCAACCACGAGGTGATTGTTTTCCACGTCATGGATCCGCAGGAACTGTTGTTCGAGTTCGGGGGGAGGCGGCGATTCGAAGGGCTCGAGCAGCTGGGGGCAACGAATGTGGATGCTCGACAGATCCAGGCCGACTACGTGGCCATCGTGCACGACTTCCTGCATGAAACGAGGCAAGGATGTGTCAACGCCCGTGCGGATTACGTGCTCGCGAACACGGGTGAGAGCGTCGATCGGCTGCTGATTCGGTATCTGACGGCTCGCGGCAAGGCCAGGGAGGGAAGACGATGACGGTCTTGAACA
>CAYGAN010000032.1:0-3712 GCA_964347585.1 uncultured Planctomycetales bacterium | reverse complement strand
TGTTGGGTCTGATTCCGATCCTGATTCACCTGCTGATTCGGCACCGCTTCCCGCGCGTTCGGTGGGCGGCGATGGAGTTCGTGTGGCGAGCGCTGAAGAGGAACCGCCGCCGGATCTGGATGCAAACGTTGATTCTCCTGCTGGTCCGGACAGCGGTGCTGGTGGCAGCAGCGTTCATGGTGGTCAGGCCGGTAGTGAAAGGCAGCTGGTCGTTAGGTGGCCAGCGGAGGCAGCGAAGCATCACGGTGATCGTTATCGACGATTCCGCCAGCATGGCGGCAAGCGACGGGCTACAGACGAGGTTCGACCGGGCGCGAGCACGCGTCGAGCAGGTGCTGGAGGAACTCGGCGAGGGGAGCTCGGTCGCGCTGGTGGCGGCGGGAGAGCCCGTTCGAGCGGTCATTGCCCAGCCGAGCCGGGATCTTGCCTATGTCAGAGACGAGCTGGCGCGGATGAGACCCCGTGATAGCCGCAGTGACTACGCGGGGGCACTGGAGACGTCCGGACGCATCGCGCGACAGGAGCTCGGGGCGAACCGCGAGATCATACTTCTCAGCGACGGGCAGGTCGGCGCATGGGAGCACGAGAAGGAGCGGATCGCACAGGCACTCAAAGGGGCCGCGGGAGACGATGAGGCGGCGCTGTTCGCGTTCCTGCTGCCGCCGGCGAGGGGGCCGAACGTGGCGGTGGCTGCGTTGGAGGTGCAGGAGCGCGTGTTGACAACGTTGGAGACGACGACGTTCAAGATGCGCCTGCGCGGATACGGGCTGACCGATCCCGTCGAGCTCCCGGTCGAGTTGTGGGTTGACGGCCAAAAGATGTCTCGCCGGACGGCCACGGTCCAGCCGGGTCAAGAGGCCGCGCCGCTGTTTCGATATCGACTGACTCTGGCCGGCGAGCACGTATTCGAGGCCCGGTGCGGAGCGGACATCCTGGAAAGTGACAACTCGCGGTTCATGGCCGGACGGGCCTACGATCGGGTGCCTGTGCTGCTGGTGAACGGACGGCCCGCCGCCGAGTCCTACTTGACGGCAACAGGCTATCTGGCGGCGGCGCTGGCGCCGGTGGACCCCGAGGCGGCAGGCGAGCCGCTCTTCAACGTGCGATCAGTGGACTTCGACGAGCTCGAAACGATCGAGTTGGAAGACTACCGAGTCGTGGTCTTGGCCGATGTGCCCGCGCTGGCAGGACTGCAATTGCAGCGATTGAAGAACGTGGTCCGCAATGGAACGGGCCTGCTGATCATCGCAGGTCAAGCGAGCAGTCCCGCCAACATGATGGCGATGTTCACGGAAAAGGACGGCGGCTTGCTGCCAGTCACGATCGCGGAACGCCAGGTGCCGGCGGAGCGCGAACCTATGCGATTGCGCCTGCGGCAACGGCTGCATCCGGCGCTGGCGGCGTTCGAGGGCCCGACGTTGCGGGAGCATCTCACACAGGCCGGTTGGCGTCGCACGTGGCCGGTGGTCTCGCTTCGAGGCAAGGCGGTGCGGACTTTGGCGGAGTTCCAGACGGGCGACGCCGCGCTGGTGGAAAACCGATATGGCAACGGCACGGTCTTGTATTTCGGCGCGTCGGCGGACCGGGTCGGAGGCGAGTTTCCGCTGAGCCCGGCGTTTCTGCCGCTGTGGCAGGAGCTAATCATGTACGCGCTCGGCGGAGCGAGCGACCAGAAGGGCATCGACGTGGGCAAGGCGATGGTTTGGGCGCAGCCGGAGGGTGCCAAACACACGATCGTTCGGCCCGACGACACGACCGAGCCGGCGGCGGGATACATACAGGACGATCCTGCCACCGGGCGGAAGCGCGTCGTGTACACAGAGGTCGATCGCGCCGGCGCTTACAGGCTGCGCTGGCCCGATCGTCAGGGCAGAACGCGATGTGCCCCGGCGGCGGCGAACGTGCCGCAGGCGGAGTCCGACTTGACCGCGATCAGCGGCCACGAACTCAAGGCAATGTTCGCCGACACGCGATGGGAGATTGTCGAGCCGGACGAGTCGGTGGGGGCGGCTCTGCGACGAGGAAGATTGGGCACGGAGCTCTGGTCGGGATTGCTGGCCTTCTTGCTGGTGCTCTTGGTGGGCGAATGTGCGCTTGTGTGGCTGTTCTCGCCGCGGCGAGTGGATGCAACGGAAATGCTGGCAAGCGCGCAACGGCTTTGAGAGGACGCGTCCTGCGGGCTGGCAAGACACTTATGGCATGATTGTTGGGCGGAAGCGTGTCAGGTTTTTATCAACTCCTTGTCGGACCGGGAGAACTCGGCGGTGACGTTACGGCAGTGCGGCTGTCGTGGCAGCCGCTGTTCGGCCCGGTCGGCACGACGGCGGTCGCGGCGGTGCTTATCGTAGCGGCCGTGTGGCTGTATCGGGCCCGGACGAGCGATCTTTCGCGAGCCAAGCGCGCTCTGCTGTTGACCTTGCGCGTGTTGGCGATTGCGTGCGTTTTGCCGGTCCTGGTGGAGCTCGCACTGGAAGTCAAGGCTGTCCAACAGCAGCGTGCGGTTTTGGCCGTGGCGGTCGATGTCTCGCAGAGCATGTCTCTGAAGGATCGCTACGTCACGGCGAGCGACCAGGCCGCCGTGGCCCGGGCATTGGGGATCGAGGCGGACGAAAGGAACTGGCAGCTACGGCCTGAGTGGAACCGGCTGTCACGTGATCGCCTGGCAGCGGAGATGCTCGCCGCGCCGGCAACACACTTCCTCGAGCGCGCCGCCCGGGCGGGAGAGGCGAGGTACTTCGGCTTCGCCCGCGATGCCGAGCCGCTCGCGCTCCCGCAAGGGGCGACCTCGTTTGGCGCGATCCAAGAAGCGATGCAAGCACACGCAGGCCAAACGGAATTCACGTCGATCGTGGATTCGGTCGGTGCGATCGCAGCCTCACTGCGAGGCCAGCCCCTAGCCGGGCTCGTGTTGCTCACGGACGGGATCAACACCTTCGGGGCGAGCCCGCTGGCTGCGTGTCAGAAGTGGCGGGACATGGGCATAAGGCTGTATCCCGTGGTCATCGGCGATCCCGACCCGCGGGACGTCGAGCTCCAGCAGGTGCTGGTCGATCAGCTGCTCTTCAAAGGCGATCCGGTGACGGTGCTGATGCGTTTGCGGAACCGGGGCTACGAGCGGCGGCGCGTGCCGGTCGTGCTGCTCTCGGGTACCGAGGAGCTGGCGCGGACTGAGGTCGATTTGAACAAGGAGCAAACAGAGTTGACCGTCGCGGTGACGTTCACGCCGCAGCGGGCGGGGGAATTCACGTACCGCGCCGAAGTACCCGTCCAGCCGGACGAGATCGTCGAGGAGAACAACCACCGCAGCTTCGTGGTGCGCGTCACGGACGAGAAGATCAAGGTTCTGTACGTCGAGCAGACGCCGCGTTGGCAGTACCGGTTCCTCAAGAACGCGATGCTGCGCGACCACCGCGTGGATCTGAGCGTACTGCTCGCCGGGGCCGAGCCGACCGAAAAGCCGGAAAAGCCCTTCATAAGCGAACTTCCCTCGTCGCGCGACGCGATGCTCAAGTTCGACCTGGTGATCCTGGGTGACGTGGACCCAGCGGTCTTCCGGCGTGATCAGCTTCAGTGGATCCGCCAGCTTGTCGCTGACGACGGGGGCGGGCTGCTCGCACTGGCCGGCCCGGAGCACAACCCCTGCTCTTACCGGGACACCCCGGTCGCGGACGTCCTGCCGGTCGAGGCCGAGAGCCGAATCCGTCGGGACGAG
>CAYGAN010000031.1:16181-31448 GCA_964347585.1 uncultured Planctomycetales bacterium | reverse complement strand
CCCGGCACCGCCTTTGCCTCGTGCAATTCGACGTGAGCCGGCCCGCCCTATGGTTTCTGCTCTTCATCCCAGAAACCGCTTTCCCGGTCCAATCGGGACGATCTAACCATTATCCCAGCTGGAGCCGTTCTTCTGAGGCAAGGTCCCAACAGCTCAGATCAAGAGGATGCGCCGGCTTGAGAGTCTTCCATCGAACAGCATGTGCGCCTCTTCGCTCAGGCCCGCTAGCCCGTGAGGACCGCCCAGGCCTTGCGGTGCATCGGAGACACGACGGCCTCGACCAGGATTGGGTCGTGCGTCTCAACCAGATGCCTATGGAGACGCTGTAGCAGGTTCTTCTGCACCACCGAGTGAGCGGGGTCGTCCGCGAGGTTCTTCAACTCCCACGGATCTTCACGCAGATCATACAGCTCAGTCACCGAGTGGTAGGCCAGGGCATTCGTCGGCGGGACGACGGTATCCGACCTCGGCCGCCACGACTGCGAGGGGTCCATGAAGAACGGTGCAGTGCTGAAGTTCACGATCAGTTTGTGGGTCTCTGTACGGATGCACCGCCGCGGGTCATAGTAGTCGTGGTAGGTGATCTCGCCGAAGATCTCGCTGCGCGGCGAGTATGCTTTCCCGTCCAGCAAAGGGGCGAACGACCGCCCCTGAACCTTCTCAGGCACCTCAACGCCGACGAGGTCGAGAATCGTCGGCACGTAGTCGATGTTGGAGATCATCGCTGATTGTGTCTTGCCACCATGCCATCCCGGCCGCGACGGCAACCGAAGAATGAGCGCCACCTGAAGGCCGGGGTCGTACAGCGAGCACTTCGCGCGGGGCATGGCCACTCCGTGGTCGGTCGTGAAGACGGCCAACGTGTTTTCTTCCCCGCCCAGATCGCCCAACGCTTTCAGAAGCCGCCCGAAGTGCTGGTCCATGTGGTGCACCGCGCCCTGGAGCTCGCCGATCTCCGTCCGCGTGTCTTGCGTGTCGCGTAGATAGCCGGGGACCGTTACGCCACGAGTCGAGTCGGGCTCGAGGTGATCTCCCAGGAAGCTCATGTAGTCGCGGTTGTGAGCGTTCTTCCCACCGAGCCGGTGCGGTTCGATCGATCCGACTTGCATGTAGAACGGCTTGTCGCGGTGCTTGGCCAAGCGGCCCAGTAGCCCAATCGCCTCGTCAGCCGTGTCCTTCGCGCCGGCCCGGCCTGTATAGTGATCCAGGCCGCAGCGTTTCGCTCCCGAGCGCGTCTCGTGAATCACCCCCACGCCCGCAGTCCTGTAGCCGGCCTGCTTTAGGATCTGGCCCAGATGCAGCTCCTGCGGATGCAGGTCCCACGCGAAGTCGCCGTGACAGAGCCCCATCACGCCATTGTTGTGCGGATAGCGCCCCGTGAAGATGGACGCGCGTGAGGGGCTGCATTGCGGGGCGGCACAGAAGCTGTTCGCAAACCGAACGCCTTCTGCAGCAAGTCTATCCAGGTTTGGGGTCCGCACCGTCTTGACCCCGTAGCAGTGCAGGAACTGCCCTAGATCGTGGCAGTGCATGATCAAAATGTTCGGACGTTTGCGAGCCATGCGACGAGTTCCTCCCTGGCTGGCCGTTGAAGTCAGCACCGATGCGAACGGCGTGGCCGCCGCCATCCGAAGCACGTCACGGCGTCCGACCCGGCTTTCGTCATTATTCCCAAGCATGATTGTGGCATCCTTATCAGACACACTTGTGCGCGTCGGTCAAGAGTTGTCCTTGTGGCAATCTGATCCGAGACGTCCCGGATGTGCGTGGCTCAACCATGGCCATGAGCCGGAACCACCGCCTGATCTGGCAGATGGACTGACTTAACCACATTAGCTGATCGTAAAGAGAAACCTGGACCGCATGTTGGCCTCGGCAAGGCGTTCGAAACCTTCTGCAACATTCTCTCCGCGATTCGCGCCTACGATGAGGGGTTCGTGGTCGCCGAGCAGATCCCGACGGAGCTTGCGGCTGACGTCTCAAAGAACACCAATCTCAAGGTGATGCATCGTATTGTCGCCGAAGACGACCGTGTGGCCGTGCGCGGTTCCACGAACTTCGAGCAGGACGAGGTCGCCATGTGGGTCGGTTGAATGTCGGGCAGGGGCCCATCTTCAGTGAGGGCGATGACCGCCCCATGGTTATTCGAGTGCCTTACAGCAAGATAGTTTGCGATGAGAAGAACGCGACCGAGCAGAATCACCTACTTCACGAACCGATGAGGAACTCTCGCGCGCGCCGCGTCCACAGCTGCTGTGGCCCAGTGCGAGTCCCTCTCTCGGAATGACCCACGCCTTCGAATCGCTTGCCGCCCACGGACACAGCCGCAAGACGTTAAGGGCGTCGGGCACCCGGAACATATGCACAGACCCTCGCAGCGCGCGGACCAGCCACTGGTTCGTAGCGGCTTGGACCACAAACAAGGCGGACGGCCGGTCTGTACGAGCTCACCATGAACTGGTCGCAAGAGGGCAGCGCGCTCTTCCTCGGCTCGCCTCTAATCCGGCGGTCCGAAGCGCTTCCTCTGCTGCAGTTGCATCTTCGACGAGCACGTCGCCGCTACCGGCACGGCGAGCGCATCGGCGCGGCTAGCCCTCTTCGATGACCTCGATGCCCAACAACGCACTGAGGTGCTCGATCTGTGGCTTGATGTCGCCGTAGAACGTCACCCGATGCCAGCCCCACCGATCCCACTCTCTGAGCATCTTGCGGGCATCCTTAACCTCGACGGCCAACTTCGTGCGGCAGGCCTTGTCCTCGTCGATGTTGGCCACAGCCTTGCCCTGGTGGATGATCACCTGCCTCCGACCGGGCGCGAACTTGAGCGACGTGGCCATCTCACCGAGAGGCAGCAGCGATCGAATGCTGGCTCCCTTGCGGTCCTCGGAATGTGATCGGATGTGGTACGGGTTCGTCTTGCCGTCAGGCCCGAAGACCTTCGTCGGCGCGACACAATGGGCGTAGATCACCTGATTCCTGGAGGTATCGACGACCGGGTCGGAGATATAGCCGGGCCGACCGGTCAGCAACGTCGTCACAAGCATCGTGATCGTCGACTGCAGATCGGCCTCGCACGCCCCGACGTATCCGTCGTTGTTGAGCTGCCAGAAGCCCAGGCACGGATACGCGGGCAACTGGTCCGAGTAAAACATGCCCAGGCAGTCGATGGTAATCGCCCGAGCGGCATGCCGCTCCATCAACTCTTGCATGGCCAGGTACATCGCGGCGGACTTCTCGATCTCCTCGCGCGTAGGCTCGACGACCTTCTCCGCCTCCTTGATCCACCGATCCGCCAACTTGCGGGCTTCGGCCCGATCGGCGCCTTCGTACGCTTTGGTCAGTTCGGCGCCGCGGATGTGCTTGACGGTTGTACCGAAGACGTCCTGGATAGGCTTGGCCGCACCCGATGGATCCCAGCGGTCCACGACGGCGAGGATCGCCGCGGACTGCAGCTTCCTGATACACGCAAGGCAGCTGACGGCCTTGACCACGTCCTCGAACCGAGACGAGGATACGCCGGTTACCTTCAGCCCCTGCCTTTTCGCTCGGGCGTACTCGATCAGAAACTCGCCCGAACCCGCATACAGATCATCAACGAAGACCGTGGGACGCTTCGACTCGGCGATGACCTTGCCCACCCCGGTCCAGATGCCGACCATGTACACCACGTAACCGTCAACCTGCTCGTCCTCTTCGAGGATCTTCTTGGCGTCCCCGGCATTGTGGGCGGTAGTCGGAAGCCACTCGACGTCCGGGCATCCGCGCTGCAGCTGCTCGGTGAGCTGCTTCTTTCGTCCTTCGTAGTCATAGCCGATGTTCGGCCACGTGGGTCTCTCGGGCGGGATGTGACTGAACACGAGCCGGATTCTGGGCTTTTTCCCGCCGGCCCGCGTCGCCGGGCGCGTTGCCGCCGGCGCTGCCGTCTCGACCGCCGTGACACCAGCTGCGCACGCGGCACACCCGGCCAGAAACGACCGCCGGCTCACGTGCATCGGACATCCGATCTGAACTAGGTTTGAATCCGTGGCCATCGGGGAAGACCTCCTTTTTTCTGAGCAAGTGGAATGCATAATGCAACTGTCCTGGGACGCGGCGCGTCCGTAGCGGTCGCCGCGGCCCAAAGCGCGAGCGGATCTGTCACTGATCTTAACCCGACCCCCACACGTTGCAACGTCCGAGGTGAACAGGATCCGTGCCCACGATGTAGAACTCGCGCGGACACGCGCTTGTCCGCGCCGCCCACTGCAACTGCCAACTATTGTCAGACAGGAGCGAATCAAGACAGACGTTGTGCACCGAAAGGAGTCATCCGACATGGTGAACGACAATCTGAAGCAGGCAGCCGTTTCCCGGCGTGATTTCATCAGGCTGGGGGGCGGCGCGGTGATGGCCGGCTCTGCGCCCGGCTGTACGACCGGCGGCGAAGTGACCTGCACACCAACCCAAGCGGCCAAGGACCCGCCAGAATCGCAAGTGGCCAGCCGCAGCCGGCTCGCCAGGCAGAGCCAAATGACGGCGGACGTCATCGTGGTCGGTGGTGGGATGGCGGGCGTCTGTGCCGCGATCGCGGCGGCTCGCAACGGTGCATCCGTCGTGCTGGTGCAAGACCGGCCGGTGCTCGGTGGGAACGCGTCGAGCGAAGTCCGTATGCACGTTGCCGGGGCGGATTGCTCGGGTGCGCGGACCGACACCGACGCACGCGAGACCGGTATCATCGAGGAACTCCGCGTTGAGGATGCCGTTCGCAACCCTCAGCGCTCAGCCAGCATGTACGATCTGTTGCTTTACGAGTGGGTACGCCGCGAGCCGAACGTCACTCTGTTGCTCAATACACACTGCTGGGGGGTAACGATGCGCGCCAGGAACGAGATCGCCGCGGTACTGGCCGCACGTCACGCCACCGAGGATCTGCTCACCCTTCACGGCAAGATCTTCATTGACTGCAGCGGCGACGGACGGCTGGGAGCCGAGTCGGGCGCCCACTTCCGGATGGGGCGGGAGGGTCGGGACGAGTTCGGCGAGTCGATGGCGCCGGCGCGGGCGGATGACAAGACGCTGGGCAGCTCGATCCTGTTCATCACGCACGACTACGGCAGGCCGATGCCGTTCCGCCCCCCGGACTGGATACGCCCGTTTCCGACCTGCGAGGATCTGACGCACCGCCATCATGGCCGGTGGGAGTACGGCTACTGGTGGGTGGAGTGGGGCGGCCAGCTGGACACCATCAAGGACAATGAGCGCATCCGAGACGAGCTCCTGGCGGCGGCGCTCGGCGTCTGGGATCACGTCAAGAACAGCGGCCGGCACCCGGAGAGTGAGAACTGGGCTTTGGATTGGATCGGGTTCGTGCCAGGCAAGCGTGAGAGCCGACGTTTCATCGGCGACTACGTTCTAACCCAGCAGGACGTGCAGCGCGGCGAGCGATTCGACGACGGCGTAGCCTACGGCGGATGGCCCATCGACCTGCATCCCCCCGCGGGTATCTACAGCAGAAAACGACCGGCCAACCAGGTGCACGTGCCGCTCTACAACATCCCCTTTCGTTGCCTTTACTCGCGGAACGTGACGAATCTGCTTGTTGCGGGGCGCAACATTAGTGCCACGCACGTCGCTTTTGGCAGCACGCGAGTAATGGCGACCTGTGCCGTACTTGGCCAAGCGGCCGGAAATGCAGCGGCCTTGTGTGCCCGGCAGAATTGCACGCCGCAGCAGCTCCAACATGACGCCATTGGCCAGCTCCAGGAACAATTGCTCAAGGACGACGCCTACATCATCGGGCTTACGAGCAGCGCACCAGACGACCTAGCACGTCATGCCGAGGTCAAGGCCTCAAGCGAACAGGCGGGCGCGGAGGCAGTCAACATTGTCAACGGCGTCCGTCGGGGCGTTTACGACAAGACGAACCGTTGGATCTCGGACCCACAGGAAAGATTCCCAGCATGGCTGGAGCTGCGATTTCGCCAGCCGGCGCGCATCCGAGAAGTGCACCTCGTGTTCGACACCGGTCTGCACCGCCCACTGACCTTGACTCACAGCGACAGGTTCAACGACAAGATGATCCGTGGCCCGCAGCCCGAAACGGTGCGGGACTACGAACTGCGAGCCATCTCGGCTGACGCCAGAAAGACCGTGATCAAGGTCCAAGGCAACTACCAGCGTAAGCGTGTACACCACTTTGATCCCATCTCGGCCGGCGGCATTCGCCTGCTTATCCACGCGACCAACGGGGATCCATCCGCACGTGTATTCGAGGTCCGCGCTTACACATGACACGCTCCGTACCGCCGCCGAACGGAGGGTCACCACAACAGATCGCCACTCGCCGACGTTCAGCGTTCGCTCCGGAGTTGCGGTCCAGCCGGACCCGAACCGGCCAAGGTTCCGGTAGCTCTTGGCGCCAAGTGAAACGTCTCCCGTTCATTCACGATCGCGAGGAGAGTCGCGCTGCCTCAAAGACGCGATCCGCGAGCTCTTCGAACAGATCTCCGAGGCTGGTTCCGCTCAGGTCGCACGCATAGAAGGCGCCCCAGACAGCAACGAACACGACGATCTGCGAGACAAGCCCCGTCAGGACAGGGCGGTGGAACCGGCGGTACTGTTTGCAGGCAACAAGGAAGTGATAGCAGCCCACCAGCCATCGGAACGCCAACGCGGTTCGACCAAGCCGCGAAGGTTGGAGCCGCACTGCGGACAGCGAATCTCGCCATCAATCTGCGACCAGTGGGGACGCGCGCACGAATCGGTAAGAGGTGGTCCTGAGTCCGCAACGTTGCCCATGCCGGCTGTTCCTTCGAGTCGCCCCGCACCTCACCACCAATGCAATGCACGTGGCTGCGCCCGAGGATAACGAGGCATCCCTACCAGGAAGGTGCCCGCCCGACGACCGGCAGTTCGACATGAGACGGATACCTCTGGCCGCAGAACACGGTGTTCCTGGCCGTCACCGGCTCCTGCTTGTCGAGCGGCGACAGACCAGTGTTCGGATTGGCACGGAAGCGCGGGTGGTTGCTGCTGGAGACGGCGAGTCGAATGCGATGCCCGGTGTTCAGGATCACGCTGATCGACCAGAGGTCGATCTTAACGCGATAGACTTCGCCCGGCCTCATCAGTGACGGTTCCGACAGGGAATCACGAAAGCGACACGTAATGATCCCGTCGAGCAAAAGCATCGACTTCCCGTCCGGATACACATCGGTTAGCTTGGCGGTGAAGTCCGTATCCGGCGCGCTCGAAGAGATCCACAGCTCCACGGCCACGCGACCGGTGACTTCCAGCGGCCTCTTCAGGGTCGGCGAAGTGAAGGTGATAACATCGGACCTGGCTTCGAGTTCACGCTGATCGTGCGGACCTTTGTCCAAAAACAGGTTCTGTCCGCCCTTCGTGGGAACGGGATTGTTCGGATCGTACGTGAATGAGACCTTGTCAGTCTCGCCCTTGCTGGCCGAGAGCACCAGCCCGCCATCACTCGTCACGAATAACTTCGTAGGCGTCGCTGGGATGGGCCAGTCCTCGGCGCTTCGCCACTCGTTGCCCGGCCCCTTGCTGCCGAAGAGGTCGCCGACGGTGTAGTAGTAAACGGGGGCAACCTTCTCTTTGGGGGGTTTGTCTTTCAGCCACCAGTCGAACCATTCCAGTGCGTCGATGTGAGGCGGCAGGAGGACCTCTTGGGGCAGGTGGACTTGGCCGAAGTCCTTGGCGATTCCGTGAGGCCAGGGGCCCATGATGAGCAGCTGCTTGCCCCGCGCGCGAGCCCCGCCCTTGTGCTGAATGCCAACGAAGGCATCAACGGCTCCCTGGGCGAAGCAGTCGAACCACCCGTTCCAATGTAGAATCGGACAATTGACCTTATCGAACCGTTCAGCCAGGTTGACCCTGGCGAATTTGGCATCGTATTTGTACCGACCCAAGAGATCCTTGCGGTACCAATCCAGGTCGAAGCCGTTCTGCTTGAGCCAGTTCTCGACCAGATACAGGCGGTACGCCCCGCCCTGGAAGACGGCCTGCGCGTAAGGGTTACATGCCGCCAAGCCGACGTGCTGGCAGGTCAGGTGAGGCGGCGCCGCGCCAGCCATCATGTACTGAGTGATGCCCGGTCCGGACTTGCCCCAGGTGCCGATCTTGCCGGCGCACCACGGCTGCTTGGCGATCCACTCGACGCAGTCGTAGCCGTCCATGTGCTCGTCCCAGGCGTCGGCCTGGAAGACTGCGGACTCGCCCTCGGATTCGAATCTCCCGCGGATGTTCTGAAAGACCAAGGCGTAACCGTTCTTGAAGAGCCGCTTGGCCTCCCAGTCGAGTTCCTGCGGGCGTGGGTAGGGAGTCCGCACCAGTACGACCGGCCACGGGCCCCGCCCCGGCGGACGCCAAATATCCGTGGCCAGGCGCAATCCGTCGCGCATAGGCATCATGAGAAACTCTTTCCTGGCCTCGCCGGGCGCGGAAATCACCAACGTCGAAACGAGCATCACACTTAATGGGCACATGGGCGGGCATGTTAACGGGGCACGCGCGGAAAGTAAACGAGCCGACGCTCTCGCCGAAGGCCGGGGACGGTCCAAATCGTCTTTCGCATTCGTTGGGACACAAGCGCTTTCGCGAGGCCGTCAGACCTCGCTGACCAGGTGAAGAAGATTCTCAGTCCGTGCATGCTCCGACACTCGGAGCTGACTGCCCCGGCGCGATCGCTGACCTTTCGTTGCGCCGTCCGAGAAGCACCGTGAAAGCTCGATCGAGTCCGGTATGAGCACCAACCCCGCCGCGCTGAGGCGCTCTGTCGCCGGCCGCCGCGGATACGCGGTTAAGTCACGATAGGACCGTACCGATAGACTGAACAGCGGGGATTGGCCTCCAATCGCGCCGAGCTGTGCGCCACGGGGTGAACGGCCTTCGGCGCGATTAGAGCGTTCGATAGCTTACGCTCTGGCCAGTGGGCCTGGAGAAAGGATGATGGGGGACCTACGCCTGCCCGCGAGCCAATCGGACGAAGACCGCTCGATCATGCCCGTCTTCATCGCTTGTGCAGTGGCGGTCCTGCTGATCGTACTGACAACGTGGCGATACGTGGCCTACCAGCCGCGCTCTGCCGAAGGGCGAGCGATCACGCCTGTGGTCGCACCGGCCGAGGATAGAAAGCACACCCAGCCGCACAAGCCGGCGCCCACGCCCGATCCGTCGCACCATACGTATGCCAAGTAGTAGTTGCCACTTGCAGTCGCGACCGCGTCGCGGCACTTCCTTCCTGCCCAAGCGATCGCGCAGAGGCCCCGAGCGGACAGCGATTCCGTAGCCTGTGGCAAGCACTCAACCGCGTCCGGCGCGCTTGAGGAACTGCTTTTCGTCGATCGTCTCGACGCCAAGTTGACGGGCTTTGTCCAGCTTTGAGCCGGGGTCTTGACCGACAACGACAAAGTCGGTCTTCTTGCTCACCGAGCCGGCAGAAGTGCCCCCCAATTCCTTGATCAGGTCCTGAGCCTGCTTGCGGGAGAACCTCTCGAGCGTGCCGGTCACGACGATGGTCTTGCCGGCGAAGGGCCGGGCCGACGCGACCCGACGCTTCGGCTGTTTCATGTTCAGACCGACGGCGCCCAGATGTGCGATGGTCTGCTTGCCTCGCTGACTAGCGAAGAACGCGTGAATCCCCTCGCCCATGACCGGGCCGACCTCCTCAATCTGTTGGAGCCGTTCGACTGAGGCCCGTGCCAGGGCCTCCATCGTGCCGAACTCCTCCGCGAGGATCTCGGCCGCCCTCGTACCCACGTGACGGATGTTCAGGGCAGCAATGAGTCGTGCCAACGGCTGGGACTTGCTGGCTTCGATTTGGGCCAGCAGGTTATCGACACTCTTGGCGCCCATGCGTTCGAGCCCGATCAGCTCGTCGCGCCGCTCGCGCAGTCGGTATAGGTCGGCGAACTCCTTGACAAACCCCTGTTCCACCAGCTGCTCGATCACCGCCGGCCCGACGCCCTCGACGTCCATTTGATCCCGCGCACAGAAATACCGCAATCGCTCCTTCAGTTGGGCCGGACACGCCGGGTTGATGCATCGCAGAAACACCCCCCCTTCGTCCTGCATTACTTCGCCATCGCAGACGGGGCACTTGCTCGGCCGCGTGATCGGCTTGCCCCTTCCCGGCCGCTTCTCGTCCGCCACACGCACGACTTGCGGGATGATCTCGCCGGCCTTCTCCACCACCACCCTATCGCCGATCGTGACGCCCAGCCGCTCGATTTGGTCGAAGTTGTGCAGACTCGCACGCTTGACCGTCGTACCGGACAACAGCACGGGGTCGAGGTTCGCCACAGGGGTGATCGTCCCGAGCTTGCCGACCTGGAAGGTCACCTCGCGCAGCACGCTCTGGGCCTGCTCGGCGGCGAACTTGAACGCGATGGCCCAGCGCGGGTACTTGCTGGTCGCACCGAGCGCGTCGCGCTGATCCAGCCGATCGACCTTGATCACCAGCCCGTCCGTATCGTAGTCGAGTTTGGCCCGTTCGGTTTCCCAGCGATGGCAGAATCGAATGACCTCGTCGATGCTTCCGGCCACAAGGTGATCCGGATTGACAGGCACGTGCCAGCCCACGAGCGCCTTAAACAGGGTGCTCTGGGTCGTCGCGACTGCCGGCTCGACCAACCCGAGGCTGTGCGCCAGAAAAGCCAGCTTGCGCTGCGCGACGATCCGCGGATCAAGCTGCTTGAGCGTCCCGGCCGCGCCGTTCCGCGGATTGGCAAAGGGCGGCTCGCCGTCCTGTACACGCTGAGCGTTGAACGCCTCAAAGTCTCGGCGCGGCCAATATACTTCGCCGCGGACCTCCAACACGTCGGGCAGGCCCTCGCCACGCAGTTTCAAAGGCACTGCGCGGATCGTTCGCACATTCTGGGTGATGTCGTCGCCGGTGGTCCCGTCTCCGCGCGTGGCCCCGAGCACGAGCTGCCCGCCCTCGTAGCGCAGAGACACCGCCACGCCATCGATCTTCGGGTCCACGAAGTACCGATAGGCTTGGCCGCGCAAACCGCGGCGGACCCGGTCGTCGAACTCTCGCAACTCCTGCTCGTTGTAGGTGTTGTCGATCGAGAGCATGGACACGGCGTGCCGGACCGAGGGGAACTGCTCCAGAGGCTCACCACCCACACGCTGCGTCGGCGAATCGGGCGTAATCAGCTCAGGATGGGCGGCCTCAAGCTTCCTGAGGCGTTCCATCAGTCGGTCGTACTGGCGGTCGGGAATCTCCGGTCGCGCGAGCACATAGTAGAGGTAATCATGCCGCCGAATCTCCTCGCGGAGCCCTTCGATTTCTCTGGCGACCGGTTTGGCCATCCCGACGTCCCGCCAACGACCGCCGAACCCCGGACCTTGCCCCATGCGCGAATCATCGACTGTCGGCAACGGCCTCGGGCTTGCGGAACGAGCGTTCGATGATCTCGTCATACTCGACGCGGTATCTCGGCTCGGCTTGCTTGAGCCATTTCTCGTCGAGCCGGGCGAAGTGTTCGTAACCCTTGGCCATCATCATGGCGTCCAGAATCGCGACGGCAGTCATGGCTTCACAAACGGGCCAGATGCGAGGGCACAAACTGATGTCGCGGCGGGTTATGGCTGCGAGCTTGGCCGGCTCCAGCGCGGCCATGTTCACCGAGTCCTGCTCCTTGGAGATCGTCGAGGTGGGCTTGACCGCTACACGCAGGCGGATCTCCTCCCCGTTGCTGATCCCACCTTGCAGTCCGCCGGAATTATTCGTCCGGAACCGAACCCGTTTGTGCTCGTCCAGGTACGGAGGATCATTGAACTCGCTTCCCTTCATGCCTGCGGCCCGATCGCCGGCGCCGATGTGCATCCCGAACACCGCCCCGATGCTGAACAGCGCGTGAGCCAGCGTCGCCTTGAGCTTGTCGAACACCGGCTCACCGAGCCCGGGCGGCACGCCGCGGACAATAACCTCGATGGCTCCCCCGCACGTGTCACCCTCCTGACGAACCTTGAGGATGTCCTTGATCATCTCCTCAGCCGCTTCCAGATAGCAGCAGTTCAGATCGTTATTGCGGTAGTTCGCGGCGACATCCTCAAAGCTCAGCGGCCGGGCCTTGACCCCGTGCGACTCGACCACGTGCGCGAGGATCTCGATCCCGTCACGCGCGAGAATCTGCTTGGCCACCGCGCCACCGGCGACGCGGCAGACGGTCTCCCGGCCGCTGGCCCTGCCTGCCCCGCACCAGTCGGCGTACTGACCGTACTTGACGAAGAACGTGTATTCGGCGTGCCCCGGCCGGATCAGGTCCTTCACGTCCCGGTACTGCTGCACGTGGATAGGCTGTCGGTCCACGTTGTAGATGATCAGCCCGACCGGCGCGCCCGTCGTCACTTCGTCGCGCACGCCGGCAAAGAGCTGGACCTGATCGGTCTCCTTGCGTGGCGAATCAAGTTTGCTCTGCCCGGGACGACGCTTATCGAGCTCAGCCTGAATGTGCTCGACGCTGATCTTCAGCCCCGGCGGGACGCCATCCACGATCGTCGCCATCGCGTCTCCGTAAGACTCGCCGCATGTGGTCACCCGGAATATCCGGCCAAACGTGTTACCCAGCACGGTGAATCCTCCATCTGCTCTCGCACGCAGAACGTCTGATCGCGCTCATTCGAGCACAAGATCGGCCCCGAGAGATCGCATCAAATCCACATAGTCGGGAAATGTGACTTTCATCGCTTCGGCGGTTCCGATCGTCACGGGACCGGCCCCTGCAAGTCCCACCAACGACAGGGCCATCACCACACGATGATCGTGGTGTCCGTTCACCTCGCCGCCGTGGAGATCCGATTCGTGGACGATGAGTCCGTCTCGGCGCTCTTCACACCTGGCCCCGAGCTTGGCCAGCTCCGACGCCATCACCGCGATTCGATCGCTTTCCTTGATGCGCGCCTGCGCCACGTTGACCAGCCTCGTTGTGCCGCGAGCAAAGGCTCCGACCACGGCCAGGGCTGGCAGCGCGTCAGGCGTGGCGTTTAGATCGATCTCGCGGCCGATCAGGTCGCCCGGACGCACGCGGATCAGTTGATCGCCGACGCTGATATCCGCTCCCATGGCGCGCAAGTGCCCGATGATGGCCTTGTCTCCTTGCGAGTCTTTCGGATCGAGCCCGACGAGTTCAATGTCCGCTTCGCCGATCGCGCCCGCACAGAGGAAGAAAGCCGCGGAAGAGAAGTCCGCAGGTATCGTCGCATCGAACCCGCGATAGCCTTGCCCACCCGGGATCAAGAACGAGCGAAAGTTGTCGTGGTTGTATCGAATCTGCTGGCGGTCCAACCAGTCGAGCGTCATTTGCACGAACGGCTGCTCGTTCAGCTCCGTGACCACAATCTCGGTGTCCCACGGGGAAAGCGGCGTGTTGATCAGCAGGCTCGAAAGGTACTGACTAGTGACCGCGGCGATGCTCGTCTTTCCCCCGGCCAGATGCCCCCCCACGACCGCCGGTACGCACCCGTTGCTGCGAGTCGAAACGGCAAAGGCCCCCAAATCATGCAGCGACGCCAAGAGCGGGCCTACGGGGCGCCGGCGGATCTGCTCGTCTCCGGTAAAGACGGCGTATCCGCGCCCGGCGGGCAACAACGCCGCCGAAGCCAGCGCCGTCCGCAGCGTCACCCCGGAATTGCCAACGTCGATGACCTGTTCAGGCGGTCCCGGCTTGGCGGCGAAGCCCGTGACTCTCCAGCAGCCACGCTCGGACGTCTCGATCCGAGCCCCAAACGCCCGATAGCACGCGACAGCGGACTGCGTATCCCAGGAGTCCAGCGGCGCTCGGATGACCGACTCACCTTCGGCCAGCGACGCGATCGCCACCGCGCGAATGGTGTGAGACTTCGATCCAGGCATGGCCACGCGCCCGAACAATCGAGAGGGATTTGCGCGCAGTTTCATGCGAACCCTCCTGGCTCGCCGCCTTACTTACAGAAACCTCTTACCCGCGGGCGACCTGATTCTAGCCGCGCGTGCAAAAGCGTTCAACGGACCCGGGCGGGCGGTTCGAGCTGGCGCGATTCTACGAAAGCCGCGAACCGGACGGCGCGGAGTGCTCTACCTTTTCAAAGATGGGCAGGCCCCGGGCGCCCCATCCTAGCGGGTGTAGTTCGGCTCGTTGCCAGGCTTCCATTTGATGTTGCAGCCGATGCTGGCTTTCTGATCCGTGGGCACGCTCCGGCCTTCGAGCACAGCATCCATGGCTGCCCTCAGATCGCCGCCGGTCACCGGAATGCCGCTGCCCGGGCGGCTGTCGTCCATCTGGCCCCGATAGACGAGCTTGCGCTGCTTGTCGAAGAGGAAGAAATCAGGCGTGCAGGCGGCCCGATAGGCCTTGGCGACCTCCTGGCTCTCGTCGTACAAGTAGGGAAACGTGTAGCCGGCGGCCTTGACCTCCTTGGCCATCATCTCGGGACTATCGTCCGGGAAATTCGCCACGTCGTTGGAGTTGATCCCCACGATAGCCACGCCCTTGGCCTGGTAATCTTTGGCCATCTGCGATAGTCCTTCGCGGACGTGCTTGACATACGGGCAGTGGTTGCACATGAAGACGACGAGCAACGCAGGAGCGTCTTTGAGGTCGCCCAGCGAGACTGTCGTGCCGTCCGTGTCCGGGAGGCGGAAGTCCGGAGCCGGAGTACCCAGGGCCAACATGGTCGAAGGGGTCACAGCCATCGAGACACCTCCTTACTTAAGCAGAAAGGATGCTAGCATCCAAACGAAACAACTGATAACGCGACACGCTCGGCCCGTCGGCGTGAAGGAAAGCTGCTTGCCGGTGCCTGCGGCTCCTTGCCGTGTTCGATACCCACGTTGTCGCCCCGATTAGGCTAGCCCGCAGGTTGACACTGAATTATTGCCTCGTCCCCGGCAGCGTCAACATCCGCACATTTGACGCACCCAGGGGATAAACCATATTGTTGCCGGTTGTCGGCTCATCGAAAGGAGCCGGGCATGAGACCGATCTCATCACCGTCAGCGACCATCGTCGTGTTCTGGCTTGTAACCGGCGCTACCGCCGCTCAGCAGACACAAGCCCCGGACCTTGCCTCGAGCACCGGCAGGGCCCCGTGGTTCTCGCCCCAGCCTGGGCGCTCGGCGAGATACCTGATGTACGGAGCGGGCGAGCACACCGCACCGCCCGTTGAGCGCTTCACGCTGACCGTACGGACCCCCGAACTCCGGCGTGATCGGCGCCTGTATTGGTGGCAGTTGAACGTTGATATGAAAGGTGGCGAGAGCTTCGCCAGCCGGAGGTCGGACTC
>CAYGAN010000031.1:12118-16171 GCA_964347585.1 uncultured Planctomycetales bacterium | reverse complement strand
ACGGGCCAGGCCAGTTCGAGCGATACCTGTTCCGTTCCCCGGACGGGACCGTCTTCGAGTACCGCAACGCGCTCACAGGCCGCGCGCTCCTGCCTCAATTTGATTTCGAGCAAGACTTCCTTCCTAACCCATCGTGGGGTACGGCGTTCGTCGATGGGTTCGCCGCCGCCGGGGCCTTCTTGGGCCACATGGCTGTGCTCGATGATCCGAACGCCGGCAGCCCGGAAGAAAAGTGGCCTGAAGCCAAGGTGCTCAACCTGCGCCCTGACCTGCTGATCGGCACGGGTCGAAGCGTACGGGACGACGGCACAGGCCAGGACGCGAGCCGCGAATACCGCTACGTCCCGTTCCAAGAAGCCGACTACAAGTTGATGATCGAAGCCGGCACGAACTACTTCGGCGTGACCGACGAGCAACTGCCCTGGGTCCGCGACGAGCCGGTCTTCTACCGCGGGTCGGCTCGCTTCCCCGTCGATCTGTATCGCGCCAACTACGCGGGCGTGCGCATGTTCACGGACGAGCCCGCCATCCGCTTAGGTTGGCAGGGGCTGGCTCCCGAGCGGCTCTACCACCCGCACCAGATCGCCAGCATGCTCATGACCCGCGTCACCTGGATCTATTCGAAGGACAGCGGCGCCGTGTACGGGCTCGAGAACATGCTTCGCAAGCAAGCCTCGCTGGGGATCATTGATCTGCCGCAGCGCCAGGTCCCTACGTGGGAGACAGAGTATCACGCGGCCTTCTACGAGCTCGCGGGCGGCGCGCCGGGCATCGTCCATGAAGGACGCTACAACGAAGAAGGTTACGGGTGGCACCCGACGTGGCTGTTCGGGCCGGGCCTGAAGATGTCGCCTCGGGAGATGCTCCTGTGCTACTACGCTTTCATGCGCGGGGCTGCTCGGGCGTTCGACGGGTTCTGGGGGACGGCGATCTATGGCCAATCGGACCCGGCGATGCGACTTGAGGCAATAATCCTCGCTTACGACATGGGCGCACGATGTATCTGGTTCTGGACCTCCGACCACGACCACCACGTTCCCTTTGCCGAGCAGGTCAGGCTCACACGCGAACTGATGGCACACGCGGCCAAGCACCCCCGCCCCTCTCTTGAGGAGCTGCGCCGCAGCGCCGAAGTCGCCATTGCTTTCCCGATGGGCTACACCCTCTCGTGGGGCCTGATGTGGGGAAACCGGGCTTTCGAGCACGAGCGGCTCAATCGGGCGGGCGTGCCCTACCGTGACGTAGTCGCCGCCGCGATGTGGGAAGCGATCCTGTGCGCCAAGCGTGGAATCCCCTTCGACCTTACCGTGGACGATGGCAACTTGAACAACCTGGGGTACCGTCAGATACTGCGCGTGGGTGAGGATGCCCGCCTCTATTCATTCCCGCCGCAGCTCTCGTCCGAGCCGGCGCACTTCACGCTCGAAGCCTCAATGGGCAAACCGACCGCCGTCGAGGTCCCTGAGGCGATCCAACCCACGTCGGCGACGCCGGCCTACGACCGCGATATCCGCATCGACGCCGATCTTGGCGACTGGCAGGGAGCCGATTGGATCGTGTTCGATGGGCCACCATGCGGCGGTGAGGCATGGGACGGGCCGAAGGATCTTTCCGCCCGCGTCGCGTTCGCCTACGACGAGCGATGGTTCTACGTGGCCGCGCACGTAACAGATGACGTACAGCATCAGCCGAAAACCGGTTGGCACATCTTCGTGGGTGATTCCATCCAGGTTGGGCTGGATCCCTTGAACCTGCGCAGCAAGAAGTCCTATCTGGACGACCAACACGAGTTCGGGCTGGCGCTGGTCAACAAGCGACCGATGTGCTATCGCTGGCATGGCCGACGCGGCCAGCCCATTGATCGCCTCGCCGACGCGAACGTCGCGATCGTACGGCGCGAAGATCAGGGCAGAACCATTTACGAAGCGGCGCTGCCGCTCTCCTCGCTGGCCCCCCTGGCGCCGGAGACCGTGCCCCAAGCCGGCTTCTGCGTCGTGATCAACGACAACGACGGCAAGGGGCGGGACGCGATGCACGAGACCTCACCAGGCGCGATGACACAGGAGAAGCGACCGATCGAGTTCCGCAGTCTGTTCTTCCCGAGCTCGACCGATCGCCATCGCAAGGCGGTTGGAGGACCGCGCTGCTGGGCAACACTTACCTGGCCGAAGAACGTCTTTCGGCAGAAAGAGCCCATCCCGTTCGAGCTATACACGATGGCCTGGGAGGCGGCCGATGCCCGGATCGAAATCGCGCTTCGCCCGTTGGACGTGCTCCTGGCTGCCGAGGCGAGGTGTCGGCTCAACGCCGCGCTGGCGACACAACCAGCGCGCCGGACGGTACAGCTGCGCGCGGACACGCCTCCACCCGGGCGATACCGCTTGCGGGTGATCGTGCAGGACGCGAAAGGAACGGTGCTCGTGGACGACAAGGCGCCGGTGTTCATCTATCCCTGACGAATGGGCCGCTCCCGTCGGCTCGTGCGGGCAACCGGTTCGGTCTGCCGAAGGCGGACACGCCCATCGTCACGACAGCGCCGCGGTCGTGTACGCGTGCGATTGTTGCTCGGCCGACGGGCCGCAGGTATCCTCAGCACCATGACTTCGAACTCCGATCGACGCGAGCAGTTGTACGGACTCCTGGGGGACCTGCCTGACCGAGACCGACCCGTCTCCGGGCGTGTGGTGAGCAGCGAAGAGACAGCGACCTACTTGCTTGACAAGGTGGTGCTCGATCTCAACGGCCTGCAGCCGGTGCCGGCATATTGGATCAGGCCGAAAACCGGCAGAGCGCCCCGGCCGACAGTTCTATACCAGCACGCCCACGGCGGTGCCTACGAGATCGGCAAGAACGAGGTCACGTTCGGGCGCGACGGGCTCCAATCCCCTCCCCCTGCCGAAGCACTGACGGCTTGCGGCTACAACGTGTTCTGCGCCGACGCCTGGGCCTTCGGCGAACGTCGCGGCAAGAGCGAGAGCGACATCTTCAAGGAGATGCTCTGGCACGATCGGGTGATGTGGGGAATGATGGTCTATGACAGCATAAAGGCCATTGACTGGGTGCTGACCCAGCCGGAGGCGCACCCCGGACGGATCGCCACCATGGGCATCTCGATGGGCAGCACGATGAGCTGGTGGCTGGCTGCGCTGGACAAGCGGGTCACGGTCTGCGTCGATATCTGCTGCCTGACCGATTTCCAGGCCTTGATCGAGACCAGGAACCTCGCCGGCCACGGAATCTACTACTACGTGCCCGGGTTGCTGAAGCGCTTCACGACCGCGCAGATCAACGCGCTGATCGCGCCGCGGCCGCACCTGTCGTTGGCGGGCAACTGGGACCTGCTGACTCCGCCCGCAGGCCTGGCACGCATCGACGAGGAACTCAGGAAGGCCTACGCCGACGCCGGCGCACCCGACGCCTGGAAGCTGATCCGCTACGAGTGCGGCCACATCGAAACGGCCGAGATGCGCGCCGAAGCGCTTGCCTGGCTCCGACGTTGGCTCGACAGATCGTAGATGAAGCTGGCCAGAACGACGCGGGGGGGCGGGCCCGCGAGCCCGACGAACGCCGCCAGCACCAGCAGCAGGGGGCGAGGAGCCTCGACGCGACGACAACGAATCGGCGAGTGGACGCAGCGACCCGCGAGCCCAAGCGGTGCCCTTTTTTGTCTTTTTTCTTCTGGGCGCGCGAACTCCGGGGCTGCGGTCGGGGTCAATCCTGGTAGAAGGCCACCCGATCCTCAAATGCCGCCCAGCGATCAGAAACTGATGGAGCGGCTACGGCGAGGCGACGCAGAGGCGTTCGAGTCGATGTACGTCCGCCATGCAGAGACGGTGCGCACCCATTTGCTACGGTACGTGCGGTCGCCTTCCATCGCTGAGGATTTGGCTCAGGAAGTATTCCTGCGGGTATGGACGCGTGCGCACCAATGGGACGGTCGGGGCTTGTTCGGCGCCTGGCTGTTGCGCATCGCTACCAACCTGGCCCTCAACCATGTGCGATCGATGGCGCGCCGAAAACAACAGCCGCTGGAGGTTCGGTCAGATGCAGGCC
>CAYGAN010000031.1:10168-12108 GCA_964347585.1 uncultured Planctomycetales bacterium | reverse complement strand
CGCCAGGAGGACGAGAGCCCCGCCCCCGGGTGGATGATCGACGCCTCATCGCTCGGACCCGATGCCGTGCTCGAACTCGCGGAGCGGCGGAACCTTTTCCGACGCCTCATTGATGAGCTGTCCGAGGAGAAGCGCGAGGTACTGCGATTGGTGTATGAGACGGAGATGGACATACGCCAAGCGGCAGAAGCGCTCGGCATCCCCGAGGGCACCGTCAAGTCGCGATTGCACTACGCAACGAAACGTCTGGCTCGCCAATGGAAGGACATGGAAGCGGAATGAAAGGATGCTTGATGGCACCCAACCGCCTCCCGCGCCCTGGCATGAGGCATCGCTCGAGCGGCTTCCGCGGACCTTGTGGCCGCAGTCGCCGGCCGCTCGGCCGCGGCTGGCCAGACCAGCTTGTGCGGGTCCGTATCACTGAACGGGAGACATAGGCGAATGGAGTGGCAGGAACACATACGCACGACCGCTTACCGCTGGCTGTTGGGCGAGCACCCGAAAGGCTGCCTAAGCGAGAACCTGTTGCTGCTGTTCGGCAACCCGGATCTGTTCGACGCGCCCGTGCTGGAAGCGCCGTTCGAGCGACTGGAAAAGGTGGGCGTCTTCTTCAAGGGATCGTACCGCGGAGTGGAAACAGCCTTCACCACGCCCAAATTCGGGGCGCCGGCAGTTGCCATGTACCTGGAAGTGGCGGCCCTGGCTGGCGTGCGTCGGGCCATCGGTCTCGGGTATGTCGGCGGGCTCCGCGACGACGTATTGGTCGGGGATCTGTTCATGCCTGACCGGGCGGTCGGAATCGATGGGACGAGCCGCTCCTACTTCGGCGAGCGCCAGGAGTTCGAGGCCACGCCCGAAATCTGTGCGGCGCTGGAGACGGCAGCCCGCGATGCCGGACTGCGGCTGTGCCAGGGAACCATCGCCAGCATCGACGCCCTGATGCTGGAAACCACCGAACAGGTCACCGAATGGCGCAGCGCGGGCTTCGGCGCGGTGGACCTCGAGACCGCGTGCCTGTTCGGCGTCGGAGCCAAATCGGGCTTGGCCTGCGCAGCGCTGCACATTGTCTCGGATAACCCGTTTCGCGGCGACACGGACCGCAAGGCAGCCCACATGAGTTCCTTGACCGATCAGGTTCGCGTCGCGCTGGAAACACTGAGGCGGATCTGACGACCGCTAGCCGAGCGGCTCGGGACCGATCAAGACAGGAGAAGCATTCCACCATGACACTCGATACGCACGCGCCTTGGCACAAGGTATCGTTCGATCGATTCCTGCAGAGCCGACTGCCGCAGCTCCTTGCCTCCCGGCTGCCGCTGGCGGGTTATCATGTCGAATCTGCCGGGCGATACACGTCCCGCGTGAGAATCGCAGTCGAGACCGCGAGTGGCCACGTCGAAACTGAGTACACCGGCATCCCACAATGTGACGAGGACGGGGTTTTCGAGATCGACGGCAAGCGCCGCGTGGTGCTCCCGACCGCGTCTGAAGAGAACCTTGACCGCGCTGAGATCCGCTGCGTTGGCGAGCAGCTGTATGACTACATCGAACAGCGTCTGGGCCAAGCCCCGCCCGACTTGCCTTGGGACCCCTCGCTCGCGAGGGCGTGGCTGCCGCTTGATGCCTGGATCAACGATTTCTTCCACGGCCAAGCCGCGGCGCAGGTACACGACGCATATGAAACGTTCTGCACGCAACTCGGCCTGCGAGCGTTCACCTTCCGTAGCCAGGCCACGGCGGAGGCGCTCGACGAGCAGAACTGGCTGGCGAAGCGCACGCATCTGCGACGTATCCACCTGGCGGACGTCCACCAGCCGGCGAGCCCGGATCTGGAAACGGAGAAAGGCATCCCGGTTGGCCTGATCGAGGCCCAGTTGAGCCCTTTGGGGCGGTCACTGATTACATGGTCATTATCTTGGCAATATCGGCCATTGCGGCTG
>CAYGAN010000031.1:0-10158 GCA_964347585.1 uncultured Planctomycetales bacterium | reverse complement strand
CCTGGCGGACCGAGACCGGGCCATCGCGCCCGGCGAGTTCGGCCGCACGTGCCCGTTCGAGACGCCGGAGGGCCCGAACATCGGCCGAGTCCTGAGCGTCGCACTTGGCGCTGAGATTCGGGACGGCAGGTTGATCATCGTGGATGACCGACCCGAAGCCGGCCTGGGCTTGACCGCCTCGATGGTCCCATTCCTTGAGCACAACGACTCGAATCGACTGCTTATGGGCGTCAACATGATGCGTCAGTGGATTGTCCCGCCCGAGCCTGAGCCTGCGTACGTCCAGACCGGTAACGAGCCCGAGGCTCCGGGCTTCTGGTGTGGGCGTAACCTGCTGACAGCTTTCATCTCCTGGGGCGCCGACACCTTCGAAGACGGCATCGTCATCAGCCAGTCGTGTGCCGGCCGCCTCGACTACCCCCATCCCATCGAGCCGGGAGACAAACTCAGCAACCGCCACGGAACGAAGGGCACCGTCACCAGGATTCTGCCCGATGACGAAATGCCTCATCTGGCTGATGGCACGCCCGTCGAGCTGATTTTCAACTTCCTTGGGTGCCACACGCGGCTGAACTTCGGCCAGATTCGCGAAGCCGTCATGGGCCGGATCGCCCGCGCTGAAGGTTCGCATGCGATCGTTCCGCCTTTCCGTGCCCCCAGCAAGCACGAAATCCGCGAGCGCCTCGCCAGAGCCGGCCTGCCCGAATCCGGCATGGAGACCCTTACCGCCGGTCGCAAGGGCATGAAGCTCGAGCGGCCAAGTACGGTAGGCTGGGTCTATTGGGGCAAGACCTGCCACCTCGCGCGCAACAAGATCCACGCATCGATCGGTCGAGGCCGCTGCAACCTCCAGGGCGAGCTCGAATACTACGCCCTCCGCGATGCGGGCGCGTTCGAGAACCTTGCCGAGACCTTCAACACGCGAGCCGAGAGGCGAGACGATGCCGATACGCTCGCGGCACGCCTGTCTGCTGGCCCGGTCACCCAGGCCGGCCCGCCGACACCCAGCTTCGCCGACGTCACACGGCGCCTCAATACTGCGGGCATTCGCGCGGCGTTGAGACAAGACAAGCTGGCGTGCCGGTTCGACCAGCCCGAAGCTGCCGTGCTTAGGCTAGCCCGTCCGGTTCCGCATCCGTGGCTGCCCGATCGCAAGCTGAGCGAAGTCGGCGTATTCGAAGAGCTTGCCGAGTACGGCGCCCTCGCTGAAGCCAACGCCAAGCTGGAGCGGATTGTGGCAAGCGGAGCGCCGCAGAGCCTTTCGGACAACGCGCTCGCGCAGCTTAAGGATCGGGTGAAGCGCTTCTTCGACGCGCTGCTGACCCCAGAGCACCTGCGGCTCTACGAAAGGAACCTGTTCAGCGGCCGGACCGTGCTCTCCGTCGGAGCCGATCTGCGGATCGATCAAGTCGGTCTGCCTGATGAGATCGCATGGACGCTCTTCGGTCCCCTTCTCGTACGCGAGCTCCGCAACGAACAGGAAGTGCGCGCTCGCAGCCAGCGCGCTACGCGCGTGCTCGACGAGACCATGGCGCGCTCGTGGGTGCTCCTGAATCGAGCCCCGACGATCATGCCGACCGCCATCCTTGCCTTCCGTCCTGTGCGTCATCCGGACCGCGTGATTCGCCTCCACCCGCTCGTGTGCATGTTGATGAACGCCGACTTCGACGGCGACCAAGCGGCCGTGTTCCTGCCGATTACCGAGGCAGCGCAAGAGGAGGCCGCAGAACGTCTCTCCGTACCCGGTCACCTCACGCGCGACCCAGCGATGATCAACTGGCTGGTGCTTCCCAGCCAACCAGCCGCCCTAACGGACTTGATCAACGGTCTAGCTCCCGCTCAGGACATGATATGGGGACTGGCGAGCTTGAGCCTGACGCCGCAGGGCCTTGAAGAGATCTCGAAGCTGGCGGGAATCGACGTTGCTCCGCCTGAAGGCTTTGTCACGCGCCCGTGTCTGATCGACGCCATGCGCAGACTCCTGCAACGTGACGGAGCCAGTGCGACTCTTGAAGCACTCGAGCGGCTGATGCGACGGGGATTTGAAGTCGCCAAGGGCTCGGGCGCGTCCATCAGTCCGTTCATCGGCAAGAGCCTTGACCGCCCGCCCGCCCCAGCCGGTGACGAGCCCCAGGCGTGGGACGCCTACGCAGGCCAGCTCGCCGAGCGCATCGCCTATCGCACTGACTTTGCCGATAACGATCTGGGACCTCAGCTCCTGGCGGTCAAGAGCGGCGCTCGGGGCTCGCTGCGTCACTTAGCCTGCCTGCTCGGCTCTCGTGGTACTGTTATCGATGTCCACGGGGAACCCAACACCATCATCCGCCATGGATACAACGACGGCCTTAGGCCGGATGAGTTGCTCGCACACGTCGTCGGGGCACGGGAGGGACTCGGTCAGACCGTCCTGGCTTGTGCCAGGCAGGGACACAACGTGCGGGAAGCAAGCGTCACGAAAGGGTTCAACGTCCTGGCCCGCGCGATGCACGCCGCCCAGCCCGGCATCGTCTTCGCCAGCGCTGCTGCAACCAGCGAGACCGACCCGCTCAACGATCTTGACAGCCGACTTTTCGTCGGATTGCCTGTCACCAGACGCGGGTGAAGAAGAAGGTCCCCCAAGCGAGCGCTGCGTCGCGCATCATGTGCTTGCGCACCGTCCGTAGTACACTATCCCTTACACCGGCTCGTGCGGTGCCCAGGGAGTCCATGAAGCCGGAATGCGCCGGTCATGATCCGCTACCGGTGAAACTACACTGGAACGTCGCGAAGTCGATAAGATCCACGTCGTTGTCCTCGTCGAGGTCGCAACGTTCGCACTGCTGGCTCGTCTGGCCGCCAGGACCCGTATAGCAAGGCACGAGGTACGTGTCGTAGTCATCCAAGTCCACGTCCCCGTCGCCGTCGAAGTCCGCCCCGTAGGGGAACTGAACCGCCGAGACGTCGCGGAAACTGTCCAGCACGTAAACCTCGTCAACCAGGAAATCCGAATCGATACCCGCGGTGCCGCTGCCATCCCCGATGGTGATCCTGCTGTCAGTAGTGGTGTAAACGCCGAGCTGGCCCGAGGCCAACAGATGGGGCCCTTCGCCAGGCACGACGTCGTTAAGGTCGTACAGCTTGAAGTTCCGGCTCGCATCGACCTGGAACCACCACCGCTGCCACTTCTCGGTCTCAATGGTGAACGTGTCGAACTGGGTCCCAAGCCCCCCCGGCGGGTCCACGGCATCGTTCAAGCCGATCTCGGCGAGGCCCTCGGGTACAGGTAACGCCTCCTCCAAATTGCCCGGCGGCCAGGAAACCGCTGCGTCGGCGTTGATGTTCAGTTTGACGCTGGCGGTACGGGCCTCAAAGACGGTGTAGGCGCTTGATCCCCAGACTCCGGCCGGGCCGCAGCTCATGCCTTCCCTCGGCTTCCATACCAGAAACATCGACACGCCCGAGGTGGAGGACAGATCGCTTGACTCGCGCCACTTGCGGTTGACGGCTAGCCCCACGGTGTTGATCTCAGCCGATCGGTTATCTCCGGAGGGCGTTGGTGTCGTGGTGTCCCATGCGGTTGGAGGAACACTGTCGTCGAAGTTCGGACTAGCCGCGTCGCCATGATTGACAACATCCCAGCCCAAGCTCTCAACCAAGCCAATATCGGCGTCCACCGTAGGCGTGGGCGGTGCAAGGACTGCGACCGTGGCGGCCTGAGAATAGTTTGCATAACTTGCGTCCGGGTTGGGCCCGCTGGTCCGGTCGTCGTAGGTATAGGCTGCGTAGTAGTAGCTTGTCCCGTTGTCAGTGGGCTGATGAACGAATGACTCCTCGGCCCCCGGCGATCCCGGCAAGTTGACCACCAAGTCCCCGTCCCGCTTGCTGACCGGGAAATGGCCGGTCCGCACGCGAATCAAGGTGCCCGCGAAGTCCGCATCCGACGGATTCTGCCAAGTCAGCTCGATCTGGCCGTCCCCGCGATCCGCAGCAAGTCCGATCACCTGCCCGGGAGGACTCACGTCGCCATTGTCCGGGGTATAGGTCAACCAGACGTCGTCGAAGACCACAAATGACGAGTCAACGACCGGCACGGCATAACCCCAGCCGGGCACGAGAATCAATGAAACCAGATCGTCCCCACTTGTCGAACCGGCCGTATTGAACGTGATCTGCTCCCAAGTTCGGTCGTTCTCGGAAGTCCAGTACACCTGCCCGTATTCTTTAGACAGAGCGTTGCTGAAGTCTTGTATATCGAACTGACAAGACCAGTACTGCACAAAGTGGTCGGGACGCTTGGTGTCGTTGTGCCCGAAGACGTTGCACGTCAGCGACCAAGGATTGGCTGCATCGATGTCGGGCGCGAAGTCTCGGATGTAGAATAGGTGCTGTCCATGATACCATATCGCGGACACGCAGAACCGACAGGTATCTCCCACATACGTCGCGAACAGTTGAGCCTTGGGCGGCGAGGTTACCTCATCCTCTTCAATCCACCACGTACCGTTGAAGAAGGCACGCTCCCAGTCTTCTTCGATCATGTCGCCCGTGAAGGGGTAGGCTCCATTAAAATCCTCAACGAAAACATCTGCAGCCAACGCCCACGAGGCCGTTAGCAGTAACGCGGCCATGACCGACAACGCTCGCAGACTCATCATTGTACTGACCCTCCTCTTCGCAGACCCTCCTCCCTGCATGGGGCCCTAAGACGTCCTACCGCAGGCGAGCCATATTCGCCCTATGGGGCCGTGTGCGTGAACATGATCCGACACTCGGACAGGTCCAGCGCGTTGATCGCTCCGTCCGAGACAATGTCGTACTTGGCGTTGTCGCCAACCGTCACGTCCGCGGTGAAGTTCATCCGCACAGCACTCAGGTCGAGCGCGTTGACCACCTGCGACGACGCCCCGCCGTTGTCCACCTCGCCATCCAACGCCCGGATCATGAAATCGTTGTCCCCGGCGATCGCCGAACCGAGCAGCGTGACCGTGTACGTGTCCTGATCGGGCAGCGCGCTCAGATTGATCGTGATCACGTCGGCGATGGCCGTCACGCTCAAGACGTTGGCGGTCACGTCGCCATTGTTGACGCCGATGATCGACTCGACGAGATTCTCCGGCGGATCGGGCAGCGTCACGTCGCCGTCGCAGTCGATCACCACCTTGGTGATGCCCGCCTCACGACTCTCGGTGGTCACCAGCGGGCTGTCGGCAGGCAGCGTGGATGCCGTCAGGTCCACGTCGAGCCCCAGCTCGCCGGCGGCGCCGTGATCGCCCATGGTCTGCACCGACTCGATGTTGACCGTCTCCGGCGGGAACCCGCCCTCTTTGGCGTGAAGCTCGAACAAGAGCTGTTCCGGGTCACAGATCTCGAAGACGTATTCGCCGCCGGGAGTCAGGATCGTGCTGATGCCCTCCGAGACGTCAACGAGCTTGTAACCGTAGGCGCCGACGCCCGCCAGATCCCACGTGACAGTGACGTTCTTGCACTCGCTAGGCCCGAAGTTGACGCCGCTGGCCGTGCAGCTCCAGACCTTCGTCTCGCCCGCACCGGGCTCCGGCCGGACGTCTAGGAGCATCAGCTCCGAGTTGAGCGACGTGCCCAAACGCACTTCCTGCTGGCCGCCCGGTCCGGCCGGCGGAGCGGCAACGTCGCGCGTGGCCTCGTAGCCGTCCGAAGCGCTCGGCGACAGGCTCGCCATGAAGTTGCCTGTGATGCAGCCGTCCGCGTCCAGGCTCAGCCTGACGCCGGAAACGACATCGCTGGCCCCTGCGGTGGTCTCCGCCGGACCGGGGATCTTCAGCGACAGGCCAGGCTCGTTGACCTTCAGCCAGTAGCCGTACCACGCCCGCAAAGACGTGTCGTCCCCGCCGGCTGACTTGACGATCTGGTATCCGCCGTCGTAACCCACGGCGGCTTCCTCGACCCAGCCTGCCAGGGCGGCCTCATGCATCGACTTGCCGATCGCGCCGATCGAGGTGAAGCTCTCGGTGCCGCCCCCCTCGGTCCCCCACCCGGGATCGATCGCAGGATCCTTAACCGCTTGCGTGGCGGCATCGTATTTCTTGTTCGCCGGCCAGTTGTCGATCTCACCTGCCTGCCCCCAGTAAACGTGGCTGGTGTACATATCAGTGAATGAGCCGCTGCTCACCACGCCCCACTGGACGTATTGGTTGCCGGTCGCGCTGGACGACGTTCCCTCCATCTGGTGAGCGGCATCTGTCAGCCCGTCGATAGTGATCCTCCAAAGGTTGGAGCTCTGATTGTAGTACAGGCGGGCGACGTGCCAGGCGTCCATGCTCATGTACACTCTATTGCTGATGCCCCCGGACGTGACCGTCCCGGAGCTGTCGAGCTGCCACGAGCCATCGCCCGGGTGATAACGGAACTCGACGAGGTTGACGTCGGCGATCTTCAACGCCGGCTGGTTACTCAGAGAGCCGGCCGAGGCAATCCACACCCGCCACTCAATTGCGGTCTCGGTCCCGGTGAGCCAGCCGGCAGCCCACTCGGGGTTGCCGTCGCTGCGGAACTTGGCCTTGTTGTCCTCAACGAGGTTGCGCCACGCTGCCTCCTGCCCGTCCTCGAAGATGAGCCCGGACAGCGGCGTGCCGTACCGATGCGGCTGACCGATCAGGTTCCACCCCACAGCCAGCGGGATGGAGACCGGATCCGACGGCAGCGGGTTGGCGTGGCCCTCGGGCGCCGGGATCGACAGATTCATCCAATAGCCGCGCGCCTCATCGACATCGGCAAAGTCAGTGCTGTACGAATCGTACGTCTCGCCGACGGTGTCATACCTGAACAGGTTCCCTTCGAGAACGTTACCCGCGCCGAGCAGCTGGTCAAGGACGGACGGGACCGACTCGCCCGCGCTGTCAACCAGAGCCGCCGACATCAAACTCCAACCGTCACTGAACGCACGATCGGCGGTCGGAGCCGGCCCGCTCGTGCGGAACAACCGAACGTTGTCCAGCGCAACCACGCTTAGCGCCGACGCCGAATACTCGAGGAACAGCGTTGTCAGCAGGCCGGTGGCCGCAAAGTTCCTCTGCTTGTCCGGGTCGCTGTCGGGGCTCCAAGCGCCCGTACTGGTGGACCACGGGGACCAGTCCACCGAGCCGCCGGCCGGGTCGGTTCCTCCCGTCAGGTCCACGCCGATCCGCGCCTGAGCGCCGGCACTGGTGCCGTACATGTTGAACACGCCCTGATAGGTCTCGCCCGCCAGAGTGGGCACCCGCTGGTAAGCGCCCCCGCTCGTCGCAGCGCCGCCGGATATCATGCCCAGCCATTGGCTGCCCGAATTGGCAGAGACGCCAGCGGCGGGGCTGCCCCATACCTGGGGCGGGTTGGCCCCGTACGTGATCCAGGCGTAGGTGTCCATCTCGAAGCTGCCGTTGGTCAAATCCTGCGTGACAGAAGAGAGCGTGAACTCGACCAGCGTGACCGCATCGTCCTGCACGACGTGGCCGCCGGAACTGGCTGGCTCGTAACCGGGCCGATCGACACTGACCGTGTACGTCCCCGCCGTCAGATCGTCCAGCACACACACGCCGTACGTGGTGGTGATCCCCGACCCGGCGGTCGGGCCGTCGGACAGCGTAACCGTCGCGTTCGAGATCGGATCACCGTTGCTGTCGGAAACCGTGCATATGATCATGCCGTAGTTCGTGCCCGTGTCCCAGCTCCACACGAAACCGTACATGTCCTTCGTGGCCGGGTCGCTGGGGTTCTCCGGGTCGGGCGGGTTGATCGTCTCTTCGAAGTAGTAGTCCCCGTTGGCGTAGTTGGTTCCGGGATAGTAATAGATGTTGCAGATCGACGGCTCGATGGAGAGCAGAGTAACGGTATAGGTCTCCCCACGGATGACGGGGCACTCATCGGTCCCGAAGGCCAGCGGCTGGGCGAAGTAGTAATCAATCGGCTGGTTCTTTCTGTAGATAACCGGGCCGTCCGGGCCGCCGTACTTGATCTCGACTCCCCACAGGGTCGGAGCGTTGCCCGGCTGAACGGGGAACAGGAACGCACCCAGAAGGCGATTCACTCCCGTGGCCACGAAGGTCTGCTGGTGGTAGCTGCCGCTGTTCGGCATGAGGTCCCAGGCCGTGGCGGTGAAGTAGTTCGGCCAGTACTGATGCGAATAGACCATGCTCTTCGTGTATGGGTTATCGTCCGAGCCGTTCGTCCGCGTCGGAACCACACCCCACGTGGTGCTGTCGGCATCACCGGGACTGGCGCCGTCCTGCTTGAAGACGAAGCCCACGTCGTATGAGTAGTAGGGATAACAGGGACCGTACGCCACGGTCACGACCGGCGAAATGTCCGAGCTCGAGGTTCCGTCATAGCACTGGACACCCCAGTCGTCGGTTGTGAGCAACTCAATCTCGGCGCGGTTCCCGTCGGGGGCCGTTTGCCACCCGTGGTACACGCCGTTGTGGTCACGCAACTGAACGTTGCCCATCCGATTGCCGTCTTCGTCAAAGACCCAAACCTGCAACACGTGAACCGCCGAGACGCCGCAGCCTCCCGCTTGGCCGTTCTCCGATCGGCCCCACTGGCGGAACCAGACCATCTCGTAGTGGCCGACGGCTAAGGCCTGGGCAGTCACTCCCAACACGACAAGAACTACAGCCAGGGCTATCCGCTTCATGTTTCACGCCTCCTAATTCCCATTCATGTTCAGGGGTCCAGCCTTTAGTATACCACAGTTCGGGCGCGCCGTTCAACGTTGCAGGGATTCCGCGCCCGTAACTGGTTCCGTTCGGTAGAGCTGCTACTTCGCAGGCCGAGCCGCTCTTCTCGACTGGGGCGATCATTCTGGCGCCGATTTGCGCCGGAAGCGCATCCTGCGACCGGTAGAGACGACCTGGCAGCGCGTCTGCGTGCCACGCCTGCCTCGGCCAATTGTATCGCATGGCCAGGTGGCCACCCGGCACAGCCGGCCGCGGACGCCAAAGACCCGATCGAACTGAACCTGAGCGCGTCGCGGGAAGCACAGACGTAGCACCGTTACGTATCAGCGTCCTCGACGGCTGGAGGTCACCGAAAACGTCGTAGGAACCTGTGCGAGGTGCTCCGGGCTCGTCTCTCAAGCAGAAGTGGAGAAACACATATACTCTCGCACTCACGCTTCGACTCGTGATGAGCCCTATGGATTTGTGGTCGGGCGCGAAGTCGGCATCGTCGCGGGGGCCTCAGGCGCCTGACCGGAAGGTTGGGGATGGTCAATCGCCGCACGGATCGCCGCCGCTTCCGCATCAGATAAGGCCCGTATCCGGAAATCGCGGAAGAACCCTTCCTTGCCTTTGCCGCCGAACAGCAGCCCTACCTTGCCGCGCACGGGTCGAGGCACTTCGATGACTAGCCTCATCTTCCCTGCGTAATAGCCGATGACCGTCCGATCAAGAACGACGAGCGCCGTGTGCAGCCACTCTCCGCTGGGTTCGACTGCACCGACCCTGGTGTTGTTGAACCCGCGAACGAAAAGCCCATACCCGGTGCCGCTCGCCGAGGGGCCATCCAACGAAACCTCGTTCCTGTACCAATTGTTCTGCTCTGTCATCCCGGTCAGGATCGTCATCTGCGAATGGTTCCGATCCGGGGAGCGATGCCATACTTCCACGACATAGTTCGTCGTCTTACCGATGTCACTATCGCGCATGATCATGCTGGACCCCGTCGAGTTGTGCACGTTGGGAAGATACACACGTATCGATCCGTCGAGCTGTTCTTGCCAGTGGGCGATCTCGCCCGTCAGTCCCTCCCATTGGCGGTGACCGTTCAACACGCGCCAAGCGTGCTCTTCCAATTCGATATGATCGCCTGTGCGCTCCAGACGCGTGATGATCTCACGCATCGTCTGAGCCACACCTGCCACATTCGCGTAACGGCCCTTGTAGATCCCGAAGTAGTGCATCGCCTGATCACGATCGCGAAGCTGCAGATAGTTCCGGGCGATCTGAAGCACCGCCTGCGCACACAACAAGGACTGCTCGGGAAATCGATCGACAACCAATGCAAACCGCTGACTCGCTTCGGTGATGAGCCGCATCTGCTCAACCGCCAGCGGCTTGGCAAAGTCGATCTTCCGCTGCGCCTCCTGAGCCGACTCGAACTGCCGGAACGCGTCCGGCATCGCCTTCACGTCGAAGTCCTTGAACTCCAGGTACTCCTCGACAATCT
>CAYGAN010000030.1:19440-31583 GCA_964347585.1 uncultured Planctomycetales bacterium | reverse complement strand
ACCAACGTCGGTCCAGTCCAGCAGCTACAGCGTATCCAATCGCTCGACGTGCTCCGCGGTTTCGCGGTGCTGGGCATGCTCGTCATGAACGTTCAAGCGTTCTCGATGGTTCTGGGGGCGTACTTCAACCCGACGGCATACGGCGATCTTACGGGTGCTGACTACGCGGTCTGGCTCTTAGGACACGTGCTGGCCGACCGGAAGTTCATGACGATCTTCGCCGTGCTCTTCGGTGCAGGCATCATTGTGATGACGTCTCGGCGCCAGGCAGCCGGGCAGCCCTCCGCTGGGGTACACTACCGCCGCATGGGGCTGCTCCTGGTCATTGGACTTCTTCATGCTTACCTGCTTTGGAACGGCGACATCCTTTACAACTACGCGCTGTGTGGGATGATCGTCTATCTGTTTCGCCGTTGCCAACCCCTTGTCTTGCTGATCCTCGGAGGCTCCGCTGTCGCGACGGCCTCGACGATCTCCATCTTTTTCGGCTGGTCCATGCCGTACTGGTCGCCGCAGGACGTCCAGGAAATCACCCAGTTCTGGGCACCTTCAGAAGAGATGATCTCAGCCGAGACCGACGCATATCGCAGCGGATGGCTGGGGCAAATGGGGCAGCGGGTACCGAACGCGGTTTTCTGCCAAACGTTCGTGCTCCTTACAGAGACAGTGTGGCGTGCCGGAGGCCTGATGCTCGTGGGGATGGCCTTGTTCAAGCTCGAAGTCCTCAGCGCGAAGCGGTCGTCCGCGACCTATCTGCTCATGATCTCTGCGGGGGCTTTCGTGGGCATCCCCACCATTCTCTATGGCGTCCATCGCAACTGGGTCGCTCAGTGGGATATCAGGTATTCGGTCTTCTTCGGCGGGCAGTACAACTATTGGGCCAGCATCATCGTGGCTCTCGGATGGGTCGGTTTCGTCATGCTGACGTGCAGGCACAACATCGCACCGAAGTCGCTCCGGGCCCTGGCGGCTGTGGGCCGCATGGCCTTGACGAACTACCTGATGCAGACCGTCATCTGCACGACGATCTTCTATGGGCACGGTCTCGGACTCTATGGGCGGGTTGACCGAGTTGGTCAGCTTCTCATCGTAGGTGCTGTCTGGGCCTTTCAGCTCGCGGTGTCGCCGCTCTGGCTGCATCGGTTTCGCTTCGGGCCGGTGGAATGGTTGTGGCGTTCCCTGACGTACATGCACGCCCAGCCGATGCGCCTAAGGAGGGTGCACGGGCAGTAATTCGGCAGCGTGGGCTCTCGGACCACTGCCGCAAAGGTCTTGGCTTTTCATATCTCCTTCTAGAGACCATTCTTAACCCAAGTTGAGCACTTTAAGGGTCCGGACGTCGTTTCTGCGGTCGCCAGGGCCGGTGTTGGTCCGAAGTCTTGCCTACGTCGGCGGCTGAGTTCGCCACTTTGGCTCGCCCAGCCGACCGCGTAGCTCCAGGCCAAGACGGCTCAACAGAATCCGCTCGGATTCGTCGGGGCGGGTCACGCAACGGGTGCGCAGCTCTCGTCCGCTGAACATGGGCAGGATCACGTCGTTAGTCCTGATCCGAGCCAGTTCCTCGATCACTGGCCGCGGGCCGTTGCCCAAGCCTGATCGGGCCACCCATTGCTCCAGCACCTTCCACAGTGCGTACGCCAGGAACGAGAAGAGAATGTCAGCCTGCACGCCATCCTAATGGTGATCCTAGATCAGACGCAGACGGAACTCGCTCTTTTCCGTTCTGAAGGCGGACCCCGCCTGGGTGAGTTGGATGTGGCTCCGGCACAGATCCGGAGGCGTCCAGCCCAGCAGATCGGTTCGCAGCAGGTAAGAGTCCTCACGGTGGGGCGACATGCGCTGCGCCAGCACCCAGTCGAGCCGCAAGGTCCGCCACAGGAGCAACCGGAGGCAAACGTCACCAAAGTTTCGGGTACGCTCAACCCGGGCATCGGGCGCGCGGACCTCCACCTTCTCAGGCACGAGCCCAGCTACGACCCGCTAGTCGAAGAGTGGCAAACTGGGCTCAGGTCGATGACCAGGAATGCGGGCCACGTGGACCCCTCCCGCATACTGAGAAGGATGGAGTTCGCCCAGGTACACCAACAACTGGTGACGAGGGCCCCGAGCCGTACGCGCCGCCTTGACCAGGGCCCAGTAAGTCTGACGCTTGCCGTTCTTGCCAACCCAAACCCGTTCTGGAAAGGCACCCCCCAGCGTTTCTGTTGAGCAGCAGGATCGCGGGATGAATTACCCTATCCAAGACGGTAGGTCATGGCTACAGGAGGATTGTCACGAAGGCGGGGGACAGGAACGTGGTTAGCAAGTCCTATGCCGCCCTTGCCCTCCGAAGATTCTTTATTCTCGGGCCGAACTGCTCAACGTGGGCTAGAGAAGCTCTACGCTCCGGCGCGCGCCTGCTTTCTTTGGTCGTCGCATGCTGCCAGGAGCGGCAATCTGGCATCACATCGGCCCTTCTATTGCTGAGGAGCGCGTCGTCGAGCGCAGGGCTAATCGCCTGCGAGGAGTTCAGTGCGCTGGTGGAGGACTTCATAGGGGACTAGGTTCTCGAATTCGTAAAGCTGGCTCATAGCGGCGTTCTCGGTGCGGATGCCCGCTTCCTCAACCGCGGCCAACGGATTCAAGCCGCCCGCCACGACTAGGCCCGCGCGACCCTCGCCCACAGGGATGTCAAGCAAGGGGCGGCCAGGCGTGCCGATAACGGGTATCCCACCAAGCCCGATGCGTTCCAGCCGCTTGCTGATAGCACGCACCTGACCTATGGCCACGTCCGGTACCTCGCGGAAGCTGGCGCCGATGGTTCCGCTACCGGTGCGGGCTGCCTCGGCCACGCTGGTCATCCTGCCTTTGATGAATATCTCAAGCGGATCTAGGGTAGTGGCCTCGTAGCCGATGATCTGCGTGAAGCGCAGTGGGCGGCCGTTCTCAATCTCCAGGAGCCCGCCAAAACGACATCTTGCCGGTATGCCTGCAGCGCACAGGACCCCGGATACGCTGACCCCGCAAACCGTTCCGATCGCCACCTTGCCGGTCGGGACCGTGTATCCCCCGATCTGGGCGCCGGGCGTCCCCAGCTTCAGGAAGCGTCCCATGCCAAGGCCTGCCTGGAAAGCGGGAAGCATTTGTTCCGCCGCAGCTGGAACATCGTTCATCGCGAGGGTGGACACGTTGAGAATGATCGTGCCGGTACCGCGCCCGAGATTGAAGGACATTTTGCAGCAAAGCACATCCATCTTCGCCGAAATGAAGCCTACCTTCTCAACGACGAGGGCATTGCTAAGCTCGCGCCGTCCGCGATTCGTTATTTGCCTGCCACGCCTGCCAAGGTTCTCGGTCAGTCCCAAGGCGTCGAGTCGCTTTAGATAGAGCCGAACCGCGCGCTCGCGCAGGTTAGTGCCAGCCGCCTGCACCCGTTCGGCGAGGTCCGCCGCGCCAGTCGGTCGGCCAGCTTGCTCCAGGGCTCGGAGGATGGCCAGCGCCTTTCGTTGAGTCGTGCTCGTCATCGCGGGCTCGTGTGCCATGTCTTCGGTAATCATACCGCCGAGAGGTCATGCAAGCAGCCCCTTTACCGGCAATTCTGCCGTTTGTTTGAGCGCCCTGGCTGGCTGGGCGATCGCCCGCCTCGAGCAGCGGCAGTGCGCGCTAGCGGCTGACTGCCGGGCCAGGCCATCGCCAAGTCCGGCCCTTGAGGCCTAGCGGGGCCAGTGGTTTGACGTGCCTCGTTCGCTTGGCCACTGTGCGCTGCGGGGCGGCCGCGCTGTCTCCGCGGCGCTTGAGTTGATCCTCCTGGCCGTGTATATAAAGGCAAGGCGTTGCCGGTCGCCCCGGCGCGCGTCGGGCTTCGATGTGCTCGCTCTGACGCCTCTGAGCTAGGTTGCTGAGACGAGGCGCAGCAGGCACCAGGGTGGCAGAGGCGTTTATCAGGGCCGAGGCAGCGGCGAGCCAACGGCAGACGTTACGGCGGGACGTGTAGCGGGGGGGGAGCGCATCGTGGCGGCGGGTCAGACGCCGACGCTGGGGACCGTGGACGAGCCCCTGCGAGCATGTGCCTGCTGGAGTGCTGCTAGGTGCGGGTGCTTGTCCCGTTGGGACTGGGTAGGCCTGGGGCTTTTCCAGCGATTGGAAGTGTCGGCGCGAACGCGTCGCAGGCTGAGGCGTTCGTTCGATGATCCGAGAACGGGAGCGAACGAGAAATGTCCTATCCAAATGACGTCATGAACTTGGTCGTGAAACGCAATCCGGCTGAACCGGAGTTCCACCAAGCTGTGAAGGAGGTCCTTGACACGCTTGGGCGGGTGTTGGCGCGTCATCCGGAGTATCAGAAGAACCGCATTCTTGAACGGTTCGTGGAACCCGAGCGAGTGGTCATGTTCCGGGTCCCCTGGACCAACGACAAGGGCGACGTCCAGGTGAACCGGGGGTTTCGGGTTGAGTTCAGCAGCGCCCTCGGTCCGTATAAGGGAGGATTGAGATTCCACCCGACGGTGTATCTGGGCATCCTCAAGTTCCTTGCCTTCGAGCAGATATTGAAGAACTCACTGACGACGCTTCCTATGGGCGCAGGCAAGGGCGGCTCAGACTTCGATCCGAAGGGCAAGTCGGATGCGGAGGTGATGCGCTTCTGCCAGTCATTCATGACCGAGTTATGCAAACACATTGGTCCCGACACAGACGTGCCGGCAGGTGATATCGGCGTGGGAAGCCGGGAGATCGGGTTCCTCTTCGGCCAGTACAAGCGCATCCGCAACGAGTTCACCGGCGTCTTGACGGGAAAGGGGCCCGATTGGGGTGGCTCGCACATTCGGGCTGAGGCCACCGGCTACGGGGTCGCCTACTTCGCTCAGGACATGCTGGCGACGCGCAAGGACAGCGTCGAAGGCAAGATTTGCCTCGTGTCCGGCTCCGGCAACGCGGCTCAGTACACCGTGGAGAAGCTCATCCAACTGGGCGCCAAGTGTGTTTCGCTGTCGGACTCCAATGGGGCGATCCATGATCCTGCAGGAATCGATAGCGAGAAGTTGGCATACGTCATGGACCTTAAGAATGTCCGCCGCGGGCGCATCAGGGAATACGCCGAGAGGTTCCCGGGTGTGGAGTACATGGAAGGCAAACGCCCCTGGGAAATCAAGTGCGACTGCGCCTTTCCCTGCGCGACCGAGAACGAGATCGCGGGCGAGGACGCCAAGACGCTGCTGAAGAACGGCTGCTTCGTCGTGGCTGAGGGCGCCAACATGCCGACCGATCCGGACGGTGTCGAGCTCTTCTTGAAGAACAAGATTCTTTACGGGCCGGGCAAGGCCGCCAACGCTGGGGGTGTCGCAGTTTCCGGCCTTGAGATGTCCCAGAACTCCCAGCATACCGCATGGCCCCGCGAAGAGGTGGATGAGCGACTCCGCCAGATCATGAAGGCCATCCACGCCTCGGCTTGCGAGACCGCGAAGGAATACGGTGATCCTGGCAATCTGGTTATGGGGGCCAATATCGCCGGGTTCGTCAAGGTGGCCGACGCGATGCTCGATCAGGGATTGGTTTGACCCGTTCCGTGCTGTAAGCTCGTGACCCGTAAGTCGCACAGCGGGCGGCGTGGGTCACTCGACTACCGCACACGGGTTCGGGAGTCATGGCGACGAGACGAGAAACGGAAACGATGCAGCGCGTAGCGTTCCTGCGCAGTAAGCCGCTTTTTGCATCGTTGCGCGACGAGCAGTTGCAGCGTCTTGCTCGGATCGCCGAGAAGCGGGTGTACAGACCCGGAGCGGTGATCTTCGACGAGGACAGCGATTCCTCGGAGATGTTCATTGTCAAGGACGGTGAAGTCCACATCCGCGCACGGCGATCCGCCGGCTCTGGCGACGTGCTGCTATACGCCCTGGGACCTGGGCAGGCATTCGGATGGTCGGGTCTGTGGGACGACGTTGCCACGAGCGGCAGCGCCCTCGCGAACACGGAATGTACAGTGCTCGCTTTCAGAAGTCCTAGCCTGCACCAGCTGTTCGCAGAGGACTATGAACTTGGGTATGCGTTCATGTACGGGCTGGCGGATCGCATCGGCCGGCGCGTTGCGGCTGTCAAGATGCAATTCTTGGGCATCTTCGAGCAGGAGTGGTTAGGACGGCTGCCCTCGGCCAGCACAGGCGACATAGGAGGTGCCGCCAGGGGAGACTCAACGGTGATCGACGTCCTGCGCGAAAGCCGCATCTTCGAGGGCATGGACATAGACGCGTTGCACCGAGTCAGTGCCATCTGCCGGGAACGCACGTTCCCACCGGGAACGACGATCTTCGCGGAGAATCAACCCGCCGATACCTTGTACGTCGTCAAGCATGGGGAGGTCGTTACGCAGTTCCGACGCCCGATGGGCGATCCAATTGTTGTGCGGCATGTCACGCGGGGCGAATTGTTCGGGTGGGCGGCACTTTTCCGCGGACGGCAATACGTCGCCTCAGCTGTGTGCGAGACCGAAGTGACCGTCCTGGCTATGGCACGCGATGAGTTCCTCAGCCTCCTGAAGGCAGATGTTTCGTTCGGCTTTCGGGTGATGAGCAGGCTGGCGCGACTGCTGGCGTTCCGGCTCAGCGGGATCAAATCAACGCTGCTGGCGACGTTGGATGCAGGCCCTTAGTGGTTGCTTGCGCCCGCTCGTGTGCGTGTCCGGCGAATGCGGGCGTGTGGGCTCTTGCGGTGTACGCGGGGATCATCGTCCTTGCACCTCGCGCTGGAGACAGCAGACGACTTCCCGGTTCAGCGTGTCGGCATTGAACTTGATGACCCGATCCTCTCCCAGATCCGGGGCATCGACGACCCACACCGCGTCGGTTCGGCCGCAGGAGGCCATGTAACCGCATGCTAGAGTATCACGCCTGCGGGCTAAGCTTCAGGATGACCGTGTGACCGTTGGGATGTTCGAGCCTCGCCGCCCTCCTTGCCACGGCTGCATCTTCTTTAGTTGTGTGCGGTCCGCTCACTAGCCGGACGAGTCGCTGTGGCGGATCCTCCGCCAGGACATTGGCGTGGCGGAGGCGGTTCGGTGGTAGCACTTCCGGCAGTGGGGACCTCGGCGCACCTTCGTTTCCGTTTGATTGACTTGCGAAACTCGATGTCTGGCCCTCAGCGCAAAAGGGCGTCCAGGTGCGCTTTGGCTGCCACGATGTCGGCGATCGGCCGGTCGCTTTCGCTGCGCGCCACGATTTGCGGGCCCCGATAACCGGCTTCATCGAGGGCCGCGAAGTACTCGGTGAAGTCCAGTTCGCCCTGGCCAGCGGGCATCTCCCGACCTGCGCGGTCCGCGCGGCCGGCAATGGCGTCTCGGGCGTGCGACAGCACGATATGCTCGGCAAGATGCGTCACCCCATGGATTGGCTCGTAACCATGCATCAACAGTGCCCCGGGGTCGTAGCACACGCCCACCTGAGCACAATCGATCAACTCCAGGAAGCAGCGGAGTTCTTGCGGCGACTCGGTTCCGGTTCTGACGGCCAGAGCCGTACCGGTAACGTCGGCGTGGTTGCCGAGTTGTTGGACGGTCTCGTTGCGTGACCGGTGAGTCATCAGCGACGCAGCCGGTGCGCGTGGTAACGATCGCCACCCCGAGCCCGGCGGCTAGTTCGAGGATGCGCTTGACAGTATCCACGTGCTGTTCGACGGCTGACGGCTCTGCCAGCCCGCGCGCGCCGACGTCGCCGCCGAGAGCGACAAGCCTCAAACCGAGATCGCGCACATATCGAAGGAGATGGCGTTGGCCGGTGCGCCTGAGATCCTGGGGATTGATCTGCGGCCCGGTCGCGCTGAGTTCGATGGCGTGGAATCCCATTTGGGCCGCAAGGCGCAAGCCTTCTTTCACTGACAGCCGAAGGTGATCGACGATTACGCCGAACTCGATCGGCCGAGTAGTCATGAGCTCCTCACGGCGTGTTCGCATCGACGTTCGTGCAGGTTGAGCTGAAGCAGCACATGACATTCTTGAGCGCGTGCATGGCGATTCTGGGGAGGATCATCCCGCCGGCTGTCCGGACTCCTTTTGCTGCATGTCAGCCAGTTGCAGGCATACTCCGATGACTGTCGGAGTCAGGATAGCGAGCGGCACAAACAGAGGGCTGTTCTCGGCGAGGGGTCGGAAGTGCGCGAAGAAGGAATCACTCAGACGCGCCAGCCCGGCCACTCCCGAGACCATCAGCAAGGCCCCTTGGAGCGAGGTCGCGAAGATGACCACGTTCCTGAACATCACGAAGCTCAGCGCGGCCATAGCCGCAAAGCCGGCCGCAGCGGCAACGAGCATCAAGGCTTCTTCCGAACTGAACTTCGCAACGGTGCCCCCGACGGCAAACGCCCCGGCCGCGCCACCCCAGACGGCCACGGCATATCTCATTAGACGCCAGCTAATCCCACCGAACGCAATCGCGCCCGCTATCGCGGATACCGTTGCTGCCCAGGTGCCCGCGGCCAGTTGCGCACCAATGCAGGCGCCGGCGAGTGCGAAGGTAATCGCGGCCACGAACTTGAAGACTCGCCAGCCGACGAACAGCAGCACCAACCCCACGGCGAGCATACAGAGCCCCACCGAGGGGTCACGTCGCCACATCCACTCCAGCCAGCTTGCGGTCGTGGGAATGGGTAAGAACGGACTGATCATATGGTCCTCCCTCGTGCGCCTCGGCCCGGCCGTGATTCGCCCGCGCACGGCGGTCGCACGATTGGTCTATGCGTCTCACGCACGGCAGCTGTCTTGGTGGAAAGACGCTCGCCGGCGGCGCGCGGGCCCTGTGCGCCTATGCGTTCCCATTGGCCTCGGGCACCGGTCGCGGCGAAAGCCGGCGGAAACCTGTCATCTGTCGCACCATGGCGAGCACCCAGGCCACCAGCAGCGATGCTCCGACCTTCGATGGATGCTTACTTGCCAGATCTAACCACTCCGGCCGCCAATGGGCCAATAGTATCATAACCCCGCCGGCCATCAAGCAGACGCCCACCAGCGAAGACCAAAGCACGGTCGCGAGCCGGCCTGCGACGATGCCGAGTAACACGCCGGCTGCAGCGGCGCCGATGGCAATCACGATGATGTCTCGTCGGGCGGTCGGTTCCCGGGCTTCCAGGTATTCCACGAACTCGCCAACAAGCGCCCGGGCATCGCCCTGATTCGTTTGCTGTTGCTGCTCGGGGGGCGGAATCGCAAACTCGTCCACCGTTGACCGGCCCGCCGTGCCGCTTGTCCTGGAGAACTCGATCCAGTGTGGCAAGACTCTACTGTGTGCGTAGATGGATAGTGTCACAACCATAAGCACGGCGGCGACTACGGCACCGACCCACAGTCGGTACAGGGTATAGCCGATCACGCAGCAGACCACTGCGGCAACGATAACCCCGGCAATCGGTGAGACGCCCACGCGATGCGCCAGCAGTGTTCCCACCCATGCGCCCGCGCATAAGAACGCCAGGGTAAGAAGAGGGCGGATTAGCCTTGCGCCCCACAGGCTGAGCACCAGCCCGGTCGTCGCCATCCCTACGCCGACGATAACCGGATCGGGCAGCTTATCGAGCGGAAGATGATGTCTGGCCGCGTCGATCACTGTCGTTATGTAGCTTCCGGCAGCTAGCATGTACTCGCCTCATGCCTGGATCGTCGGCTCGTCTGCGGCCGGGTCGGTTCCCACACTGTCTTTACCGGATTTGTGTTTTGCGCCAGCTGCCGCCCGTAACGGGACTTGGCACGTAGCGGTGCTGCACGGGCTTTGTCTCTGCAAGCGGTCATGATCGCCACGCAGCTGCGTGCGGTTCAACATTGCGCGGGCGGCCGAACTGGTTCTTGCCTACCGTCAGATCGATCCACGGGTAGCCCGCGTCGATCCGTCCACGATCGTAGTTACTCGAAAGGACGGCGATCTTGTCTGCTGGCGTTGGCTCCTCGATCTCTTCGCCCGGTGGCGAACCCCAGAAGATGACGCTCGCCGGTTGTGATGATCCACTTGGCGCGGTAATGAGCTTGATCTGGGGTCGGCTCGGGTCCAGCCGTCCATGATAGTTCCCGACGTTAATGCCGGTGAGCTGCTCGGCAAAGGGTTGATTAATCACCATCGCGGCCAGTCTGGCTCCTGCGCGCGCATCCTGGCCAGGCCATTCCCGCCCGACATCCGGAGCCGGCGAGACCGCTCCCTGGATGATCAGCCACTCGCCCGCGGACGCGTACGTGCCGGGCAGGCGTACACCTTCCGCATCGACCAGGTAGTAATAAAGATGCTGCTGCACGACGGCCACCGGCTGGCGGTACTCACAATCGATCGTGATCCTACCATCACAATGCTTTTCGACTCGCCGTACGCGCTTGACCCACCCGCTGGCGCTCAGGTCTTGTGTGATCCTGGGTACCAACCGATCGTCAAGCAGCCGATCGTCCGCTCGGATTCGCACGTCTGTTAGGATCCGATCGCGCAGTGCGTCACTCAGCCAGGGCGGAGTGTTGACAGCCTGCAACTCGAGCGGGCATTGATACTGCTCTAGCTCGTACACGTGCCGCTTGAGTGCCTCCAGGCCAACAACCCCCGACACGACCGCAACGAGGACGACCGAAGCGTTCAGTGCCATGCGTGCCCAACGCCGCTTGGTCTCATCGTTGACCGAACGGGCCCATCCTGCCAGCCAGTGTGGCTTGCTGCTGCTCGGCCTCCGTCGCCTTCGAGCCATTTGTTGCCGTCCGTGGGTTGCCTATGGCGCCTTTCGGGGCGCCGAAGCCGTTCGCTTGTTCGGTCGTTCACCGCTGCAAGGTCAATTCAACGATCCGCTGGCACAACTGCGCGAAGGACAAGCCTGCCCGGCGGGCTGCCTTCGGCAGCAGCGAATGATCCGTGAACCCGGGAATCGTGTTGACCTCGAGGATGTACGGCTGCCCGGTCACCTCGTCAACGACCCAGTCCACACGTGAGAAGTCGCGGCAGCCGAGCACCTCGTGCGCCCGCACGCTGAGCTGTTGGACCTGAGACAGCAGCTCGTCCGGCAGTTCTATGTCGAAGAGGTATTCCGTATCGTCGTCGTGGTATTTGGCCTGATAGTCATAGAACTGGCGGCGTGTGCGAATCTGGCAGACGGGCAAGGGATCGCTGCCAAGGATGCCCACGGTCAACTCAGGACCCTTGACGTATTGCTCGATCATGCAGGTTCCGTACTTCCTGATGAGGCGCTCGACGGTGGGGCGGAACTCGTCATACTCGCAGACGATGTTACAGTCCACACTGCTGCCCTCGGCGATCGGCTTGACCACCACTGGCAGTGACCAACACGCCGTTGCTTCCCAGATGCGCTTCTTGCGTGCTATGTCGAAACGAGGCGTGGGGATGCAGGCCTCGATGAAGGTGCATTTGGCGGCAACCTTGTTCATCGCTTTGGCCGACGCGTCGGAGCCGCTGCCGCAGTACCGAATGCCGAGCTTTTCCAGCGACGCCTGAAGCTGGCCGTCCTCGCCGAACGTGCCATGCAACGCGATGAAGATCACGTCTGCCGGCAGGTCCAGAACGCTCAGGTCGTCAGGATTGATGTCGGCTCGATGTACCTGGTGCCCAAGGGATTCGAGGGCGTCAGCGATGGCGCTGCCGCTGACGAGGCTGACCTGGCGCTCGGCGCTGGACCCGCCCATCAGCACGGTGATTTTGAGCGCCCGCGACACCGTTTTTCCCTCGCCGATCCCGTGATCCGTTTCGACCATCGACTTAGGGCTCACGCTGCCGGCCTCCTATGCTACTGAGCTATTCGCTCTGCGCCGCCGCTTGACAGTTCGCCGGCGATTACGTTCAGCCATTCGGTATTCGCCCCGCGCTCGAGGTCATCACCAGACCTCGATTTGCAGATCCAGGTGGATTCCGAAGTCGGCGTACACGCGGTCCCGCACTATTTCGATCAGCTTCAACAGGTCGCTTGTCGTCGTTCCGGGCTTCGCTGCGAAGAAGTTCGCATGTCTGCTGGACACTTGTGCACCACCGCACTGAAGCCCTTTCAAACCGGCCGATTCGATCAGGTCTTCCGCGGGGTGCTCCGGCGGGTCCTTGAAGATCTGGCCTGCGCCGGGCTCTCCGAGGGGCTGGGCGTTCTTGCGGAACATCCAGACCTCGCGGAACTGAGTTAGCAGCTGGCCGACCTCTTCCTCGTGATCGAGGCGGAAG
>CAYGAN010000030.1:13036-19430 GCA_964347585.1 uncultured Planctomycetales bacterium | reverse complement strand
GCACGTCCAGGATGATCATGTCCTCCAGCCCGCTGTGACGATACCCGAAATCCAGAGCGTCGGCGCTGAGCTGGTGAGTCTGGCCGGCGGCGTCCATCGTTTCGACTGAATCGACGAGACTGCCGACGTCACCGAATCTCCCGCCGGCGTTGAGCCGTACGCACGCACCGACCGTCCCGGGGATGCCCGCCATTCTTTCTAGGCCGCCCAGGCCGGCACGCACGCCACGCAAGGCTGTCCTGCCCATGTCCGCGGCCGCTCCGGCGGTGAGCGTACTGCCCTCTATGAAGGTCTGTCCGAAGCGGGCGGCGTCGAGCTTGACCACCGCAGCGTCGATCCCTTCATCGCGGACCAGCACGTTCGCACCGCGTCCCAGTGGCTTGACGGGAACGCCAGCTTCTCGAGATCGATTGAGCACGTCCGCCAACTGCTCCTTGTTCTGCGGCTTCAAGAACCATCGCGCCGGCCCGCCAAGGCCGAACCACGTGTGATCGGCCAAAGGCACGTTCTGTTTACAGATCGATTCCAAGCCAGCAAACAAGCTCATCTGCAACTTTCCATACGTCTCCAGCCCCCATCGTGATCACCAGATCTCCGCTCCTGAGCTGCGAAGTCAGATAAGCCACGATCTGGTCGAACTCCGGCAGAAAGGCGGCTTCGCCACCATTGGCCCGGATCCGCTCGACGAGATCCTCGGCCCCGATTCGGTCGCGCTCGGCCTGGCTATCTCTTACGAAGTAGATGTCCGGCACGACGACGACATCGGCCAGCCCGAAGCTCCTGGCAAAATCATTGAGTAAGAACCGCGTTCGCGAGTGTTGGTGCGGCTGAAACACCACGCACATGCGCTGTGGTTGGTAAAAGTCCCTGGCGGCACGCAGGGTCACCTGAATCTCGGTCGGATGGTGTGCATAGTCATCCAGCACGACGATGCCTCGAACCTGGCCGCGGTTGGTCAATCGTCGTCGCGCGCCGCGGAACGCGGCCAGAGCGTCGGTGATGGTTGCGCCGTCAGCTCCACAGTGCCACGCCAGCGCGGTCGCCGCCAGCGCATTGCCCACGTGATGCCGTCCTGGAATCGATAACCGCGCACGACCGAGACAGGCTCCTTGCTTGATGATGTCGAACGCAAAGCATCCTCGCTCCGCCTCGAGCCTTCCAGCTTGCCAGTCAGCGCCGTCCTCAAAACCGAAGCTTTCCACGCCTGCGCCAACCGAGCCAACAGCGGCCGCCGCCGCTCGATCCTCGCGGTTCGCGACGACAATCCCGTCGGCGGGCACGAGCGAGGCGAAGGCTGCGAACGCCTCGACGATCTCGTCCAGGCTGGCGTAGCAGTCCAGGTGATCTTCCTCAATGTTGAGGATCGCCGCCAGCCTCGGGGCGAGGTTCAGGAACGAGCGGTCGAACTCGCATGCTTCAACGACGAAGTGCGCGCCGTCTCCCACACCTGAGCCGCCGCCCAACTGGTCCACGCTGGCCCCGATCACGAACGTCGGATCCAGAAGTGCCTGCTTCAGGATAAAGGCCGTCATGGCGGCTGTCGTGCTCTTGCCGTGTGTGCCCGCGATGGCAACGCCTGCACGATCCCGCATGAATCTGCCCAGCAGTTCAGCGTACTTGATCACAGGGCAACCTCGGCGACGGGCTTCGAGCAGTTCCGGGTTCGATTCCTTGATGGCGGCAGAGATCACGACCAAGTCGGGCGCGTCGGGAAGATTCTCGGGTTTCTGGCCGATGTGCACCGTCGCGCCGGCCTGTGCGAGCCGGCTCGTCGCTCCGCTGGCGATCCGGTCCGAGCCGCTGACTACCGCTCCCTGGCGCAGCAGGACCGCCGCCGCGGCGCGCATCCCGGTCCCACCGACGCCGATCATGTGCACCCGCTTGTTGGTAAAGGGGGAAGTGGGCTTGGCGATGCCTTCGTTGATCGGGTCGGACTTGGTTGCCATATAGACTCACCCGCTGGGGCCGCCTTCGCTGGCGCAACAGGCGTAACCAAGTTACTGCAGATCCGGCCCAGCCCGTTGGCTTGCCGTGAGGTCGTTGCGGAGACCAATGCTATCCGCCGGACTGCGTGGTCACAAGCCACGTGCACACCGTGGGCGCCGCTGCGTGATGCTCGCGTGGTCGGACGGACGTATATCGTTGCTATCGGGCGAATTGTGAGAATTCCTTTAACCGCGCTCCCAGCATCAGGCGTCGCGGCACCTGGCGTGGGAATGGCTGCTGCCAGTTATCCCGAACCAACCCATGATCTACGCGGGACGAGCACCATGTGCCTCAGCCATGTCCCGAACAGCCTGGGCCACGACAGCCGCTGCATCGGGCCGACCGATGCTCGCCGCCGCGGCCGCTAGCGGCGCCAGTTTGCCAGGATCGGCCATCAACGGCAGCAGGAGCCGGCTCAGGGCCGCCGAGTTCATGGCTGGATCGACTTGGTCGCGAATCGCTATGGCTGCGCCAGCCCTGACGAGCACCTGCGCGTTCGCCCACTGGTGCTGATCGCTGTGGAACGGATAGGGCAGCAGGATCGATGGCTTGCCCGTCGCCGTCAGCTCCGCCAAGGTCGAAGCACCTGCTCGTGATACGACCAGATCCGCGGCTGCCATGGCAGCAGGCATGCCGGGGGTAAAGGCGAGCACGCGGCCTGATGGGAGTTGCTCGCGGTAGGCGGCCAAGACCCGATCGAATTCCAACTGCCCGCTCAGGTGCAGGACCTGCCAATCGTCGCGGCGGCGAAGCTCAGGCAGAAGGGCTAGCACTGCGAGGTTGAGCGTCCGGGCCCCTTGGGATGCTCCTGTGACAAGAAGGACCTTCTTGTGCGGATCAAGCTCAAACCGCCGGATGCCCTCATCGCGGGTGGCGGCCGTGAACTCGCGGCGCACCGGGCAGCCTGTGACCCGCACGATTGACTTATCCGAGAAACGGGAGACGGTTTCCGGCCACTGCACGAAGATCGCGTCGGCCATGCGAGCCAGATGCCGGTTGCCTCGTCCGGGGATCGCGTCGGGGTTCAACAGCGCGGTGGGCAGTCCCATGCGGTGGGCGACGTGGATCGCCGGGCCCGCGCCGAATCCGCCCGTGCCGAGCACCACAGCTGGCGGCCGTCGCCGCATCCGATCCCGGCACATGCGGCACGACGCGCGCCAAGCCTTGTAGAAGGCCGGCCAGTACCATGGCGCGCTTCGGAACGGCCGGACTTGCTGTGTGACACTCGCGATCTCTAAGCGCCCGAGGATTTGGGCGTCGATCGGGCGCTCCGTGCAAAAGAGCTGCATCTCCACGCGTTGATCCAGTTCGCGCAGCGCATGAGCCACTGCAATTGCAGGATACAGGTGTCCGCCCGTACCTCCGCCTGCCAGGATGATCAGCCTCGTATTGCTCATTCTGAGGCGACCGCAGATCCTGCACGCCGCACGTCTCAAGGGCGCGCCCACTCCACTGGTCCCGGCTGGCGTCACATCGGATCAATCTCGCCACCGGCTGGTCAGCCAGAGCAAGACCGACAGGACCGCGGAGATCACAATGCAGGTGGCGACCGGGACGTAAACGGCCCAGACCCGGCCCTGATACGACATATCGCCCGGCAGCCGGCCCAGCCCAAGCCGCGCGCCGCTCCAGATCAGCCCGCCGAGCAGGGCGATCACGATACCGGTGAGAATCAGGACCTTGCCGAAATGTGAGGCGTCCATCTCATGAGCAAGAGTAGCCACCCGCCTTGGCAGGTCAAGCTCGCACGGGGTGCCGCTTACGGTGGCACGAGCAGGCCGTCATGTGGGTCGGCTGGCTGCCGTGGCCGGTCGCGCCGGCCGGGCCGAACGCTGCGCGGGACGGAAGCGTCCGTCGCGGGTTCCGGCTCCTCCGCCGGCGCGCGGGCCGTACCTCGCTACGCTGGCAAGGAGCCCGAGCGAAGCGGCAAGAAAGAGCATGCCTGACCCCCCGGACGAGACCAGCGGCAGGGCGATGCCCTTGGTTGGCACGGAGACGGTGGCGACGGCCACGTTCATCGCCGCCTGGAGACCTATGGTCACCGTAACGCCGAATGCCAGCAGCCTGCCGAAGGTGTCGGCGGCGCCGGCCATTGCTTGGCGACCGTTCCACATCAGCGCGAGGAACAGGGCGATGACGAGCAGGCCGCCAATAAGCCCAAGTTCTTCGCAGATAATCCCGAAGATGAAGTCTGTGCGACTCTCGGGCAAATAGCCGTACTTCTGCATGCCGGCGCCGAGGCCCTTGCCAAACCACCCGCCAGAGCCTATCGCGCAGAGCGACTGGACCGCTTGATAACCTTTGCCGGTTGGATCGGCCCAAGGATCGGTCAGAAAATCCGTGATGCGTTTGATTCGATAGGGCTGTACATACAGCAAGCCTGCCAGTGCGGCCGCTCCGGCTCCGCTGAGCATCAGTAGGTGCCAGATGCGTGCGCCGGCAACCAGCAGGATCAGCCCTGCCACTGTAGCGAGCAGGGCCGCCGTGCCGAAATCCTCCACCCCTACCAAGCCCACGCACAGGCCTATGACCACCAGCGCGGGTCCCAGGCCACGAAGTAATCGCCGCGGGTCCGTTCTCACCCGGCCGAACCACGCCGCCAGAAACAGGACCATGGCCAGCTTGGCCATCTCTGACGGCTGGAACGACAACCCGTAGCCTCGTAAGCCCAGGTCCAGCCAGCGGCGGACGCCCCGGTGCTCGGTGCCCACACCTGGTATCAAGACCACCACCAGGCAAGCAAGCGTCAAGAGGAACGCAAAGACCGCCGGCTGCCATAGGCCGCGCTGACGAAATCCCCACCACGCGTAAGGCAGGTATGCAGCAAGCAGCATAACTGCGAAACTGCCCGCGGCGAAGCTGAGCTGACGGAACGCCGGGGCCCGCCACAACTGGCTTACCGGGAGGCTTGCCCACGTGTGCGGGACCGTTGGATTATCCAACGATGCGCTGGTGGAGAGCACCATCACCACGCCGAGCGCCATCAGCGCGGCGCCTATAGTGATTACGAAGACCCCCGTTTGGCTGGTCCGTGCCGCAGATCCGGACATGCTCTGGCCTCCTTTCCAGATCGAGTGATACCCTACGCTCGGGGCCTCCTAGTTGCAAGGGCGTTGCCCATCATCGTAGCTTGACGGTTGCCAGGGCAAAGGCGGCGAAGATCGCTGCCACCAACCAGAAGCGCGTCACCACCTGCGTTTCCGTCCACCCCTTCAGGTGGTAGTGATGGTGGATTGGAGCGACAAGGAATACGCGTTTGCCGCCGGTCGCCTTGAAGTACGTGACTTGAATCATTACCGAGATCGCCTCGATCACGAACACGCCGCCGACGATCAAGAGCATCAGCTCTTGCCGCGTGACGATGGCCACGTAGCCGATCAGTCCCCCAAGCGGCAGCGATCCCGTATCGCCCATCCACACCTGTGCCGGGTGGCAGTTGTACCAGAGGAACCCCAGGCAGGCGCCGACCATCGCCCCGCAAAGGACGGCCAGCTCGCCGCTCTGGCCAACGTAGGGCAAGAGCAGGTAATCGGCCCAGCGACGCTCTCCAACTACAAACGCCAGGATCATGAACACGAAGCTCGCCAGGCCCATGCATCCGCCGGCCAACCCGTTCATCCCGTCGGTCAGGTTGACGGCGTTCGATGTGCCGGTGATCACGATGACAGTGACAATCATGAAGGCGGGGATACTCAGCAGTATCCCGTGGGTGTTCTCGGGTCCCTTGTAGAACGGGATCGCCAGCACACGAAAGGATTGCTCTCCGGGAAGGCCGCTCGCGACGTGGCTGCCGTAGTCATAGGTGAAATAGGCCAGTATCACGCCCAGGCCGATCTGAAACAGGAGCTTCTCGTACATGCGCAGCCCGTCGCGGGTGCCGCTGCGGCGGGTCAGGGTCAGCTTGAGGTAGTCGTCCACGCCGCCGAGAATGGCCAGCCACAGCAAGCAGAATATGCCCATCTGCACGTAGAAATTGGTCAGGTCTGCGAGCAGCAGCAGCGTACAGAGGATGGCGATCATGATCATCACGCCGCCCATCGTTGGCGTGCCGGTCTTGTCACGCGTCAACCTATTGAGCGGACCGTGGTCGAACTCGGGTGTCTCACCCAACTTCAGCCGGATGAGAACGCCGATCACCCGCGGCCCAACCCACCAGACCACCAGGAACGCCAGCAGGATCGCGCACGTGCCGCGAAACAGCACGCTCTTGTACGCGTAGTTCGCTCCTTCGAGCCAGTAGTAGAACAGATGGTAGAGCACTGCTCGCCTCCGGCAGGTCGATGACTCGCGCCATCGACCAAGGCGATTGGCGTTCTTGCTCGGGCCTGTAGCGATACCTGATCGTCCGGCCGCGGCCTGCGCTCTATCCGCTGCGGGTCTCGCTACCGCGGATGGCGACCTCTTCGAC
>CAYGAN010000030.1:9768-13026 GCA_964347585.1 uncultured Planctomycetales bacterium | reverse complement strand
AGCCCGCGAACCTTTGATCAACACGAGATCGCCGCGCCTGAGTATCTGAGTGAGGTCGGCCGCAGCTGAGGCAACGTCTGGGAACCTATACGTTGTCAGTCGAGCGTCAGCGTCTTTAGCGCCCGCGATGATCTCATCGGCATATTCGCCGACGGCGACCAACACGTCCACCCCAGCTTCGGCGATTGCCTCACCCAGGCGCAAATGTAATTGCGTCGCGGCACGGCCGAGTTCACGCATGTCTCCGGCCACCATCACGCGTCGCCCGCGCGTGGCGGTCGTCTGGAGCACCTCGATAGCGGCAAGCATGCTGGCCGGGTTCGCATTGTACGCATCGTTGATGATCTCGATCCCGCCGGCGCGTGTGCGCTGAAGGCGCATTTCCTGAAGCTGGAACGTCGCCAGGCGCCTGGCGATCTGCTCGTCATCCATGCCCATGCGACGCGCCACCGCGATGGCGGCCACTGCGTTGACCGCGTTGTGCCGGCCGGGGACCGTCAGACGAATCTCAAGCTGGGCGTTGAGCTTGAAGGTCACGTCGCGCGACGTCGGGCGAACGTCGCATGCGCGGAGATCGGCCTGGTCGCTCAGGCCGAAAGTCAATGTCGTCTCGGGGGTCTTACGGCCGAGGAGTCGCTGCACCGCAGGCGAATCGATGTTGACCGCGGCGAAGCCGCCGTCGCGGAGATGATCCAGCAGGGCGAGCTTCTCTGTCGCCACGCCATCCAGGTCCTGCAGGCCCTCGAGGTGTGTTTCGGACACCGAGGTGATCACAGCGATGTCTGGCTCCGCGATGTCGGCAAGGCGGGCCACCTCGCCGGGCGCGTTGCTGCCGATCTCCACGACCAGGTATTCATCGCACGGGGTGCCAGCCAGAAGGCCTCGTGGTAGCCCGATCTCGTTGTTGAAGCTCTTGGGAGCCGCTCGTCCGTTGAACGCGTCGGCCAGGACGTGGTGGATCATGTCCTTCGTGGTGGTCTTGCCGTTGCTGCCGGTGACAGCCACAACGGTTGCGGTCAGGCGGCGTCGGTTGAAGCGTGCCAGCTTTGCCAGCGCCTCGAGTGTGTCTCGGACCAGCACGATCGGGCGTCGTTGGGAGAGCAAGGCTGACCGGTCGCGTGTGTCTGATACGACCGCTGCACCCGCCCCGGCGTTGAATGCCTCGGCGACGAAGTCATGTCCGTCGAACCGCGGGCCGCGTATGGCAAAGAACAGATCCCCCGGCCTGACCTGGCGAGAATCCGTCGTCGTCCCGGTGAGGGTTGCGTGCGCCGCCGGCTCGATCAGTCGGCCGTGAACGACTTCGATGAGTTCTTTGAGTGTCAGCGGCGCCATCTGTTTCTATTAAGCCGTGCCGGGCACGGTGAGCCGGCATTCAGCTGCCGAGGCAGCTCGCCATCGGCCTGCTGTCGTTGTCATACCCGCGTCGCTGCAAGGACTCTGCAGCCACTTGTGTGTCGTCAAATGGGACGCGCCGCGTGCCCAGCACTTGGTAGGTTTCGTGCCCCTTACCAGCGACCAAGACGATGTCGCGGTGCTCCGCGTGTTCGATCGCCAAGTTGATCGCCCTGCGACGATCGGGCTCTATAGTGATCCGCTGGAAATCCGACTCGGCAAAGCCCGCCAGAATGTCGTCGATGATCTTGCGTGGATCCTCGGTGCGTGGGTTGTCACTGGTCACGAAGATTCGATCGGCGTACGCCGCCGCCGCACATGCCATCCGCGGACGCTTGAGCCGATCACGATCGCCCCCGCACCCGAATACCACGATCAATCTTGCGAGCCCCAGTGGGCGCAGCGCGCCCAAGACGTTCTGCAAGGCATCGTCGGTATGAGCGTAGTCGATCAGGACGGTAAACGGGCAGCTCTTTGGGCCGACCCGCTGTAGCCTGCCCGGCACGACGCTGAGCGATTCGATGCCTCGGCGGATCGTGGCCAGATCAAGCTCCAGAGCGGTGCCGACAGCCGCTGCGGCCAGGGCGTTGAGGACGTTGTGCCGGCCTACGAGCGGCGTGGCCACGCGGATCGACTCGCCGCCAAAGAGAAGATTGAACCGACTTCCCGACGCCGTAATCTCCACGATCTGCGCCTGCACGTCCGCCAACTGGTTGAGTCCGTAGCCGACGCGCTTCGCTGCGCAGTCGGTCAGCATCGTTGCGCTTGCCGGATCGTCCACGTTCACGACGGCCGTCGCGCCCTCACTTAGCCCGTCAAAGAGTTTCTTCTTCGCCTCTTTATAGGCGGCTAGATCGTGGTGATAGTCGAGATGATCGCCGGACAGATTCGTGAAGACGGCCGCCTCGATATCCACACTGCTGCACCGCTGTTGATCGAGAGCGTGGCTGGATGCTTCCATAACCGCCCACGTAGCCCCTCCCCGCGCTGCCTCCACCAGGTATTGCGTCAGTGCCAAAGCAGGCGGGGTGGTCATTGGCGCCGGCAAGCGTCGCGATAATAGGTCGTACTCGATCGTCCCCAACAGTGCCGTTCGGTGACCCGCCGCTTCGAGCATCGCGCGCGCCAAGTAACAGAAGGTGGTCTTGCCGTTCGTTCCCGTCACCGCCACGACGTGCATTCGTCTGCTGGCCTGCATCTCGTCGAGACCGTAGAAAGCAGCTGCGAGTTGAGCTACTGCCTTGCGGGTGTCAGGCACGCGGACCAGGGCCACGTTGTCGGGCAGACGCACGGCTCGCTGCGCGACGACTGCGCTGGCTCCGGCGCGGACTGCTTGATCGACGAAGTCGTGGCCGTCCCAGTGGGTGCCTGGCACGGCCACGAAACATGCACCGGGTCCTACGCGGCGCGAATCATCCGCCAGACTGAGGATTGGCACGTCGTCGGGGACCGGAGCCTGAAGATCAGGCATTGCCCGCCGCAACAAAGACCGCAGCGTAGGAGCGGACACGGCTTGTTTGGTCCTAGCGTTCACCGGACTGCCGTGCATTCTATCATGGCCCCGGCGTCTTGTTGATTGTTCAGGGCCGATGTGGTCCGGCGATGCCTCAAACGGCCGGTTCTCCAACCTGGGGCGCCAGCGGCGACGGGCCAGATTTGGCGGCAGGGCGCGTGCCGTTGGGCCTGCAGGTCTGCCGAGAGCGGACGGGATTCAGCGCATTGCCCGGCGAGCACACTTGAGATGGACTCTCGGCTTGTCCGGGGGCACGCGCAGGTACGTCAGTGCGGCAGCCATTATCTCCCGAACGGCCGGTGCGGCCACCGTGCCGCCATAGTAGCCCAAATCATGGCGGGGTCTGCGGA
>CAYGAN010000030.1:8355-9758 GCA_964347585.1 uncultured Planctomycetales bacterium | reverse complement strand
TCGATAAATTGGCTGATAGTGCCGGAGACACATATCATGACCAGGACGGCAATGCGTGGGTCGCTGGCCGGAGCCGCTCCCACGAACGAGCTGACGTAAGCATCCGGTTCGTACCCACGGCGGCCACGGAAGGGAACCTGGGCGGTGCCGGTCTTGCCGAGGACCTGGTAGTCAGTTAGTGCGGCGTTCTTGCCCGTACCCTCGTTGATCACAGCGATCAGTATCTGCCGCGACATCGTTCGCGCCACCGTCCGGTCGAGCACACGCCGTACGCCGATCGGTTGGCCTCGGTCCTCGATGATCTTACCGCTTGGATCGATCACCGCACGGACTATTCGCGGGCGAAGCAGCAACCCGTCGTTCACGATCGCACAGAAGGAGGTGATCAGTTGCAGCGGCGTGACGGCGATCTCCTGGCCGAACGCCGCCGACGTACCTGAGTACGAAGTCCACTTCGTCAGGGTTGGCACGATGCCACGGCTCTCACCGGGCATCTCAATGCCCGTGACGTCGCCGAACCCGAACGCACGGAGGTAGCGATGGACTCGTACGTTGCCCAGGCGCTGTGCGATCACGGCCATTCCGATGTTGCTAGACTTGGTCAGTACCTCTCGGAAGGTCAAGTTGCCGTACGGGTGATGATCATGAAGGACCCGACCGCTGGTTACGTAAAGTCCTCGGTGGCAGAAGATCCGCTCGTCTAGGTGAACCGTGCGCTCCGCCAGCGCGGCCGCGGCGACGAATGGCTTGAACGTGCTGCCGGGCTCGGCCGGGTCAGTCAGCGCCCGGTTGCGTCGGATGCTCGCCGCATAATCTGCGTAGTGGTTCGGATCGAAGCCGGGCACGCACGCCATGGCCAGTACCTCTCCGGTGCGGGGGGCCATCATGATGGCCACGCCGCTTTCGGCCTCGAAATCCGCCACCGCCCGGCCCAGTTCATGTTCGACGATTTGCTGAAGCGTGGCATCGACCGTCAAGACGACGTGTGATCCATCGCGCGGTGGGGCGTAGTTATCTTTCTGGTGCCAAACTGGACGCCGTCTCGCGTCGCAGATTACGTTGGCTGAGCCGTTGCTGCCGGCAAGCACCTCGTCGAAGCGCCGTTCAATTCCCTCAAGTCCCTTGGGCTGGCCGTTCTGACCGTGTCCCACGAATCCGATGACGTGTGCCAGTAGCGGCCCCATAGGGTAATGGCGTCGTGGCTCCTGGATCAGGCCGATGCCCCTGATATTCAGCTCGCGGATAGCTTCAGATTGGTTCTTATCGAGGTATCGCCTGAGCCAGACGAAGCGTTCTCCCGCGTGCGCGGTGAGCTTCTGACTTAACTCCAACGGGTGCACATCCAGAACAGGCGCAAGCTTAGAAGCCGTGGCCTGCGCGTCCCCAATTAAGCCCGGGTCGGC
>CAYGAN010000030.1:2271-8345 GCA_964347585.1 uncultured Planctomycetales bacterium | reverse complement strand
GACATGGCCGCCAGTCGCCGGTAGACGCCGACCGGGGTCAGCGTGTCGGCGAACACGCTGGGGCCGTCGTAACTAGCCGCGAGCACACGCGCCCGTCGGTCTAGGATCAGGCCGCGTCGCGCCGGGATGGTAATCCTGCCCTGCTGTTGGTTCTCCGTCCAAGCGACAATCTTCGGGCGCATCGCAAGCTGGATGTAGCATAGCCTGCCGGCCAGCGCGATCGCGGCTGCCGCTACCAAAGCGATGGCGCTGCTGCCCAGGATTGCCTGTCGTCTTCTCGACACCCCGGTTGCCGCCTTCGCCGCCGCGCTCACACGTCACTGACGCGTCGCGCGGGCATCCGCCACGCGCACATCAGCCCCGCGCCGGGGCGGTGCTACACATAGTCTCATTCGCTCAACCCGCTCCCGGATCATCGCGGGAGTCCGGAGTCGCGCCATCTCAGCTTGGTGGGACCAGCCTTCGCGCTCCAGTTTTATCTGCCGGCTACGCAAGCACTGCACGCGGCGGGCGCAGCGGGCTTGTTCCGAGCGAATCATCACCACCGCGGCGGCGAGAGCTGCGATCATCGCCAGCGTGCTAGCCATTCGCGCGATTGTCACCGCTTGGATACCTCCAGCGACGCCAGGGGGTCTGCGGGCAAGCGAATACGAACCCCGGGCCTGATCCGATCGGGGTCTGGGAAAATGTCCTTGTTCAGTGCGGCGATATCCTTCCATCGTCGGCCATCGCCGAGCTGATCACGAGCGATCATCGAGTAGGTTTCGTGTTCTTTGACGACGTAATGTGTGTCGGACCTCGGCGTACCCGCTTTCGATGCGGCGGCGTTTGAACTGCCTCTGGGTGCAATCAGCGTCGGGCCCCGGTAAGAGGCCCTTGGAGCATCCTTCAAATCAGTGCGCACTCCTTGCCGAGCGTGCACGGCTGCGGGAGGGAAGTTTCGAACGGCTACGAAGGCATTCGCGTTCGGCCAATCTGGGAGGCGGAGCTTCTGTCCCACACGGATGGTGTGCATGTTCGCCAGCTGGTGGCGGTTGGCCTCGAAGATCCTCCGGACGAGTTTTGGCGAGTCGTTCCCATACACGCGCTTGGCGATCTTGGTCAGGTTGTCTCTTTCCCGTACGACGTATTCGGTAGCGGGCTTGTTGGTAGGCAGTATGGGGAACGGCTGACCTGGGCGGCTCTTTGGGGGGCGATTCTGTCGTAGCGGTGGCTTGGTCGCGCGGGGCGGCTTGGTGGCGCCGCGGGGCGTGATGGGCACTGAGCGGACCTCGTCCGGCAGTGGCGGGGCCAAGTTCGGTTCGCGGCCCTGACCCGGCCCGGCCCCCGGATGCGACGGGGCCCCGGCGACCGGGGCTGGCGCGCGTGGGCGGGGCCCGTCTGCCGAGGCGTGACGGCTTGGCCGCCGGCTGGCCCGCGCACGCGCCGTCGGCTCACGGTCGGCGGCGGCCGTGCCCTCAGGCGTAGCGGGCTCGTCCGACTCAGCAAGCCGGGGCGCCGCCCGCGACCATTGCCCCTCGCCGGCAGGCGGCGACCTGTCTGCGCCTTTGTGAGACAGGATGACGGCGAACATAACGATGAAAGCCAGTCCTACAATCAACCCGATCTTGGTTTCCCGTGTCATGCCTACCTCCCTGCAGGCTGCTCAAACAGGACGACCTGTGTCGCTGAAACGACGCCCGCTGAGTTATCCTCCGAGGGGCGCCTTCGTTCGTTCGGCAACGCGCAACTTGGCGCTGCGAGAGCACGGGTTGGCGCGCCGTTCCGCCTCTGTAGGGGTGATCGGCTTTTTGGTGATGACGCGGTAAAGCCTTTCACGCGACCGCTGCAGAAAATCGCGCTTGACGAGTCGGTCTTCCAGGCTGTGGAAGCTGATGATGGCAATGCGCGCCTCCGGCTGCAGAAAGCGGGGCGCCTTGGCCAGCAGGGCCCGGAGGTTCTCCAGTTCGCGGTTGGTGGCGATTCGCAAGGCCATGAACGTGCGCGTTGCGGGGTGGATCCTGCTCTTGCGCGAACTCGGATCCGCTCCCACGGCGCGGGCAGCGATCCGTGCGAGTTCGGCCGTGGTGGTGATGCGTTTTTCACGGCGCGCACGACATATTGCCTTGGCGATGCGCCGACTGAAGCGTTCCTGACTGTTGGTGTAGATCAGATCAGCCAGTTCGGGCTCGCCCAGCCGGTTGACCAGCTCGGCGGCGGTCAGTGCCTGGCTCCGGTCCATGCGCATATCGAGCGGCCCGTCGTGCTCGAATGAGAAGCCTCGCCCAGCATCGTGCAGTTGGTTTGAGCTCGCGCCGAGATCAGCGACGATAGCTGCCGCCGCCGACACGCCGACTTCTTTCAGAACCTCGTCGAAGTCGGCAAAGTTGCGGCAAAACAGATCCGCTCGGCCCGCAACGCTTGACAGGGTCGTTCGGGCCTTCTCGAGATTGTCGGCGTCGAGATCAAGACCGATAAGCCGCCCGCTCTGGCCCAGCCCTTCGAGGATGGCCCGCGCATGTCCGCCGAGCCCCACGGTCGCGTCCAAGGCGCATCCGCCCCTGGGCAATCGGAGCTGCTCAAGCAGTTCGCTAAGCAGCACAGGAACGTGCCCGTGGTCGTTGCAGATCACGAGTGCTAATGCCGGCTTGCCCGGCAGGGCTCGTGCCGAGCCTACTTGAGGATCGGCACGAGTACCCGCGTCAGTACGCCGTAGTCGCGCCGCCGGTTGGCATACCTGATCAGCTCGAAGCGAGAGGCCGCTACACCAAATGCCTGTCGCGATGCCGCTCGCCCGCGCGGTGCTCGTGCCAAGGGGCCTCAAAGGAAAGGATGGGGGTGACCGTCAGCCATCCGTGGCGACGGTACATCCCCTTGCACGGCTGGTCTCCGATGCCGCCCGCAATGCGACGATGTCCGGTGCGAGGCGAACGTGGGCGTATAGGTGGCCGCGCCGACGAAGATGCCGGACGCGCCGAGACAGCTTAACTACATGAGCTGCGAGCGGCCCGTCCGCGTCATCGGGCCATAGCCCGGCAGCCCGCTGTTGTAGGGCCCACCTGACGAACTCAACACTGCCCGTGTCCATCGTCCCTGGCCTCGAATACCACACCGCGTGGTCGTCAGCCTGACGCATCCATTCGCCGTGGCTGTTGACCTCAACGCTCCGTCGCCCTTGCGGCTCTGGCGGCGCTCCCTCGCCAGCACAGAGCCGAAAGGCGACCGTCCAGTGATTCAGACAGAACCCGCGTCGGCCTTCCGTGGCCTCCGCCCGCACGTTGCCTGCTTGTGCTCCCGCTTGTTCGGAGCCGTCCACTGAGGCGCACTCGCCGCGGAACACCGAGGTAACCTTGCTGAACCAACTCTCGCTCTCTCTGCCCGAGCTCGTCCCGGAACACGCTGCTGCCCGACTGCTCAGGATCTGCCTGCCTGCTCGTCGTGTCGTTCACGCCTCATCGCCAGCCGCGCCTTCTTCTGGATCTCGTCGTACCTCGGCCACTCTTGCGCTAGGAAATCGTCGTAGTCCTTCTTGTTCCAGATGTCGAGACGATCGCGCGAGCCAACGAGAGATACTTCCCGGCCGATGCCTGCGGAATGGAGTATCTCCTCGGGGAGCACGACCCGACCATGCCTGTCCATCGCCACGCGCGTAGCCATCGGGTAGAATATCTGCTGGAACGTAAGCAGATCCTCGTCCGGGATCTGTGCAGCCTCCAGTTGGTCCGCGAGCCGCCCGAAGTACCTTTCGGGCAGCAACGATAACGTGTTCGGCCGGACACCGGGTACGAGGTAGAAGCGTTCACCGTCACGCTGCGGATCCAGAGATAGTCGGATTTGGGATGGGATGGAAAGCCTGTTTCGATCGTCGATGGTATGGTCATAGCGCCCTGTGAAGAGCATGGGTTCTGGCGTTCTCCCGGGGAGCTACGTCCCATCTCATGGGATAACACAGGCAAACATACCACTCCATCCCCAAACGTGCAACACAAAACCATCCAGATTGCGCAAAAAAATCGTCGCGTTTTGTGCAGCCCGAGATCTAGTCGCGCCGCCTCCAGCCGAACGCGAGATATAGTCGGCCGCCGCGGTGACGAAAGTCCGTCTTTTCCGTACCCCCTTGACAGGAGAGTCCACTGGCCAAGAGGTCGTGGGTTGCAGCCCCCAGCGGCTGTGAACCGTGGACGGGCCTGACGCCGGTTATCGGTCACTGCTGCGGCCACTGCAGCCGTTGGTACAGGCGGCGGTACCGGTCACAGGCGGCTTCGACCGTGTGTTTGGCCTGGACGGCGGCACGAGCACGACGGCCCAGGGAGAGTGCGAGTGGGCGGTCGTTGAGCAGGTCCCGGGCTCCCGCGGCGATGGCTTTCGGGGATCGGGCAGGCACGAGCAAGCCGGTCTGGCGATGAGTGATCAAATCACGGCAACCGGGCACGTCGGTGGCGACGATGCCGCAGCCGGAGGCCATCGCCTCCAGCAGTGCGTTGGGCATGCCTTCGGTCCGCGAGGGGAACACGAAAACATCCGCTGCAGCGAGTAGGCTGGGTACATCGTCACGCGAGCCGAGCAAATGCACGCGTTGGCAGAGCCTGTGGCGGCTGATCTGAGCAGTCACGTGTGGCCGGTAGTCTCCTTCCCCGGCCAGCAGGAGATGGCTGCGCGTGTCCTGCGCGATGGCTGCGAAGCCCTCAATCAGTTCATCCAGGCCTTTAATCGGATCGAGCCGGCCCACCCAAAGCAGGAACGGAGCGTCGTGGGGGATAGGAACGGACGCGCGGTCCAGAGGCGGCGGCGCTTCGAATCGCGCCACCTCGATGCCTCCCTCGATCAGAACGAGTCTTTCGGGAGGCAGGTGGGCGGCTGTCACGAGATGGGTAAAGACGGAGCGGGAATTAACCACTTGGCAGGCACAGAGTCGGCAGGTCAGATTGTCTAAGCTCAGGTGCCAGCGGCGCTCCACTTCGACGGTCTGGATCTCACAGATGATTCGTCGCGGCGGCAGGGCGCAGACAGGCCCGACGAGCCGGGCCGCCATGTTGGCGTGAAACAGGAACGCGTGAAGCAGGTGGGGTCGGTAGCTGCGGACGAGCCGTCCAAGCTTGACGAGAGCCGTCACCTCATACGGCGACCTTGCGTCGCAGGCGTCCGTCTCGATGCCTGCTGCCGTCAGCATGCCCGTGACTGGCCCGGGAGGTGAAAGACTAACGACCCTGAGTTGGCAGTGCCTCTTGAGCCGGACCGCAAGCCGGTACACGTGCAGGGGCACACCCCCAAGCTCAAGATCGGTGATGACCATCAAGATCCGTAACATCGGCCAAGCAGTGCTCTCGTTGCCGCGCCTTGGTGCCTTGCGACCGGCGGCCTCAGGCTCTCTTTTATCCATAGCGGGAACGGTTGGAAAGTCATTCTTTAAGTGGACGCCAGCGAGATACGGAGCCCGGGCGCCCCGAGACCTGTCTGGGCAACGGCGGCACTTCCCGCGGGAGTAGCTCGCTCAATTCTGGCTGGCGTGGGCCCGAGACGGGGAGTACATTGGCGGCGAGTCGGATTCTGGAGGGCATTCAATGGCCAGTATCAGTGCCTTTGCGGATGAGATCGATGCCGACCCGGCCGTGCAGGCGGCGACGTTGGAGGCGAACGATGTGAAGTATGTGGAGCTTCGCGGCGCATGGGGCACAAGCGTGATGAAGCTCTCGGATGATCAGTGCCGGGAACTCAAGAGGATGTTCGATGACCGCGGCCTGGCAGTTTCGTGCATCGGCTCGCCGATCGGGAAGGTTCGGATCGACGAGGACTACCGCAAGCACTTCGACGATTTCAAACACGCGGTGGAGCTGGCGGCGTTCTTTGGTGCCGCGTACGTTCGTATCTTCAGTTACTACCCGCCGGAGGGCGACGATATCGCCGATCATCGCGACGAGGTGCATCGGCGCCTCGCGCAACAGGCCGACTATGTGGCAGAGCGAAACGTGACGCTCGCGCTGGAGAATGAAACACATATCTACGGAGACACGACAGCGAGGTGCGCAGACCTATGGAGTTCGCTCGCGGGGAAGAAGGTCGTCGGCACGTTCGACCCGGCCAATTTCGTCTCGGTT
>CAYGAN010000030.1:0-2214 GCA_964347585.1 uncultured Planctomycetales bacterium | reverse complement strand
GAGCGCTGCTGGCTGCCGCTGAAGCAATACGTCGGATACTTCCACATGAAGGACAAGAAGGCCGGCGCCGCCGGGCCCTGCGTGCCGGTCGGGCAGGGCGATGGCGACGTCGAGCGCGTCCTAGCCGACGCGGCCAATGACGGCTTTGATGGGTTCCTGGCCCTGGAGCCGCATCTCGCTAAAGCGGGCCAGTTCGCAGGGCACACCGGGCCGGAGTTGTTCAAGGTCGCGGCCGACGCCCTCAAGCAATTGTGCGATCGCGTGGGCCTGCCTTACTGATTCCTGAGCCCCGGCGGCAGGACGGTGCAGCTCTTGGCAAGCCGCTTGGGTGAGCTGCACGGTGGGACCGCGCAAAAGGCGCCATAACGCCGGCAAGCTTAGCAGAAATCAACTCGACCAGGGACACGGGAGCTTAACATGTCTGTGGGAACGAAAGCCCTTCGAGCAAGCTCAGGGCACATGGCGGCTGTCGTTATGTCGGGCGTGCTGGCGAGTGTGTGCGTCAGCACTGCGCAGGGCCAGTCGAGCCTCTTCGACGACTTCGAGGACGGCAGCGTGGACGGGTACTACGAGGCCAAGGGCGACAACGGCTATTACCAGATCAGCACGGCTCAGAACCACACGCCCGGCGGGCAGTACTCCATGGAATACGTGGTTACGGTGAACGAGACCGGCTACGACTACGCCGTCCAGTACGACTATCCGATCACGATCGGCAACGTTATCCGCGGCAACCTCTGGACGTACACCCTTCTCGTCGGCGGGCCGCCCAAACTGCGCATCTGGGGCCACTGGACCGATGCGCAAGGGGACAATCTCGGTACCGCTGGGGGCAACCCGACGTACAGCGGACAGCTGCTGGGGTGGGAGGAGCTCTCGTGGCAGTGGGATTCAGGTGACGCACCGGAGGGGACGGTCTATTTCACGTTGGAGATCCGCGGCTACGACGTCGGGACGACGTATATCGATGACATCAGCTTGGCGTTGGTCCCCGCCGGTTGAGATCGCTCTGGAGGGTGACGATTCAGCCGAGCCGGGGCCGAACCCGCTCGCGTATCAAGTCATCTCGCTGCCTCCAGACGGCAGGCTGATCGACGTCGGCAGTTCACATGAGATTGATCAGGCCGAGCTGCCATACGAACTGGCCGATTTCGGAACTATGGTTCGCTACGAGCCGGCGAGCGACTACACAGGCGTCGATTTGTTCTCGTTCCAGACGCACGACGGCCAGGGCACGTCGGATACTGCCGCTGTCGAGATCATTGTCCAGGACACCGGGCTCGTCATCACCGAAATCATGTACAACCCAAGCAACATTCAGGACAACGATTGGGAGTGGGTGGAAATCTACAACGCCGGGGACTCGCCGATTGAGCTGAAAACGCTCACTGATGACGACGGCGAGCCGGATCACGACGATAATCTTCTCGGCAACGTCATCGAGGCCGGACAGATCAGGATCATCGCAAAGGACGACAACCCCAGCCGAACGCAGCAGGCTTTCCTCAACGAGTGGGGTCTGGCGAGTGAGAAGGTGCTCTTCGTGGCCAGCGGGTCGTGGGAGGTGCTGGCCAACGACGGTGACTTGGTTCGACTCATCGACGCCGCGGACGGGCTGCTCGATCAGGTTGCGTACGACGACGACGGTACGGTCTGGCCGGCTGACGACGGCATGGCAAGCATCTATCTGACCGAAAACAATATCGACGTTCTGTCGAACGACGAGGGTGCGGCGTGGGCGCTGTCTTCGGAGGGCGTGGACCATGGATGGACGACGACCGGGGGCGATGTGGGCAGCCCAGGCTACGTACCGGGGATCACCACATGTGGCCCGCCGGGCGACTTCGACTGCGATAATGATGTGGACAGCAGCGACTATAGCGCCCTGAGCGGGTGTTACACCGGCCCCGCTGGCGAGCCACAGGGCCAGTGTGTGCAATGCGACCTCGACGGCGATGTTGACGTTGACCTGATCGATTTCGCCACGTTCCAGGTGAACTTCACGGGCTAGTAACCGAATGATGGGTCAGAGAGCCCTGCAAATCTTCACCGCCGAGGGCGGGTAGTGTTGGCCGCCCGTCTCAGTCGGCAAGCTGGACAACTCGGCGCGGGTGACGAAGATGCTGGCTCGGAGGCCTATTCGTGCGAGTGGGGATAGCCACAATGGTATGGGCAACAGTCCTCGGTGCCGCCGGGGCCGCATTCTCCAGCCCA
>CAYGAN010000029.1:25897-32033 GCA_964347585.1 uncultured Planctomycetales bacterium | reverse complement strand
CCCTTGACAGCGCCACGCTCGGCGGGCCGGAGGACTATGGCCCGGTCAGCCTTGACGTGACCGAGGCGGTTCGCGAGCACTTGGCCAATCCGAGCGAGAACTTCGGCTTCGTGATTCGCGAGGAGCAGGGCAGCGAAAGCATCGAAGACGGCACGCGGCAGTTCGGTTCGTGCCAGGCGCCCGGCGTTCTCAGTCGCCCGTCCCTGACGCTGACGTTCGTGGATCAGCCGCCGCCAGTCAGCATCGAGTCGGCACAGACCATGGCCGACCACGGCGCCGCCGGCGAGCTGGGACTCAACGTCAACCTGACGGCATCCACGCTGCCGGCAGACAGCGCCCTCGTCACCACCGAGAGTCGGGAGGCAGGCATCACCAAGCTCCTGATCGACTGCGACGGCGACGTGACGCTGCCCGATCCGCCGGAGAATCTGGTCGAGTCCATCCTCGGCGTCAACAATGGCGACGTGACGGCCAACGTCCTGAGCGTGACGGCGGTCGCCGAGGTGATCACGATCAATCTGAGCGCACTGCCCGATCAGGACACCTACACGGTCACGCTGCTTGGTTCGGTAATCGCGGGGGACAACGACTTTATGATCCGGGCGTTGGAGGGTGACGTGGACAGCGCCGGCGGCGCTAGCCAAGTGGTCAACGCGCTGGACCTAAGCGACGTCCGCATGCGCTTCGGGGCCGACGTGACGGTCGGCGACAACGCCAAGTACGACATCATCTCGGACGGAGCAATCGACGCGCTGGACCTGTCCGAGTGTCGGATAATGTTCACGCACACAGCACCATAGGTGCACGGGCGGTTCCGCCGCTGTCGCGCGCCACTGGGCGCGGACGCCAAACTGTCTGCGGCGTCTCTCGCGGGACCGGGACGCAGGTGCTCTTCTTGCCTTCTGACCGCCCTTACCTGACCGTTCTGCCGAAGGAATCGGGTTGGACGCCCATCTGAGCCTACGTGTCGACAACGCAGTTGTTAGGAATCAGGATTGCCCGGCACGCTGGGCCGGCACGCGCGCGAGCGGTCAGGGGTGGTTCAAAGTGGCTGATCCTCTCCGGTCGAAAGCCGATGGCTGAGAACGGTCGCTTTTGCGCCGCCATGGCCAAGATCACCTGTTATCATGACCTTGAAGACAACGTGAGGGCGAAGGCTGGAAGCGGCGTGTGACCTTTTCGCTTCCGACTGCGAGCCCCCAACCGGTCGTTGTGTGTGTGGCAGGCATGGCCGATCGCGCGGTCCGCAGCGGCATCGGGCCAATGATTCTCGTTGGGGGGGTGGCGCTGTTCGTGCAGCTGTTGTACCTGGCCGAGGGCGGCAGGGACCCGTCATTTCGCGAGCCAGTTGTTGATGCGGCCACGTACCACGAGCTGGCGCAGGACATCGCTTCGGGGCGTGGGGGTCCGCCTTCGGCGTTCTGGCAGCCGCCTCTTTATCCATATCTGTTGGCTGTTACGTACCGCGTTCTGGGTGTCAACATAGTTGCAGCGAAGGTCATTCAGGCGTTGGTGGCAGCGGCCAGCTGTGTACTGACGTGGTGGCTGGGCCGGCGGGTGTTTGGTGCCTCGGCCGGGCTGGCTGCGGGGCTGGTCCTCGCGCTCTACGGACCGCTGGTGTTCTACAACAGTCAGCTCCTGGCTGCGGTCCTGTCGGTGTTCTTGGATCTGGTTGCCCTGTGCTTGCTCGTGCGGGCGACACAAAGGGGCGGCTGGCACAACTGGCTGCTCTGCGGTGTGGGCGTCGGAGTGGCCTCCGTGGCGAGACCGAACATCCTGGTACTGCTGGCCGTAATCTTGGGCTGGTTGGTCGTCGCGGGAACCAGGCAGGGCAGCTGGCGCGCGCCCGCCGTCAATTTTGCGTGGACCTGCTGCGGGACGCTCGCGGCGATCGCGCCTGTGGCGATTCGCAACTACGTGGTGTCGGGACAGTGCGTGCTAATATCCACCAACGGGGGCATCAACCTTTTCATCGGAAACAACCCTCACGCAGAACAGACCATTGCCACGCGCCCGGGGCCGACGTGGGAGCGGCTCGTCAGCATGCCACTGCTGGCGGGAGCCGCCCCGGGCGCTCCAGCCAGTCGATACTTTCTCGGAAAGACGTGGGATTACGTCCGCGACCAGCCGGGCGACTTCGCCCATGGTTTGCTGCGCAAGGCCCGTTTGTTCTTCAATGCCCGCGAGGTGCCCCGGAACGTTGACATCTACGTGTTCCGCAGGTACTCGCATATTCTGGGCGTGCTGACCTGGCGCTGGGGCTCGTTCGGGTTTCCGTTCGGACTGGTGGCCCCGCTGGCAGCTCTGGGCCTGATCGTGGGATGTCGCAGAGGCGGGCAGGCGTGCCTGTTGCTCGGTTTCGTAGCGGCTTACAGCGGCTCGGTGATCGCGTTCTTCGTGGCCTCGCGGTATCGGCTGCCGATCCTGCCCGCGCTGAGCATCTTTGCCGGATGGGGGATGGTATGGCTGTGGCGACAGATGCGCGGCAGGCAACGGGGCGCGCTGGGTGCGGGGCTGGCAGCAATCGCCGCCGCTGGGATTGTGGTGAACCTGCCGGCTCGCGCGCCATCGGACCGCGTGGACTTCCATGCCGAGCTGCACTACCTGCTCGGGGGACGCGCGATGAAGGCTAGTCGGTATCGTGCTGCCGAAACGAATTACCGCCGCGCGCTGCAAATCCATCCGCGATACCCCGAGGCCTACAACGGGCTTGGCTTGGCACTGGCTGGACAAGCCAGGCACGAGGAGGCAATCAGGCAATACCGAACGGCACTGCGGATCGATCCTACATTTGCGGACGCACACAATAGTTGGGGATTAGCACTGGCGGACATCGGACTGCTCGATCGGGCCGTCGAACAGTACGAAAGGGCCCTAAAACTGGTCCCGCATGACGCGGAGTTCCACTATAACCTCGGGCTGGCGCTGGCCAGGCAGAACAGCCTCGAGGCCGCCGCCAAGCAGTTCCGAGAGGCCATTCGGGCAAAGCCGTTCTATGCCGACGCGCACAACAACCTCGGTATCGCCCTGGCCAGGAAGGGACGAACCGAACAGGCGATTCAATGCTATCGAAAGGCCTTAGAGGCTGCGCCGGGATATGCCAAGGCCCACAACAATCTGGCGAACGCATTGGCCGCCCGCGGACAAGCCGATGAGGCGGTTAGGCACTATCGGCACGCAATACGTCTGGAGCCGGACTACGTCAGCGCGCGGTACAACCTGGCGGTACTTCTGGCAGCCAAGGGTGAATTCGATGCAGCCATCGCCGAATGCCATCAGGTTATACGACTCAAGCCCGATTTCACTATGGCGTATGCTGACCTGGCCGAGGCGTATGCCTCCGCTGGTCGATTCGGCGAGGCGATCTGCAGCGCGCAGCGCGCGGTGCAACTGGCAGCAGCGCAGGGCGACGCGGGACTCGCCGAACAGATCAGCGCCCGGCTCAACCTGTATAGGACTCACCAGGCCCGATAGTCGCCGCGGTGGGGGGCGCGTGGCCGACGGCGTGCGCCTTCACCAGTGTGTGCGCAAGCAGAGCCGAACCCAGTGGAAGAGCAATTGAGCTTGATGGCTCGGCTTCCGTTGAAGCAGCTTTGCGACGATCCGTCACAACAGGGCTTCCGGCCGGCGTCGTCGTTGGCCGCGTAAGCCTGAACGCCGCAGATGTCCTTGATTCGGGGCAGGATTGTCATGACGGGGCGGGTTGCGTGCTTGTCCACGTGGTTCGGCCTTGACACTTATGTGGGCCGCTGCTAGGTTTCATAATTGGTGATTACGGCGCGCATGACCCTCCTTGACGTCACCCACCGGGGCTGTACGAGTTGCACGACGTGCTGGCGTCCCCGTGCATGCCGGCTTGCGGCTGGGGTCGCCAAAGGAAGTCCGCGATGATCCGATCGTGGTTGGTTTTCTGCGCAGGGGCGGGCGTAGCAATCCTAGCATCAGCCGGCGCGATCGCGCAGGAGCCGCTGGACATCGACGCCGTCCGCAAGCTCCCGAGCATCGATGCGGCCAGCCGCGACGTAATCACGAAGTGGGTCGAGTCCAAGCTTAAGCAGGTTCAGGCGACAGATGATCGGGCTGAGATCGCCAAACTCGGCGCGGAGTTCGTAACAATGTGGCGCGCCCCCGAGACCACACAGGCATTTCGGGATGCTTTCGCCCCTGTGGCGTCAGATCGATTCTCAGCGGTCCTGGCCGAGAGTAAGGCCGACCACGCTCGGATGATGGTGCGGGTCCTGGCACAGTTGGCCCATACCAGCGCGTTTGCGGCGTTCGCCAAAGCGCTGGGGCACGTGAACGCCGGGGCTCGGTACTGGGCAGCGGCTGGGATCGCATCCTTGCATGGCAAGCTCTCGCCCGGCGATGTCCAGACAGCGATCGACGCGCTCCGTCAGGCTGGCGAGAAGGAGAACGAATCGCTGGTCGTGCGGCAGATCTATTTGGCGCTGGGATTCGACGTTCGGGTGGATGACACGACCTCAGCGACGCTGGCTGTTCTGAATGCGCGGATCACCCGCTATCTGACCAGCAGGACGCGCTGGGCCGATGCGGAACTGGCGGCTCTGGAAGTTCTCGGTAAGTGGGAGCCCAAACTGCCTGATCGCGCCAAGGTTCGGATCGTGCAAACGCTGGCGAAGTTGCTCCGTGTGGCGTGGGGTCGATACGCCAACGCCGAAAAGGACACGCCCACCCGGGCAAACATCGAGCGCGTGATCGAAGATGCCGAGGCGTTGCTGAAGCGCATCGTGCGGGACAGGACTCCGGCAACGAAACTCCCGGACATGGCCGGGGCGATGAAGGACGAGCCGAAGACGCGCAAGATCGACGCCATGAAGCTCGCGCTGAACGAGTGGGCAGGGACCGAGCGGATCGAGGGGCTGCTGAACCGGGAGCCGTGGAACGTGCCGCGACAGGTGGGGATTACCACTCAGCCCGCGCCGGTAGATGCGGAAAAGGTCTCGTCCGAGTAGGCTCATTCGCCCGGACAGGGCCGATCACGCATGTCGAAAACCGATCCGTCCCTTGCGATCGACCGCGATCTTGCTGGATGCCTAGCATCATTGGGGATCTCGAATCAGACCGCCGACGGGCGGGGCTAGTGGTCTTATGTGCCGTTACGTGGCTGCGGCAATCGCGGGCGTCATTGCACTGGCCGCCATCTTGTTCGGGCTGAGTCCACGTGCTCCGCGCGCGGACTTCACTTTCGTCAATCGGGGGAACGTCAACACGCTCGATCCTGCCCGCATGAGTTGGCTTCAGGATATTCGAATCGCCATCGCCATATGGGAGGGACTCACCGCATACCACCCGGAGACCGCCGAGCCCGTTGAGGGCGTCGCGCTCTTGCCGCCGAAGATTAGCCCGGACCGGAAGACCTACGTGTTCCGGCTGCGCCCCGGAGCGAGATGGTCCACCGGCGAGCCGGTGACCGCGCACGAGTTCGTGTACGGGTGGCGGCGCGCGATCGAGCCCGGCACCGCAGGCGACTATGCGTTTCTCCTGACCGACAACATTGCCGGGGCTGCGGAGTACTTCCAATGGCGGTCGGCGGCGGTGAGCTGTCTAACGGCGGTGAGAGACCTACGCGACGGCAAGGCCGTCGAGTTGGAAGAGGCCCGCAAGCTCGCCAGGCACGTGCGAGCCCCGGCGCTCGTTCGAGCGTTGGCAGCGGCTGACGGGACGAGCGAGGGCGTCGGCCAGGATTCGGCGAGGCTGGCGGCCCGCTGGCGCGATGCGTGCGAACGCCTGATCGAGGAGCGGGATGAAGATTGGGGCAAGCTTGCACGCAGCTTTCGCGATAAGCATTTCGCTGAGATGGACGAGCGGTTCACGCAGGTCGGCATTCGTGCGCCAGCGGATGACCAGCTGGAAGTGCGACTCGTCAGACCGTTGCCCTACTTTCTGGAGCTGTGCGCGTTCAGCACGTTCCTGCCAATCCACCAAGCCAGCGCTCAGATCCTGCGGTCGTTGACTGACGAAGGGCTCTGGGTGTACGACCCGCAATGGACGAAGCCCGACTACCATGCCGGGGGCTATCCGGGTCTGATCACGAACGGTCCGTTCCGGCTGGCGGACTGGCGATTCAAGCGATGGTTGCTCCTGGAGCGCAACCCATATTACTGGGCCGCCAAGG
>CAYGAN010000029.1:24046-25887 GCA_964347585.1 uncultured Planctomycetales bacterium | reverse complement strand
CCCGGCCGAGTTCGCCCTGGGAAGCAGGACCCTTGCGCTGGGCTAGGGGGGCGCTGGCCATCCTGGCCAAGGACGTCCGGTCCGAGCGTATCAAGGTGGTCTCGTACGAGCAGGCGGCCACAGCCTTCATGGCGTTCGACCGTGGCCAGGTCGATTGGCTGACGGATCTGGCCGTCGATTTCGCCCCCGAGCTGGTTCAGATGGTACATGCGGGTCGGCGCGACGACATTCGTAGCTGCATGGCCTTCGGCACGTACTTCTACAACTTCAATTGCCTGGACCGTCTCCCGGACGGTCGGGCGAACCCGTTCCGAGACAAACGGGTGCGGATGGCGTTCAACCTAGCTGTGGACAAACAAGCGCTGGTGGACAACGTCGTCAAGTTGGGCAATCGCGTCGCGACAAGCTTCGTCCCGCCGGGAAGCATCCGAGGCTACAACTCCCCGGCCGGGCCGGATCATGACCCGGAAAAGGCTCGGCAACTGTTGGCGCAGGCGGGCTACCCGGGCGGAAAGGGGCTCGGGCCGGTCGAGTTGCTGTTCAACACGGGTTTCCGCCATGAGCATGTGGGCCAGGCCATCGCGGGAATGTGGCGTGAGCAGCTCGGCGCGGAGGTCCAGCTTCGCGGCAAGGAGACCAAGACGTTCGCCGACGACAAAAGCAACCACCGGTTCATGATCGGGCGAGGCGGGTGGTACGGCGACTACGGGGACCCAACGACGTTTCTGGATCTGCTCACGACGGGCAACGGCAACAACGACTCAGCCTGGTCGAACGCCGAGTACGACGCGCTTATCCGAGCCGCGTCACAGCAAGGTGACCCACAAGAGCGCATGCAGATCTTGGCACGCGCCGAGGCGCTGGCCATGCAGGATGAGGTGCCCATCCTTCCGCTGTACCATTACGTCAACTTGTACGCTTTCCGGTCGAACGTAAAGGGGATCTACATGAACCCCCGACTCATCAATCCGCTCAAGAATATGTATGTCGAACACTGAACCCGGACGTGCAGTGGCGGGCTGCGAAGATGAGTCGCGAACCCGGCGATCGAGAGTAAAACTGCATGAGGCGCCATATTCTCCTTAGGCTGCTTCTTTGCCCTCTCGTGCTCTGGGCCGTGTACACCATCACGTTTCTGATGGCCATCGCGATTCCCGGCAACGCCTTCGAGAACCCCGAGCGGCACATGGACGAGGACATCATCCGCGCGGTGAAGGCTCAATACCACGCCGACGACAACTGGCGGCTGTATTGGGATTATCTGGCCGGCCTGTTCAATCCGCGGGACGTGATCGTCGGCAAAGGGCCGCTCATTAACCTCGGCCCGTCGTGGTCGTATCGCGATTGGACGTGCAACCAGATCATCGCAAGCTCCCTGCCCGTTTCGCTGGTCCTGGGCCTGTCCGCGGTGGTGTTGGCGGTCGTAATCGGTGTGCCGATCGGCGTGCTCAGTGCAGTCTGGCGGTATAGCTGGTTTGATTATGTCAGCCTGGGGATCGTTTTGATCGGCATATCGTTGCCGACATTCATCCCGGCAGCGTTTCTGCTGATCGTGTTCGCGGTCAAGCTCGGTTGGACGCCGGTGGGCGGATGGGGCAGCTTCTCGCAACTGTGGTTGCCGGCACTGGTCCTCTGCCTGCCGTTTACGGCTTACATCGCCCGACTGACGCGCCTCGGCATGTTGGACGTGCTTAGCAGCGACTACATTCGTACGGCCCGGGCAAAGGGACTCGACGCGCGGACGGTGGTCTGGAAGCACGCCCTGAAGAATGCGTTCCTGCCGGTCCTGAGTTTCCTGGGCCCGGCAGCGGCGGCGGCCATGACCGGATCGTTCATCATAG
>CAYGAN010000029.1:19293-24036 GCA_964347585.1 uncultured Planctomycetales bacterium | reverse complement strand
TGATAACTTACGCAGGCATTCTTGTGGTGTTGAACCTGGCGGTGGACATTCTGTACACGGCCGTCGATCCGAGGATCGAGGTGGCGGGATGACTGCAGCGTCAACACGAAGCACGACCGAGCCCGTCTTGGCAGCGCCGCCCGCTCGCGCGCTTGCGTGGCGGCGATTCAAGCGCAACCGCGCTGGTGTGGTCAGCCTGGCCATGCTGGCCTGCATCATTCTCGTCTGCCTCGGCTCGCTGCCGCTCTCCGTTCGGCGTTACGATCGGCAAGACCTCCAAATGAACCGTCATCCGCCGACGCTGTCGGTGCCGCTGGGCTATGACGTACTTGGAAGAGACATGCTGGCACGATGTCTGTTCGGCGGCGCGATTAGCCTGGGCATCGGGATCGCCGCCGCTGCAATTGCAGTAACCATCGGCGTGCTCTGGGGAGCGGCGGCGGCGCTGGCGGGTGGCCCGACGGACAACGTCATGATGCGGATCGTGGACATTCTCTACGGGCTGCCCTATATTCTTCTCGTCATCTTGTTCAAGGTTGCCTTCGAGCCGTCGATGGCTGCATGGTTCGGCAACGCACAAGTAGCCAACGTAGTAATTCTTTTTCTGGCCATCGGCGGCGTGAGCTGGCTGACGATGGCGCGCGTGATTCGAGGGCAGGTCCTATCGCTCAAGGCTCAACCGTTTGTCGAGGCAGCCCGGGCTGCCGGCGTCGGGCCGACCAGGATTCTTGCCCGCCATCTCCTGCCGAACCTGGTCGGGCCTATCGTCGTGTATGGCACGCTGACGATTCCGTCAGCCATTCTGCAGGAATCATTCCTCAGCTTCCTCGGCATCGGCATCCGCCGACCGGTGCCGACGTGGGGATCTCTGGCAGCCGAAGGAGTCTGGGCGATCAACACCGTCGTGAGTTTCTGGTGGCTCGTATTGTTCCCGTGTTTGTGGCTGGGCGTGACGCTCTTGTGCTTTAGCTTCGTCGGGGACGGCCTGCGCGATGCATTCGATCCGAAGCATGATCGGTAGGCGGACGCCGGGCAGGAATCGATAGGGGATCGATCTGTGAACCGATGGACCCCACGTGACGTTCTTATGCTCATCTTCATGGTGCTTCTACTGGTCATCATGATCATGGAGATGATCCAGAACGATCGGCTCTACGAGCAAATCACCGAGGTCAAGAAGCTGCTGCGGTCGGGACGAACGGCTACGGCCGTGCCGCACACACGTCCGGCGCACGCGTCAACTCAAGCCGACGAACGCGTCGCCGGCGATTGGCTGATCTGGGCGATCACCCAGCCGGAGAGCCTTAACCCCGTCACGGCCAGCGACGCGTATGAGTCCATTGTCAACAGCTTCATCTACGAATCGCTGATCGATCGCGACAATGAGACGCTCAAGTTCATTCCGAGCCTGGCCAAGCGATGGGAGATCGGCGAGGACAGGAAACACTATCGCTTCTACCTGGACGAGCGGGCCCGCTGGCAGGACGGCGAGCCCGTCACCGCCGGCGACGTGGTTTTCACTTATAAGACAATCATGCACCCGGAAGTGAACTGTCCACATTTGAAGGTGTACTACCAGGACGTCGAGGACTGTCGGAAGATCGACGATCGCACCGTCGAATTCACATATAAGAAGCTGTACTGGCGAGCCCTGAGCTTTTGCGGTGGCATGCCGATCCTTCCGCGTCACGTGTTCAGGTTTTCAAAGGGCGAGGAGTTTAACAACAGTCCACGCAACCGTGAGCCGTTCGGCAGCGGACCCTACCGATTCGCCCGTTGGGACACAGGCAGTCAGATCATTCTCGAACGTAACGACTGGTACTGGCGGACCGAGAAGCTCCCCGCAATCGAGCGAATTGTCTTCAAGGTATTCACGCACGACACCGCGGAATTCCAGGCGCTAAAGGGGGCTGAGGTTGACTATGCTGGCCTGACGGCCGAACAGTGGGTCAAACAGACCAACACTCCAGAGTTCACCGACAGGCTCAGGACGATCAAGTACCTAAGTAACGGATATCGGTACATCGGTTGGAACATGAGACGGCCATTCTTCGCCGATCGCAGCTGCCGTCTCGCGATGACGCACCTTACGCCGCGCGAATTGATCCTCGAGAAACTGCAGCATGGCCTGGGGGCGATCGTGACCGGCAACTTCAACGTCAAGACGGCAGCCTACGATAAAGACATCCAGCCGTGGCCCTACGATCCCAAACGCGCCAAGGAATTGCTCGATGAGGCCGGCTGGACGGATCACGACGGCGATGGTATTCGCGACAAGGATGGCGTGAAGTTCTCCTTCGAACTGACGATGCCAAGTGGCCACACCTTAGCCAGGAGGACGTCCAGCATACTCGTTCAGGAGTACGCCAAGGCAGGTATTGAGATGCGCAGCAGCGTACTGGAATGGGCGGTCTTCCTCGAACGGATCGACCAGAGGCAGTTCGACGCGGTCACGCTCGGATGGAGCATCGGCCTCGAAGCGGACCCCTACCAAGTCTGGCACAGCTCACAGACGGAGGGGGCTGGCCACAATTTCGTCGGCTTCGTGAACGCGGAGTGCGACCGCATCATTGAAGAGGCCCGAGTCGAGTTTGACGACGACCAGCGCAACAGCATGTTTCACCGCTTCCATCGGATCATTCACCAGGAGCAGCCCTACACGTTTCTCATCTGCTCCTACTCCCTTTCCGCTTTGGACAAGCGATTCCAGGGCCTGAGAGTTCATCCGATGGGTCCGGACCCGAGGGAGTGGTGGGTGCCCAAGCACCTTCAGCGATATCCGTGACGCCGCGACCGCTCCTTACGAGCTCGCCTGATGTATAGCTACATCATTCGACGACTGCTGCTGATGGGAGTGACGTTCATCGGCATCACGCTGGTGACGTTCATCATCGTTCGGGCGGCACCCGGTGTACTGGGAGTCGCGGGTCTCGGCGAGGCCGGCGGACTCGAGGCTGAGAAGATGCAGGCCATCCGCGAGCAGCAGCGCAAGCTGCTCCGTTTGGACCGTCCGTTCTACGTGCAGTACCCGGTCTGGCTGGCAAGGACGCTAATCCTGGACTTCGATGTGAGCAGAACGGACTTTCGACCTGTGCGAGAGAAGATATTCCAGAAACTGCCCATCACCTTGTTCCTGAACGTTGTCACGATGGTGATCATTTACGTCATTACGATCCCGCTGGGTATCTACAGCGCCACACACGAGCGGGGACTTCTGGACAAGGCGGTCACACTCGTGCTCTACATGCTCTATTCGTTGCCGGTTCCTTTCGTTGGGCTCGTCCTGATCATAACTTTGGCGAGGGGCGGGCACTGCCCGGTCTTCCCGGTCTCCGGCATTCATTCTCTGGGACACGAAGATCTGGCCTTCTTCCCGTGGCTGGCCGATGTCCTCTGGCACTGCGGCTTGCCGATTGTCTGCTTGACGTACGGTGGGTTGGCATTTCTGTCCCGGTTTCAGCGAAACAACATGCTGGAGGTCCTGCGTCAGGACTACATTCGAACGGCCCGAGCGAAGGGACTGTCCGAGCGGACCGTGATCTACAAGCACGCGCTTCGCAACGCATTGATCCCGCTTATAACGCTGTTCGGCCTGCTGCTGCCAGCGCTCATCAGCGGGGCGGTGATTACGGAGACGATCTTCGGGATAGACGGCATGGGGCGCCTTGCGTTCCAGTCGGTGCTCAGCCGCGACATCAACACGGTGATGGCCGTGGCGACGATCTCGGCTGTGCTGACGCTCATCGGTCTGCTGGTGGTCGATTTGCTGTACGTGGTGATTGATCCGAGGATCTCACTTGAGTAAGCGCGAGCCCCGCAAGCATCGAGCCGGTTCCGACGGCGAGGCCGTGACGTACACGGATCTGGTGGTTCGGCAGTTCCGCAAGCGTCGCATGGCCGTTGTCGGTTGGTGGCTGGTGGTGGCTCTCTTCACCTTCGCGACGTTCGCCCCTTTCTTGGCTCACAACAAGCCCCTGGTGCTGCGGCGCGGCGGTCAGTGGTCGTTTCCGGTGCTCGGGCATTTGCAGGCTTGGGATTTCGTCTTGCTGACAGTCTTCTTGGCCTTGGCGGTCGATCTCGTCCTGAGGAGCGTCGTCCTGCGCCGAGCCGCCCCGGCGCGGCAGCGGGCGCGAAAAACTGTCTGGTTGGCGTCGCTGTTCCTGATATTTGCCTGCCTGGTGTGGCACGTTGCGGGTGGGCGACGTTACTCAGACCGGACGGACTACAAGTTGCTGGCTGCGCAGCTCGAGCCGCCGGACTTCGCGCTCATGCCGCCCATTCCGTACCACTTTTCGGAAATCGACCCGGACGCGGAGTTCGGAGCGGTTTCAGCCCCGGGCCACCTGTTGGGCGTGGACGATACCGGCCGGGACGTGGCTGCTCGGCTGGTCCACGGCTCACGTGTGAGTCTGGCGGTGGGCCTCGTCAGCGTGGGTATCAGCACGATCATCGGCGTGATCGTCGGTTCTGTGGCCGGTTATTTCGCCGGTTGGGTTGACCTGGTGATTATGCGATTCATCGAGGTGGTGATCTGCTTTCCAACATTGTTCCTAATGCTCGCGATTCTGGCCTTTCTGCCGCGGAGCATCTTTATCATCATGGCGGTCATCGGGATCACAGGCTGGACGGGTACAGCTAGGTTAGTGCGCGCGGAGTTCTTCCGGCAGAAGGAGCTTGATTACGCGGTGGCTGGCCGCGCCCTCGGACTGGGCAACACGCGTTTGATGTTCCGACACATCCTGC
>CAYGAN010000029.1:18094-19283 GCA_964347585.1 uncultured Planctomycetales bacterium | reverse complement strand
GAACTCGATCACCCCTGTGTTGGTGACGGCTACATTCGGGATCGCAGGGGCGATCTTGTCCGAGACGGCGCTCACGTTTCTGGGCCTGGGCGTTGGCCCGGAAACGCCCAGCTGGGGCGAGATGCTGGCCGAGGGAAACGCCAGCCCCGTCCTGATGTGGCATCTCGTGGTGTTGCCCGGGTTGGCCGTCTTCGTGAACGTGCTGGCGTACAATCTCGTTGGCGACGGTCTTCGTGATGCGATCGATCCTAGACTTCGCGTATAGGGCAGGCGGATTCCATGACAGGAGCTCAGGCGGCCAGCAACGAGAACATGCGGGCTTCGACCGACGACGGGCTCTTGCTCGTCGAAGACCTGTGCACGCACTTCGAAACCGACGAGGGCTTGGTACGGGCAGTTGACGGGGTCAGTTGGTCGGTGCCGCCGGGCCGGACGGTAGCGCTCGTCGGGGAGAGCGGTTGCGGCAAGACCGTCAGTGCGTTGTCGATCATGCGACTGATACCCGAGCCGCCGGGGAAGATCGCCGCTGGCCAGATCGTCTTTGAGGGACAGGACCTGCTCGAACTGACCGACAAACAGATGCGCAGCATCCGCGGCAACCGGATCGCCATGATCTTTCAGGAGCCGATGACTTCGCTGAACCCCGTGTACACCATTGGCGATCAGATCGTTGAGGCGATCGAACTCCATCAGCGTATCCGCGGGAGTGCGGCGTGGGAGCTGGCCGCCCAGATGCTCCGCAGAGTCGGCATTCCTGATCCCCAGCAGCGTGTCCGCGAGTATCCGCATCAGATGTCGGGGGGCATGCGGCAGCGTGTGATGATCGCCATGGCGCTGTCGTGCAATCCCTCGCTCTTGATCGCCGATGAGCCGACGACGGCTTTAGACGTGACGGTTCAGGCGCAGATCCTCGATCTCCTGCGCGAGCTGCAGGCCCAAACCGGCATGAGCATCCTGCTGATCACGCATGACCTGGGCGTGGTCGCACAGATCGCCGAGGAGGTGTGCGTGATGTACGCCGGCAAGATCGTCGAGCGGGCCGAGATCACCGAGCTGTTCGACAATCCGCTGCATCCGTACACGCAGGGCTTGCTGCGCTGCATTCCGCGGCTGTCACAGGCAAAGCAGCGCCTGGAGATCATTGCCGGCGGCGTGCCCAGTCCGCTGGCATTTCCCAGCGGATGTAAGT
>CAYGAN010000029.1:3329-18036 GCA_964347585.1 uncultured Planctomycetales bacterium | reverse complement strand
CTACAGCGAGTACGCCGAGCGCGACCGACGATTCCCTGGTCGGCGTCCGTTCGCTGAAGACGTACTTTCCGGTCCGTCGTGGCGTCTTCGCACGGGTTCGTCAGTGGGTCAAGGCCGTCGATGATGTCAGTTTCGACGTTGGCCGGGGCAAGACGTTGGGTCTCGTCGGGGAGAGCGGATGCGGCAAGACAACGGTTGGCAGAACGATTCTGCGGCTCATATCGGCTACGGCGGGTCGTGTGGTTTTCGACGGTCAAGATCTGTTCGCGATGAATCGCAAGCGGCTTCGTGCGACGAGGCGCCAGATGCAGATCATCTTCCAAGACCCCGTCGGGAGTCTCAATCCGCGCATGACCGTGGGCTCGATCGTCGGGGAGCCTCTGTTGGTGCATCGCCTCGCCCGCGGGCAGGCGCTTCGCGATCGCGTAGCGGCTTTGCTGGAGCGCGTGGGTCTGTCCGTCTCGCACATGAGCCGCTACCCCCACGAGTTCTCGGGCGGACAGCGGCAACGCATCGGGATCGCGCGGGCCCTCGCCCTCGAGCCGAAGTTCATCGTTTGCGATGAGCCGGTCAGCGCCCTCGACGTGTCCATCCAATCGCAAATCCTGAACCTGTTGACGGATCTGCAGCGTGAGCTGAAACTGAGCTACCTGCTCATTGCCCACAATCTGGCCGTCGTGGAACATTGCAGCGACGACGTAGCGGTCATGTACCTGGGTAGAATCGCGGAGATCGCCTCAGCCCAGGAGATCTATCGGAACCCGAAGCATCCCTACACGCAGTGCCTGCTGCTGGCGGCGCCGGAGCCCGACCCGCGACGAAAGCGCTTCGAGCTCGCCTTGAGAGGGGAAGTGCCCAGTCCGGTCAACCCGCCGGCGGGATGCGTGTTCCATACGCGCTGCCCGTTGGCCGTTGACGTTTGCCGACGGCTTGTTCCCCCGCTTGTTTGTCACAAGGGCAGCGCCCCGGGGCACCTGACCGCCTGCCACGTGGCCGACGAGATCGGCCCAAACACGGTGGCCGAGGCGATCGAGCAACGCGCCGAGCGGCCCGCCCGGACCGCGCTTCTTGACCGGCGCGGGCGCTACTGATATACGGGCTGGCCAAATGTGGTGCGCGGCAAGGAGAATACTGATGAATCGTTGGCTGTGTTGTCTGGCGGGCTTGGCTGTTCCGTGGGCCGGCTCCCGCGCGCTGCTGTCTGCCCCAGTGACGGCTCCGGCGGCGACGGCGCCGGCACCGCGCGAGCTCTTGGAAGCGATTCCCGCCGACGCGGCGGCATTCTTGGTGGTGCGGGATGCAAAAGCCCTCAGCGACAAGCTGGTGACTTTCGCCCGGCAACTCGGGTTGCCCGTGGGCCCGGAGGGGCCGATCCGCACGCCGATGACTATGTTCAAGGAGCATACCGGCCTGGATGAAGGCCTGATCGAAAGCGCCAGTGTTGCGTTGGCCGCCCTGCCGGCGGAAGGGCTCATGCTCTTACCACAGCGGTGCGCCGCGCTCGTACCCACTCATGACTTCGGCCGGCTGATCGCCCCGCTCAAGCCTGAGCAGGTCGCCGAGGGGATGTTTGCTGTGACCTTTGCAGGCGTGCCGACGATGGCGGGCCGGAAGGGGCGATTCGCCGTGTTCTCACCGAATCAGGCCACGCTTGAGGCCTTTCTGCAGAGCCGACGCGGGATTGTCACACGCCTGAGCGGGGCGCGGCTGAAACGTTTCGACGAGGACGACGTGTTCCTATGGATTGACGGGGCCCGAGCCAGTGCCATCGTTGAGCCCCTGATGAAGGTAGCTCGCACAGCGGCTACGAGGCCCGCTGCTGACGCGCCCCCGGGCGCCGAAGTGATCATGCGGCAGTACCTGTCATGGTTCGAGATGCTGACTGAAGGCCTGGACACGTTCCAGCTAAGGTTCGGCATCGAACCCCGCGGACTGACGTTGAGCTTGTACGCGGACGCCAGGCCGGGCACCTCGCTGGCGGAGATGATGGCCGCGGCCAGGCTGACGGATCAGTCTTTGCTATTCGCGCTGCCCGCGGAGCGTTATGTGGTGGCCTGTGGGCAGAGACTCAATCCACAGCAGCTTGTTACCACAGTGCAGTCCATTGACGCGTTCTTGGACAGCGCCGACGTTAAGGCTATCACGAAGCCCAATCAGCTTGCGAAGGTGCGGGCAGCCGTTAGGGAACTCTTGACCACGTGCCGAGCATGGAGTCTGGGCATTTCGGCTTTGCCGGGCGGGCAAGGCGGACTGCTCTGCTTGGCTGTCGCGTGCCAGGTGGAGGATGCGAACCAGTGGATCTCGCACCTGAGCGACCTGGCGACGGCGATGCCGGCGATGTTCGCCGAAGACGTTCAGCCCGTCGGGGCGTCTCAGGCGATCGAGTACAGGCGGGGAGCAGAACAGATCGGCGGCGTCAGCTGTGATTACCTTGTGGTGAATCTGGCCAAGCTTCCGGAAGTGACGCCCGAGGACATCGCCAACGCGAAGAAGATCGTGGGCATGGACGGCGTGGTCCTGCGCGTCGCTGCGGTGGGCAGGCGCTCGGTGGTGATGGCCCTTGGCGGCGGAAAGGAACGGATGGCTCAGATCATCAAGCTCGCCAGCACCGGCGCCGCTCCCTTGAAGGACGATCCGGGCATTAAGCGTATCTCCGGCTACATGGCCGGGTCCCGTACCGCTGAAGTCTATGTCGCCGTCGATCAGCTCGTCGGGTTGCTCAACGAGATCGCCGCGGTCACAGGCGAATCGCTGCCCCTGGAGTTGGCACAGATCGGCACTCCCATCGGCATCGTCGCCTCCGGCGGCGAGCGCCATGCTGAAGTCGAACTGTTCGTGCCCACCCAACTGATCGTCGGGCTCCGAGACCTGGTCATGCAGTATTTGATGATGGGTCAAACCATGCCCATGCCGACGACAGCCCCAGCCCCGGTGGGTTTCTAGCCCGCACAACCGCGGGCGCTTGCGTCGATTCGAATCTCGCGAGTCTGCTTCGTTGGCTGACGTTCTGCAAGTCATTCGATCGTACCGGCGTTCTTGCCGGCCTTCGCCTGCCGCCACTGACAGGCGCGACGCCCCGGGGATCGGACGCGCCGATCGGCTTGACGTTCGGGGGAAGTGCTCGGTAAGATGTTAGTGGTAAGGTGAAGGACTGCGGTCATTGGGCTCGTCACGCAGGCTGCTTTGCCGCTCTTCGACCCGCATAGCGGGATCAAGGCTGTTGGCTCAGGATCGACGTACAGATCTGTCCGTCCGCCAGGAACGAGCCATCCTGGTGGCGGTACTCGCACCCAATTCGCAGGTTGACTGGCAGGACCCGCTCAGCGAGCTTGGCTCTCTGGCGCGAACTGCCGGGGCGAAAGTCGTCGATCGCATGATCCAACGACGCGAGAAGATCGACCCGGCTTACTATGTTGGGCGGGGCAAGGCTGAGGAGCTTCGCGAGCGGGCGGCTGCCAACCGCGCCGACGTGATCATCTTCGACAACGATCTTACGCCGGCCCAGATTCGCGATCTCGAAGAGGCTACCGATCACAAGATCGTTGATCGCAGCGAACTGATCCTGGATATCTTTGCCACTCGTGCGCGGACTCGCGAGGCTCGTTTGCAGGTCGAGCTGGCTCAATTGGAGTACACAGCCCCGCGCTTGCGAGGGATGTGGACGCACCTGGAGCGTATTGCCGGAGCCGGCGGGGCGACCGGAGCCGGCGTGGTCGGGGGAATCGGTACGCGCGGGCCGGGCGAACGCCAAATCGATATCGACCGGCACCTGGTGCGTCGGCGCGTAACTGCCCTCAAGCGACAGCTTGATCTGATCGACAAGCGCAAACTACGCCAGCTTGCCCGTCGCAGCGACCGGTTTGCCGTCTCGCTGGTCGGCTACACCAACGCCGGCAAGAGCACCCTCATGAACGCCCTGACCGATGCCGGGGCAAACGTCGAAGACAAACTTTTTGCCACGCTGGACACGCGCACGCGGAAGTGGCATCTGGGCTCGGGGCAGATCGCCCTGCTGAGCGATACGGTCGGTTTCGTGCGGGACTTGCCGCATCACCTCGTCGCTTCGTTCCGGGCCACGCTCGAGGAGACCATTCATGCTGATCTACTCCTGCACGTCGTGGACGGCTCCTCGCGCGTCGCCGATCAGCAAATCGAGTCGGTCAATCGCGTCTTGGCCGAGATCGGCTGCCAGGACAAGCGCACGCTTGTGCTGCTGAACAAGATCGACGCGGTTACGGATGAGACGACAATTCAGATTGCCGAGCGGCGTGCATCGGAAGGGCTTCGGATCTCAGCTCGGACCGGCGCCGGACTCGACCAACTCGTCGAACGCATACGCGAGATCATGCGCACGCAGCGCGTCGAGGCGACGGTTCGCGCCGACATTGGCGACGGCAAGGTGCTGGCGTATCTCGATCGGTTCGCTGACGTGCTCGATCGACATTATGACAATCGGACGGTGCAACTGCGGGTACGCACGAGCCCGCATCGCCTGGCCAAGCTGCGCGAATTGGGCGGCGAGGTCCAGGCTGACGATCCTTCAGCCCTGCCGAGCTAGCAAGCAATCCCTGCAAGCCGCGGACATAGATCGTGCGGAGATCGGCCGACCGCAGAGAGACCTCGGCCCGGCGGTGAAGCAAGCAGGCTATGTGCCGGGAAGCTTCCGCTGGAAGTTGTCGGATGTTTACCGCGTGCAGAAGCCAGCGGCCCTGGGCAGTTGTCGCGGAATGCCGATCGTACGGCATGGCCCGAACCGGCCAAGAGCCACCCAGGAAGCGGGATGAACGCGTTGACACACTACTACAATCGTCGCGCGCGCGAGTACGAGGAGATCTACCGGCGAGACGACCCGGTTCGGCAGCGCGAGCAGACTACTATTGCAGGCGCAATGAGAGCTGCTCTGAGCGGCCGGCGCGTCTTGGAGGTCGCCTGCGGGACGGGCTCTTGGACAGCCATCGTCGCTGAAGCGGCGCAGCAAGTCGTTGCTACCGATATCTCGCCTGAGATGCTCGCGATGGTACGCAGCAAGCGATTGAACGCGGACAAGGTGCAGCTCTTTGAAGCAGACGCCTATGCCCTTGGAACTGTACCCGGTACGTTCGACGCCGGCATGGCGAGTTTCTGGTTCTCCCACATTCCCAAGGCACGAATGGACGAGTTCCTGTGCGGGTTTCACACCAGGCTCGGAAATGGCGCGGTGGTGTTCATGGCCGACAACGTGTACGTACCCGGGACTGGCGGCGCGCTCGTTACTCGACCCGGAAGTGAAGATACGTTCAAGTTGCGCGCGCTGTCCAACGGCTCACAGCATGAGGTGCTGAAGAACTACTATGATGCCGGGCAGCTCCGCCGGATCCTGACGCCGCATTGCAGGGATCTGCGCGTCGATCTCGGCCAATGCTTCTGGTGGCTGCGATACGTGGTGGCCTGACGAACCGCAGGACGCAGAACGCGGGCGGGACTTTCGGGACAAGCATCAGTGGCCGAGCTGACAATCCAACTCGATATCGAGCCGGGCCGGTGGTGGATCGCTGCGGCGGTCGGCGCGCTGCTGGTCTTCGAGCTGGTCAGGTACGTACTGACAGGCGCCCGGCCGCGAGCACGGACGGCCCGTGTCGTCACGAGCCTCGTCTTGGCGGCTCCAGCAGCGATGCTGCTCAGATGGTCCCTGACCGCCGACGGTGTGGCGCGCTCGACAACACTGGTCGTCCTGCTCAGCGGGTTGACGTTCGTGTGGCTGGTCCGAGTCTATCGACCTGCGAAGGACCGGCTGGGGAGGGCGCGGCGCGTAGGGCTGATGCTGCTGCGAGCAATTGCGCTCCTGGTCGTCCTTGTCCTGGTTGCCGGGCCAACGCTGTGCCGGACGAGAACGGTCTATGACAAGGCGATGCTGGCCATACTAATTGACGACTCGCGATCGATGACCGTTCGGGACGTGATCATCGAGCAGCGTCAGGAACACATCGCTCGAGCGGAGGCGGTTAACCGTGTTCTGGAGCAGGCGGACACGCAGTTAAGACGTCTTGCCAACGAATTCGATCTTCGTGCGTTCACGTTCGCTGATCGCGCCGTCCCGCTTGGTATCGCAGAAGCCGGTGGGTGGGGTCGCCTCAGCCCGTGGCGCGTGTCCGGCGAAGGTGATTTCACTGCCATCGGCGACGCGCTGCACGGCACGTACGAGCTCGCCGTTCGCCAGGGCAAGCCGATGGCAGGCGCGGTCCTGATTTCCGACGGTGGCAACAACTTGTCGTCCGCCGCCGATCCGGCAGAGGCCGCCCGGACGCTGTCGGGATCGAATGCCGCCATATGGTCGGTGTGCGTGGGAAGCGAGGTGCCGGCGGGGCAGACGCGGACGATCAGCGCGCGTCGGCTGCAATTGCCCCGGCGGGCGGCCGTGATGAACCGCGTGCCGATCGTAGCCGAGTTTCTCGCAATCGGGCTCGCCGGCGTGCCGGTCAAATACGAATTGCTCGGCCAGACCGAGTTGGCGGCCACAAAAGAAGCTTCGCCCGAAGCTGACAAGTCCCTTGAAAGACTGGAGTTCTCATACACGCCCCAAGTCGCCGGTCCGCACAAGATCACGGTTCGTGCCAGCGCCGCCGTGGATGGACGGCAAGTTGCGTCGGTATCGATCTCGGACTTTCTTCAGGTCGGTGCTGATAAGATCCGCGTGCTGTATGTTGACCGGCGGCGATACGAGTACGCAGCCATTGTACGTTCACTGGCCGCGGCGGATGCGCTGAGCCTGACGAAAGCCACCATCAACCCAGGCGGTTCAGCCGGGCTGGCGAGCCCGCTGCCGCGGAGACTGGATGAGTGGCAGCGTTACGATGTCGTGATCCTCGGTGATCTGGCTCGCTCGCAGATAGCGAAGAGTCAGATCGAGGCGATCCGCGATCTGGTGGTCGAACATGGGCGCGGGCTGGCAATGGTCGGGGGGTATCGCGGCCTCGGCAGCGGCGAGTTCGGCGGTACCGCGTTGGATCAAATCATGCCGGCAGCGCTGGGTGGCGCCGGGCAGATCGACCGGCCGGTCCAGCTCAGGCTTACGCATCAGGGCCACGGGCATTCGATCTGCCGTCTGGGCAACGAGGACCCGCAGCGCGCGGACATCTGGCAGCGTCTGCCGCTGATGCCCGGAGCCAGCCGTCTTGGTGCGGTCAAGCCGGCTGCGGAGGTGCTTGTGGAATCCGATCAGGGCGAGCCCATGCTCGTAGCCCAGCAGGTCGGGGCGGGCAGGACGGCCGCTATCGCGTTCGACTCGACCTGGCAGTGGCCGCTTAAGATGGACGCCGGCGATGGTGGGCGGATCCACGGGCGGTTCTGGCGGCAGCTCGTGATCTGGCTGGCCAACCGCCGGCCAACGCTCTGGATCACCACTGACAGGCCGCGATACCAACTCCCCTTGATCAAGAGCCGGTCGCAAAAGGTGCGCGTGCAACTCGGACTGAATGATTTCAGCAGCGGAACCGAAGGCAGCGATGCCAAGATTGAAGCGACCCTCCGCAATCCGGATGGCAGGTCGGAGAAGCTATTGCTCACCGCCCAGGCCGATCATTTCGAAGCCGCGCTTGAGCCGGCTCAAGACGGCACGTATGAGCTTCAAGCAGCGGCGTTGCGACAGGGCGAGCCGATCGCAGCTCAGTCCGCCCGCTTTATCGTGGAATCCCCGGACCTGGAATTGCAGGAGCCGCTGGCCAACTTGCAGCTCTTGCGCCAGCTTGCGCGAACGACTCAGGCAGCGGGCGGAAAGTGGGTCCCGATCGAGCGTTTATCGGAATTGCTCGCCGAACTGCGGGGCGCCGATGCTCGTCAACCGCGCGTTCAAGAGAGCAGGATCTTCATTACGCGTGCAGCGCGGTGGCCGCTGTTTGCGGCTTTCCTTGCCGCTGTAGCCCTTGAGTGGGTCATCAGGAAAAAGAGCCGGCTTGTCTGATCCGGCCTGCTGGCAGCCGACATGGCTTCGCTTTCGTCGCCGCTCAGTCGCTCACGGGGGCCTAATCAGCTCGGGCTACATGTGCAGCTCGACGATGTCCTTGTCGTGGAGCACGTGGTCCTGGTGGACCGGTTGTCCGGGGAACACGGAATCCCCCCAGATGCGGGCCTTTTTCAGGTGGTCAGCCAGTTCGCGGTGGATTGCCCGAGCCATGTCCTGCACAGTGCTGCCACTGGGAAGAACGAAGGGCACCTCCTTGTCGGGGGGCTTGCCCGGGGGCTTGGCATACACGCGGATGACGCTTAGCAGCTCGAACAAGGTCCGGGCAATGATGTCCAGGTTGTCACCGTTGGTCGCCGAGACGCTGATCATGCTCAGGCGATTGCCATACAGATCGCGGAGCGTGGCGAAACGATCGTCCGCGCCGGCGGCATCACGTTTGTTGCACACCACCAAAGTGCACTTGGTCTGCAAATCATAGCCTTCGCCACGATCCCCGGTTGTGGCTGCTGCCGGTCTGATGCCACGGTCAGCCAGCAGATTCAGGCAAATCTCCAAGTTGTCCAGAGCAGCATCGGAGGACAAATCGACCACGATCATCAGGATGTCGGCATTGCGCAGCGTCCCGAACAAGCCCGCAGGAACGTGGTCTGCCGTGACCGGCGGCATGTCCACAACCTGGATGGGCACGTCCTCGAATCGCGCCATCCCGGGTACAGGAGCGTGCGTGGCGAAGGGGTATTCGGTGATCTTGACCGGAGCATCGGTCAGGGCGCCGACCAACGCTGACTTGCCCACGTTGGGCATGCCCAAGAGGACCACTTGCCCAGCGCCCTGTGGATCGACGTGGAACGGGTCGCGCCCGCCGGCCCTTCTGCGCGCCGAGCCCTTTCGTGCCTGGCTGATCCGCCGCTTGATGTCCGCTTGGAGTTTGTCGGTGCCCTTGTGCTTCGGAATCGTGCGTAGCATGACCTCAAGCGCTGCCAACTTCTCTGCCGGCGTTCGCGCCTCGCGATACCGCCGTTCCGCCCTTTGGTACTCTGGTGTCAGATTGGCTGGCATCGCTGAATCTGCCTCGCACAAGTGGGGAGCCCTCTGGTACCCCTATTATATCTCGTTCGTTAGGTGGGTCCGAGCCTCCCGTTGCCAGCGACGGCACGCGGCTGGCGGTGAGCGGGGCGGGGCGCCGCCCAGCAATTTGAAGGCCTGCCGCTGCATCGGTATGCTCTGGCGCGGGTTGCTACCAGCCGGCTCACCGGCCGACGCCATTGTCCGACGCTGCACTGGGTGACCCAGCGCCCGCAACGGCCGGGCGAGCGGCCAATGGAGGAATCAAGCAATGGCACTTGCCGGTCTGGTCGGTCTGAACACGGCGCTGGCGACAGCAGCGGTGCCCTCGGCTGCAGAGCATTCTCCTGAATTGCCCGACTACATGAATACCTGGCTGGTGTTGGGCACATTCGATAACCAGGACGGGAGCGGCTTCGACCGCCCGTACGTGGACCCAGGTATCACAGCGGTCCGCGCCGGCGCGCGCGTCGGCGAGCAACAATGGGCCGCTTTTGACGACCGGCTCTACTGCCGTAACTACGATGACTACAACGACCTCTACTGTTACTTTCAACACAGGGTCGGACAGCCGGCCGAGCGAACCGTTGCTTATGCACACGTCTATGTCTTCAGCCCGACGGCCAGGAAGTGTCAGCTTCGCGTCGGGTCCAACGATGGGTTTAAGACCTGGGTCAACGGCACGCTCGTTGCGTCCGTTCGGTATCGTCGCCAGGCCCTCAAAGACCAGGACCGCATTGTCGTCTCTCTGAAAAACGGTTGGAACCGCTTGCTCTTGAAGCTGGCCAACGACCACAAGATCTGGGGCTTCTACGCGCGCTTCTGCACGCCTGACGGCAGGAATGTGGAGGGACTGCAATATGCGATCAACGATCCAGCCGGTTCGTTGGCCGTTACCACTTCTTCACTACCAGCCGGATACCGCCAATGGCCTTACGTATGGCTCTCGGTCAAGCCGGGCCCCTACCCTCACGCTCCATCCAACACGCCCGCCGCCAACTATTTTACATTGATGGCCGAGGGTGGACAGCCGCCTTACTCGTGGCGGACTGTGTCCGGCCGGCTTCCTGACGGCCTGCGAGTGGACGAGGTTACCGGCAAGTTCACAGGCATCTGCCAGAAGATCGGCGAGTATCACTTCACCGCTCGCGTCACGGACTCCGCAGGCGCGACGGCAAGCCGACAACTCAGTATTGCGGTCAGCCAAAGACCGAACTACTGGTACGAGCTGGCCCGGCTCGGCGGACTTGTCCACAGCAGAGGTCAAAAGCCAGTTGAGCAGGCCGAGTTGATGGCCAGACAGGGCTACCAGTTCGTCTTGCCAATCACCAAGCATCATGAGGGCAGTTGCAGTTGGGCCAGCAAAGCCAGGACAAGCAGCGGCAATGTTGGAAGCTACACGGGTGATGAATTGGGCAAATTCAAAGAACAGGTGGTGAAGCGAGGCATGAGATATGGCTTCTACTACTCGTTGTCCGAACAATACACTGGTGAGAAAGCATCATTCAACGAAGATGATTATCACCACGGTTTTCCCTACTACGTGGATTATGTCGCGACTCATTTGGAGGAGCTCTCGCGCTATGAGCCGTGTATGTTCTGGTTCGACGGCGCCCGCGCGTTCACGCCTCACGATCAAACCGCCGACTACTGGGAATACGACGCCCTCTATAGCCTGATCAAGACGCTCAACCCGGAGTGCCTCGTCCTGAACAACCCCGGAGCGGACACGACTGCGATGGACTATGGTCTCGGCGATATCGACGTGCTGTCTTCGGAGGGCTGGGGCGGCTCATACCAGGAGGACTGGTATTGGTGCAACTGGCCCCAGCGTGGCGAGCCGCGCAATCCAAAGGTGATGCCCATCGATTCCTGGCGCTATCCGAACGACTCGCGGGGGGACTGCGCAGATTGGAGGACCTGGATCAAGGTAATCGTGAGCATGGCGGGCGAAGGGCACGTGTGCAACCTGGATCACTCGCTCGGCTATGAGAAGGTACACGAGCAGATTGCCGAGTGGATGCAGGGGCGGGTTGGCTCCATCATCAACACGACCCCTGGCCCAATCGAGGACGGCCCCTGGGGCTATGACGTGATCAAGGACAACACCGTCTATCTGCACTGCCTGTCGAATGCGAGAGGCAAAGTTGGCCTGCTGCGCGCCAGGGAGTTGACCGTCGGACCTGTCCCACGGAAGGTCTTAAAGGCCAACACACTTCCGGACGGCAGCGCGGTCCCTTTCAAGCAGACCGGTCACAAGGTCACGCTCAGCGTCGGTGAGGTCAAACGCGACGCCGTCGATACCATCATCGCTCTGGAAATGACCGGACAGTGATGGGACGTTATGGTTAGCGCGCGCTGCGACGGACCGAAGCGAGGCGTTAGGCAGGCGAATAGCTGTTACGCTTGATGAACCGCACGAGCTCGTCTAGCTGAGCGTAAGCCAAGCCGATGCACGTGTCCGCGCAGCCATAGTAAATCGATAGTCGCCCGGACTCCTCGTTCAGAATGGCAGCGTTGGGAAACACGACGTTGGGAACGTCCCCCACGCGTTCGTAGGTCTCAGTTGGGGCGAGGATGTACCGCTTGGTGCGGTAGAGCACCTTCCACGGCCTATCGCGATCGAGAACCGCCGCACCCGCGCAGTAGATGTATCCCGAACACGACAAGCGAACGCCATGGTAGATCAGCAACCACCCTTCGTCGATCTCGATAGGTACCGGCCCGGGCCCGACCTTCAGTCCCTGCCAGCCGGGCTTGGTTCCGAACACGAACCGGTGTTGGCCCCAGTGGATCAGGTCGGGGCTGGTGGCGTAGAAGACGTCGCCGAACGGGGTGTGGCCTCGATCGCTAGGCCGGTGCAGCATGGCGTATTGGCCGTTGATCTTGCGCGGGAACAGCAAGCCGTTGCGATTGTACGGCGGCACGAGGTTGTCAAGTTGACGGAACGTCTTGAAGTCCTTCGTGGCGGCCAGGCCGATCGTCGGGCCGTGATACTCGTTGCACCACGTGATGTAGTAGCTGCCCTCGATTTCGGTGACGCGCGGATCGTACCCGAACCCGTGTGTGGCAATCTCTGAATCGTCGCAGGCCAGATCGATCCGATTCGGCTCGATGGTCCAGTGAATGCCGTCGTCGCTTCGCCCCGAGTGCAGATTCATGCGCATTTCCTGGCAGTCCACGCGGAAGATGCCCACGTACCCTTTCCCACGCCTGACCACGGCGCTGTTGAAGATGCTATTCGCTCCCGGCACGGCGTCGGGGGTAACGATCGGGTTGTTTGTGTAACGCGTCACGATTGTTTCATTCGCCATGGATTTCGCCTTTCTTTGCTCTCGACAGTTGAGCAGGCACTGAACATCTAACGCACCGCAGACGTCCGACCGGAGACGGACCGCGGCAGCCTGAATAGCAATCATGGTAAAGTCGCGCCGCTAATATGCAAAGCTACGAGAACGCGGCCGCGCACTCTGGGTGGGACTCATGTTTACCACCGTTTCGCCACCGTACGATGAAGTGGTTCGGCGGTGAACGCTGCTGACCGTGCGAAAGGTTCGCTTTGCGATCGTGCTCCGTGCGGATATAAACAAGGCACGAGCGTGACTGCCGCGCTCAGCAGCAAGGGGCCAACCGGAAATGAGCAGCAGCGAACGTCGCTCGCGCGAAGTCATCCGCGATCTCGCTCGCCGCGTGGCTGAGCTGGCCAACAGCAAGGCGTACGAGGCCCGCCGCCGGCGATGGCGCGACGTGAACGCCTTGCGCAGACCCGATCGCGCGCCGGTCTGGTGCAGGCCGGTCGGCGCATGGAAAGAGCTGCTCCCGGAGACTGATCTGGCAGCCGAGGAGCCTTTCCTGCGAAACGTCGAGCGTAGGTTGCGTCAGGACCTAATCAAGCACGAGATCGGGGACGACTCGTTGATCGATCCGTGGTGGTCGGTGCCGGCCGTACTTGAGCTCCAAGGTCAGCACAGGTGGGGCGTGCCGATCAAGCACATCCCGCCGGATACGCCCGCGGGGGCCTGGAAGTACGACCCGCCCCTGAAGACGGAGGCCGACTTTGATCGGCTCACCTGGCCAACGTACGCGTACAACCATGCCAAGACGCAGGATGCCCTTTCGCGCGCCGACGAACTGCTCGGCGACATTCTGCCCGTGCGGCTGACCTGCCACGTGCCGCTGGGGGCGGCGTTGGGGGCGGCTGCTGCGAACCTGCGCGGGCTCGAACAGTTGATGTGGGACATGGCGGATCGGCCGGCGCTTGTTCATCGGCTGATGCGACATCTCATGAAAGGCACGCTTCGTGCACAAAGGGCCCTTGAGCGCTCCGGACTGCTGACGTTGAACAACACGGGTCCAATGTTCTGCGGCGACCCGATACAGGGCGCCGGCGAGCGCGGCCGCATCCGGCTCAAAGACTTGTGGCTGTCGGCCGAGAGCCAGGAGTTCGACCAGGTCTCACCGGTCATGTGGGAAGAGTTCCTCCTGAACTATCAGATGCCCATCTTGTCGCAGTTCGGCCTGACCAGCTACGGATGCTGCGAGAATCTGACGCACAAGATCGGCGGCGTGCTGAAGATTCCCAACCTGCGCATTTTTGTCTCATCGGCCTGGACGGATCTCGAGAAGGTGGCCGAAGCGGTCGGGAATCGATACACGATCATGTGGCGGCAAAAGGCCAGTGACGTGATCTTCGCCCGCGACCTTGCCCCCGTCCGTCAGCATCTCGAGCGGGGCATGCGCGTCCTCAAAGGCTGCCACGTCCAGATCGTCCTCCGTGAGTTGCAGACACTCAACGGAAAACCGGACCGCCTAGCGGAATGGGCACAAGTGGCCAAGGACGTGGCCGCGAGTTGCGCTTAGCGCGTCCTCTACTAACTGATCTGCAGGTCCGCGCGGTGAACCGCGCGATCAAGGGGCGCACGGAAGGATACACCACCGCGGCGGTGGGTTTGAAGACTGCTGGACGGCTGGTTAGTATGTCGGGGCAGTGTTGGGCCGAAGTGGCGGAATTGGCAGACGCGCTGGATTCAAAATCCAGTCCGGTTCACCCCGGGTGGGGGTTCGAGTCCCCCCTTCGGCATAGCCGTTGGACAGACGCGGCCGGGCCCCGGTGGCCCAGTCTTGAGGGCACCGGGACCTAGATCATCTTCGTGGGGGTCGGAAGCTCGGGGGAAGGATCGCGTGCCTTTTCTCCGCGGCCTTGAGTCAGCGGCTTGCGTGATGGGTAAAGACATCGCGCATCGTTGCCGTCCGCACGGGGCATTGCCGCGGGCCGTACGGCCGGGAAGGCGAACTGGAGAAGCCAAGTCATGCCGAATTGCAGACTACCGATTGCCAAGGCAGTCCCGCGCGTGGCGGCGCTGGTCAGAGCGGGGCTAACCCAAGCCACCGTGTTCGTTGCGGCCCTGTCTGCCTGCGAGTTGGCAGCGGGTGCGGAAGGAGCGTTCACACTGCCCTACGTGACAGGCAGGCCATGCCGGCAAGTTTTCTCTGGCCGGCCGGGGTGGGTTGACGTGTATGCGCCCGGCGATTCAGCGGGCGTATCGGCTCGGATTGGCAAGGATGGGCGGTTCAGGCTCCCCGACCCCCCAGGACCGGTCTGCCTGATCGCTACGTTCGACAAGATGGAAACTCCTCCCGTGATCGTGCCCAACTGGCCGGTCAAACCCGGAAACTACGATGTGCGGATCCCGACGGAGTATG
>CAYGAN010000029.1:0-3319 GCA_964347585.1 uncultured Planctomycetales bacterium | reverse complement strand
TCCTCGCCCGGCGGCTTCCCGGGTCTGGGCTCTCCGGAGTCTTTCATGCCGATCATTGAACGCGACCCTTGGCGGACGCAGTACTTCGAGAACATCGCGTGTCCCGACGACGTGCTGATCCCGACGGAGTATGCGTGTGTGCCGGCAGGCTATCCCGACATGTGGGATCGTCAGTACCTCATGAGGAGCCAGAATTTCTGGCAGACTTTCATGGCGGGCTGCACACAGCTGTACGGCTGCAGCGCCTTCGACGGAAAGAAGATCATCTGGTGGGGCAACAAGGTCAACGTCAGTGTGCACGAGGGCGGCGCGAACGGCAAGACGATCGTCATGCGTGAGAACTGGGAAGGCGAGGTCGATGACGTCAGCGCCGGCCACAGCGACCACGAACTGCCTCGCATGGGATGGCGGCACGGGGACATCGAGCTGGTCCCCGGCAAGAAGTACGCTATCCGCGTGGGCGGCTACAAGCCCCACGGTGGCGACCAGTTGCAGTTGGATCTGTTCGTGCGGCCGGACCAAGGTGACGGGTATGGTCCGGGCGAGGCGTACAAGCACCGCTCGCCAACGCGCGGTGACCTGTGTTGCCTTGTCTTTTCAAACCGCCACGGACAGATCGTCGAGACCCAGATCCGAACCGAAGAGTGGGAGATTATGATCCCCAAGAGACCCCCGGTGCGGCGATGGGGCCAGAGTTTTGTCGCGCACGGAGTGAGCCTGGCCGGGGTCTGCTTCTGGGCCAGCAACGGGAACTCGAAGCCGGTCTCCTGCAAGGTGCGTATTCGCGAGGGCGGGCCCGATGGCAGGCAGATCGGTCCAACCAAGGCGGCCGCCGGCCATGACAGCCCCGACCGGCCGATCATCCGCTACCCGGATCTGCCCGGTCAGCTCCCCGGTCACGCCCATTACTACAAGCTCCCGAGCGATTTCTTCCAGGTGGGCTACGTGCCCGATGAGGTGCCGCTCGTACCCGAGAAAACCTACTACCTGGAGCTTCAAGCGAGCGAGCCGGTAATGATGTACGCGGATGGTGACTACTATCGGCAAGGGTTCGCCTATTACGATGGCCGGAAGGTTGAGAAGCTACCCGAGCACCGCACGATGCATTCCAGGCGTTGGACACTGGCGATGAGCATCGTCACGTACGAGAACCCCGGCGGCGCGCCGAACGACTATCGCAAGCCCCGCCCCGCTCCCGGTTTGGATGGGAACCTGATCGCCAACGCCGGTGCGGAGGCGGGCGACTTTAGCTTCTGGCAGGTCGGATCGGATCCTACGATCGATCCGTGCACAGCCATCCCGACCCCGGCCAACCATAGCGGCGCCCATCGGTTCGGCATCTCCGTCGGGTGGGCTGAGGCGGACATGTACCAGTATCAAGAGGTCCCCGGCATCGTTCCGGGCCAACCCTATCGGGCGGGCATGTGGGCCTGTCATGAGGATGGTACCGACGAGCACGCTCAGTTGCTGTGGTGTGACGGGCCTTTTGGCAGCGAAGAGCGCCTGCTGACGCAGACGGAATCTGCGGCCGGCTCGCAATGGAAGAAGTACGAGGGTCCTCCGTTCACACCGACCCAAAGCACCGTCACGATCGTGATACGCTACCGACATACCAAAGCAACCAACATCGCAAGCATACACGTGGACGACATCTACTTGAGGCGAATCGGCGAAGCGACAACGAGAGCCTCCGGTCGGGAGACCGAGCGGTCTCGCTTGTGACGTGAGCCACGATCACCAACTGTCGGCTCGACGGCGTGGAGCGTGTCCGCCCGACGCGGCCCGAAAGGCAGGTTTCGCGGTCAGCTGGCAGATAGTCCGCGCAATCTGGAACGGTGGACGCCGCATACGCGTCCGGGTAGATTACGCCTGCCGCATGATCGCGCATGCGGCGGCTAGGTGACCCATGAGATCATAAAGGAGGCCGTAGTGGAAAGACCAAAGGCCAAGCCACGTGTTGCGGATTTCAGCTCCGGTCCGACCTGCAAACGTCCGGGCTGGGCGGTCGCGGGCCTATCCGAGGCGGCGGTGGGAAGGTCGCATCGGTCGAAGCAGGGCAAGGTGAAGCTGAAAGAAGCGATCGACTTGACTCGTGAAGTCGCGCGCGTGCCGGATGATTATCTGATCGGCATCCTGCCGGGCGGCGATACCGGAGCGTTCGAGTGCGCCATGTGGAGCTTGCTCGGGCCGAGAACGGTCACGGTGCTGGCCTGGGAGAGCTTTGGCGCCGGATGGGTTACTGACGTCGTCAAGCAACTCAAGGTGGACTCCACGGTTCTGGAGGCTGAGTACGGCCAGATCCCGAACCTGGACGAGGTCGATTGGAACACAGACGTGGTCTTTACGTGGAACGGGACGACCAGCGGGGTCCGCATGCCGGATGACAAGCCGCCCTCCGCCGAGCGAGGCGGGCTGACCCTGTGCGACGCGACCAGCGCAGTCTTTGCGATGGAGATCCCATGGGACCGGCTGGACGCCACGATCTGTGACGCGACCTCCGCCGCGTTCGCGATGCCGCTGCCCTGGGAGAAGCTCGATGTAACGACGTTCTCCTGGCAGAAGTGCTTGGGCGGCGAGGGTGCCCATGGAGTGCTGATTCTCTCGCCGAGAGCCGTCGAGCGACTGGAAAGCTACAGCCCGAAGTGGCCGATGCCCAAGATCTTTCGCCTGACCAAGGCAGGCAAGCTCAATCGCGACATCTTCGAGGGCTCGACGATCAATACGCCGTCGTTGCTGGTGGTGGAGGACTACTTGGATGGGCTGAAATGGGCGAAGAACCTGAGCTTCGACGGGTGCCGCGGGTCGGATGCCCTGGTGGCTAAGAGCGCTGCCAACTTGCGCGTGATCGAGCAGTGGGTGGCGCGGACCGAGTGGGTCGAATTCCTCGCCAGCACGCCGGAGATTCGAAGCAGCACCTCGGTTTGTCTAAAGGTCGTGGCGGATTGGTTTGCACGTCTGTCAAAGCAGGAGCAGGCAGCCTTCTGCAAGAAGGTGGTTGGCCTGCTGGAGTCGGAAGGGGTGGCGTACGACTGCAACGCCTACCGCGAAGCGCCGCCCGGCTTTCGATTCTGGGCCGGGCCGACGGTGGATGCCGAGGACCTGTCCCTGGCGCTGGAGTGGCTTAACTGGACATATGAACGGTCCCTATCGGATCGCCAGTAATACCCCGGCGGGCAGCAGCCCCGTTTCGGGACTGCCGGGACAATTTGGGGCTTGCTTCAACGAATGTACCCGAAGGTGCGGAGCCGCTCGCGGGTCTCCCGATCGAGCCCGCCCAAGTCCGCAAAGCCGAAGGTGATCTGAGGCTCCGGTGGGACGC
>CAYGAN010000028.1:30540-32111 GCA_964347585.1 uncultured Planctomycetales bacterium | reverse complement strand
TAACTTAGATTAAATGTTCTAATCATTCTCCTATTGGTTCGCTGCGCACTGCGGTGACAGCCTCGGGATGATCGATGTACTGTGGCGATCGATAGTCTGGGCGGCGCGGAAGCCGTTTGCGATGCTCTCCGTGCCGCCGTACGTGACGGCGCGCATCGATGACGCGAATGGTAGGAGCCGCCACTTCTCCTACATCGACCTGTATCATCGCCACGGCTTCGTCCCTAACGTCGGCATCTTTCTCGACGAGGTCACCGATGAGGGGGAAGATGCCGCCGCGATGCGCCGCTTCTCCGCGGCCGGGCAGGCGCAGTTCTCAGCTCATGCATACAGCGATCGGAAGCTGCTGTTCTTTGACCAGGGCAAGGGTCCCTATCCGGACGAGGTCGTGGAATCTAACTTTGATGGAATTGAGCGGCGATTCTCCAATTGGGCGGTTCCCCGGGCGAGAATCCTGAATCCGCACTGGGGCGAGGTTGGACTGAACTGCGCCCCGCTAATGGCGCGACATGGGTACCCGTACCTGATGCTGCAGTTCCGTCCCGGCGAGAGCCTGGCTCGCGGAACAATGCGGCACTGGCGCCCCCGTCCGTTCGGCAGTTACGCTTTCGTTGCGGACCGCACGCCGGGGGTGGACTGCTGCTTTTCGGTCAACTCCCACTGGCACCCCTCAAGCGTGCTGGAGTGGCTGGGACCGGAGGCTTATCGCGTTCGGTTGGATGATTACTCCAGGCACGTGGACTACCTTTTCAATCGAACGGTGTTCGATCCTGACCTCTACTACGCCTGCGCGCACGAGTACCCCAAGGACGAGAACCGTTGGGTGAACAGGAGCCGCAGCAACCGGCTGGATGAGGCGGCCTTTGCAGCAGCGGAAGGCGTTCGATTGGCTTTGCAGTCCTGCTTCTACGGGTGCATCACCACGCACGAGTACTCGCTGGCGGTTCTGGCGGACGAGGAGCTCGAAGCGCTGTTCTGCGAACTGGACCGCCTGCTTCGAAAGCATGAACGGATCCCGCAGGACTACGATGCGGTCGCCGCATACATGGATGCGCATTCATGCGCCGAGTTGAGCCACTGCGAGACGGACGGGTCTTCCCTGCGCATGACACTCTCCGTGCAGGAGGACCGCGGCGCGGGCTTGTGGGTGACGGTGTATTGGACGCGAAACGGGCGCATCGAGGCCCAACGAGTTCGATTCTCCGAGCCGTACGGCTCGCCATGCACGTTGCAGATGCGCTGGCATTGTGCTGGCTAGGCGGAGCCGCGGCAAAGAGAAGGAGGACCGGACATGCCAGGAGAGTGGTTTCGTGAGACGGGAGCGTGGGACATCGCGAAAGATGAAATCCGTCGGGGCAGTACGGGGAAGGTCGCCGAAGTGTGCGTTCAGGAAATCATCGAGGCCCCGCAAGCCAGCGCGGCCTCAGCAGACGCCCTGCGGACCTTCATCGGGCGTTGGCGCTCAAGGCTAGAGGCGCTCTTCGGCGATGTGCGGCATGAGTCGGTCCTTCACGCCGACCGCGCGACTTCCGCGCTATTCTGGTTTGAGGGAGGCTTAATCGCGAGGCTGT
>CAYGAN010000028.1:8433-30530 GCA_964347585.1 uncultured Planctomycetales bacterium | reverse complement strand
CACGGCTGCCATGGGGTGCACAGGAGCGACGGATTTCGAAGTGATCGGCACTGGCCACTCGTTGGTCTATCGCACAAGCTCGGGTGCTCTGGCAGCACTCCATGCGGGCGGGTCCCTACGAAGCTGCCTCGGCAGGCTGGTGCGCGACGACCCGGTTGTCAGCGACCTGGCCAAGTGGCAGGGCGCGGTGCCCGCGGTCCGATTGGGCGTCGTCAGCCTCGACCACCCGCATAGCGTCGGGAACCATTTCCCTTCACTTGAGCGCATCGGAGACTGGGTCAAGGTCGTGGCGATAGCCGACCCGAATCGGCGGCGGTGCCAGACTTGGCTTGAGCGTTTTGGCGCCTGCTATTACCCGACGCGAGACGAACTGCTCGCGGACAAGGACGTCGAGGCGGTCCTTATCACTAGCCAGAACTGCGACCATGCTCGCGACGCGGTGGCCGCTGCGCGTGGCAAGAAAGACGTCCTCTGCGATAAGCCTATTGCCACCACGCTCGACGATGCGCTGGGAATTGTGGCGGCCAGTAAGAGCAACGAGGTCCGCTTTGTCACAACCTACCCGCTACGCATGCATCCCGCGATTCAGGAGCTGAGGCAGTGGGCCGCGGACGGTCGTTTCGGCCAGATTCAAGCTTTCATGGCCACGAACCACGGCTGCATGTACGAACCGGCAGTGCCGCAATGGGTCCTGGACCCGAAACGCAACGGCGGCGGCTGCATCATCGATCACACGGTGCATGTGGCCGACATTATGCGATACATCACTGGCCAGGAGTTCACCGACATCCGGACGCTCGCGAGTTCCGCGCTTCGCGAAGGCCAGGCCGAAGACATCGCGGTGAGCCACGGCACCATGACCGGCGGGATCCTATACCAGATCGATAGCTCCTGGTCCCGAAAGGGCTCCGATCCTGCCTGGGGTGACGTTACGCTGCGTGTGGTCGGCACCGACGGCGCGGCCAGCCTGGACCTCTACAACAACCACACGGTCCAGATCCTGACGCCGGACGGTGTTCAATGCCGGTACCCGAACTCCCTGGGCCATCAGCACGGGATGATCTTCCTCGACTACCAAGCGGAAAAGCGGTCGGGGCGCAAGGGCCGTAATGCCGACGAGATCGACGGACTTCGTACGATGGAACTTGTCTTCGCGTCCTACGAATCAATAGAGGCCGGTCACCAGGTCAACGTGACCCGACACGACACCCATGGCGCTTGAGGCCGCGCGGAGCGCTGGCTGCTCGCAGACAAGCTTGTCCGGGCGCGCGGGCAACGCCCGGCCGAACCATGGTGGAGCGCCGACAAGCAGCCCAGCGGGCTTGTCCGCGTTGCTGGCTCTTTCGAGGCGAGTCGCGCGTACGATGCCCGCCTGAGTCCGGTGACGGCACTGCCAGTGATTGAATCGCATGAGGCACTGTTCAATACGAGATGAGGCCCGTTATCTCGCTTGGGATGCCAGGCGCACGGGGTTGCCGGTTTCGGGTAGCGTTCTGCTGGTGACGGCCCACCCAGACGATGCGGCGTCGGGGCTCGGCGCTTGGCTGCGCGTCCGCCCGCGCGAGTGTCGTGTAACCATCGCCTGCGCGACCGAAGCATCGAATTTCGACTGGCCGGCCATCGACGGGCGTACGGACCTGAGCGAGTCCGCGAAACACGAGATGCGCGCTGCTATCCGGCTCGCCGAAGGACGGGCCGAGGCCGACGAGTACGACGCCGACTTCGTAGCGATGCGCTTGGCGTTCTATCACCTGGTGCGCTCGGGCCAGGGCGCCCGCGACCGACCCGGATGCGTCCCCCTCGAGCAGGTGCCGGCGGCGGATCGTCGGCGTTTTGATGACTTTCTGGCACGTGCTCGTCCGGACGTCGTCTTCAGCCCGGGCGACCTGCACCCGACTCATCAGACCGTCCGGGCCCTTTGTGACGCGGCGATCAGGAAATATGCGAGCGCTGGGTCTCGACCACTCGTGGGGTACTACCAGACGTACGACACGTTCGTCGTTGGCACACCGAACGCCGCTTTGCTCTTCACTCAAAGGCTGCAAGAAGACAAGCAGGCCGTGCTGTGGCGGTGCCACCTAACCCAGCGAGGTCGCACGGCTCCTGACCTGCCTGGAGTTGTGAGGTGCCGGCGGACGATGTTCGAGGCGGTCTGCCAGCGCAATCGCGAGGACGCTGAGGTGCATCTGATGCGCCTGCCGCCTTCGGTACGCGATCGAGACCGCTGGCGTTACGCCGAGTTGCTGCACTGGGCTGAATAGCGCAGCGCCGCGCGGCAGGCCAGCCAGTATGACAGTGGGTGGCTTTCGACGGGGGGGCGACGATCCGGTGCAGCCCCTTTGGCTCGAAACATTGTGCCTATTCGACCTGCGCCCAAAGGACCGCGCAAGCCGATTCCCATCGTTAACCCTAGCGGGCACGCCGGCCGCTCTCAGGATCGTGCGCTCGAAGCCGTTGAGCAAAGGCACCGGCCGGTAAGCGCTGGTCGTGAGTCTTCCGTCAGCTCGACCGCGCTTTCATCTGTTCCAGGAGCTTCCAGCAGTACAGTTGCTGTCGGGGCAGATGGAACGGCCCTACGAAGCGGTTCCCTTTCGTCGTCAATGATACGCTCCCGTCTCGGTGCAGGTACTTGAACCAATCGCCATGTTGCCGATCGGGAAAGCGAGCATAGGCCCACTCATGAATCCGCTCATACCATTGGGCGTAGCGTTCCTGGCCTGTCAAATCGTGGGCGAGCAGCGTGCCGTAGAGCGCCTCATTGTGCGGCCAGGCGAGCTTCATGTCATGCTCGAGGTATGCGGGGGGCTTGCCGTCGATGTCCACGAAGTATCGTATGCCCCCGTATTCCGGGTCCCAGCCGAGTTCCAAAGACCAGTCTATGATCGTGCAGCCGAGCTGGATCAACTCGGGATCGTTGCGACGATGACGAGCTTCCTCCAGGATGAACCAGCCTGACTCAATGGCGTGGCCAGCGTTGATGATTCTGCCTTCGGGCAGGTCCCGGAGCACCTCGCCCTGCGGGCCGACCGTCTCGAGAACGGCCTCGAGTTCCGGATGAACGAAATAGCGCCGCACCTCATCGACAGCCTGCTGGGCCATCCTGTCGTAGAGCGCGTCGCTATCGTATCGCCGGATGACCTGCGTAGCCGTCAGGAGCACCATGGGCATGACATGTGCTCTCAGTTGTCGCGTCTGCGGATAGAACTTCGGCGGCAGCAATTCCGGGTGTTGATAGTAGCACACGAACAACTGGTAAAGGCGGCGGGCGCCTTCCATGACCTGCTCATCCCGCGCGGCGCGAGCGTATTCGGCGAGAGCGATGATGCCGAAAACCTCGGTAAAAAGGTAACGCCGCTTGCGAAGCGGTCGCCCATCACGCGTCACCTCGTAGAACATGCGACCGTCGGTGTCGAAGCAGTGCTCAAGAATGAATCTGACGCCGTGTTCTGACGTGCGAAGCCACTCCTCGCGTTGCTCAACGTCGTTGTAAAGCCTGGACATCAGCCAAGCGAATCGCCCGAGCAGCCAAACGGGCTTGTCCGTACACAGAACAGTGCCGTCAGCATCCAAGTAGGTCAGGTATCCGCCGTGCTCGTTATCCACCGCGTGTCTCATCCAGAAAGGTACAGTGTCTTCCAGCAACTCGTCGCGGTGCTGCACAAGCAATTCGTTGATCCGCTTTGCGTCCACGATTGCGACCTCCTGAGGTGAGCCCGCTCACCCCCGAGCATGGCCTACCTTGGCGAACGAATGCCCGTAGGTGATCCGTGCCGACCAGCGCGACGTCCGCGCACTTCTGTCAGGACTAGCCCTTTATGGCGCCAAGCTGAATCCCGCTAACAAAGTATCGCTGCCCTGCTAGGAAAACCAGGACCATCGGTCCCAGGATCATCAGCGTGCCTGCCATGAGCAGCTCCCACTGGGTCTGCGTCACGCCCATGAAGCTGGAAAGCATGACCGGCAACGTCTGCATCTCCGGCGAGCTCGTGACCACCATCGGCCACAAAAAATCGCGCCACGAGCCGATGAATGTAAAGATCGTCAGCGCAGCGAGGGCGGGTTTGGATAGCGGAAGGATCACATTGCGGTAGATGCCGAACAGGCTGCAGCCGTCGATCTTGGCCGCGTCCTCGAGATCCCGGGGCAAGGTCATGAAGAACTGCCGCAGCATGAAGGTGCCGTACGCGGAGAAGAGGCGCGGCACGACCAAGGCGAAGAAACTGTCCAAGCCCAGCGGCCGCCCTACGTACGTCTCGTAGGTCGCTCCGACGTGGGAGAGTGTGAAAAGCAGCTGCGAGTCGAACCATGCGGTGTGAAAGATCGCGTTGAGCGCCGCGGGCATGGCCTTGAGCACCACGAACAGCGGGATCATCGTCACAGCCCCCGGTATCATCATCGTCGCCAGATAGGCCAGGAAGATCTTGTCCCGCCCGGGGAACTCCAGGCGAGCAAAGGCGTAGGCCGCCAGCGAGCTGGTGAACACTTGCCCAAAGGTCACGAGAAACGCCACGATGATACTATTGACGTATGCCCGACCGAACACGCCGCTGATGCGGACCGTCCGTGCGAAGTTGGACCACTGCGGGCTGGCTCGATGGACGATCTTCGACTCCGGTACGGTGCGCTTGACAACGGGTCCGTCGCCGTCAGGCGGCACGGCCTTGACCGCGTACCGGATCGGCCGGATCTTTCGCACGAGGATCGTGTCCACAGCGTGGGTGTGGCCGTTGACATCGGTCGCCTGGTACACGTAGCGCCGGTCGCTCCAAAAACTCTTGGTCAGCTGGGACGTACGAACGTCCAGTTCGCTGCCCCTGTCCGGACCCGAGGCTATGCGAACGCGGTAAACGCCGTCCCCGTCGGGCGCCTCTAACATTTCAACGACTTCATAGTCCTGCGCGTCTATCGTGACGAAGGGCTTGCGCGGAACCCACTCGACCTCTCGGCCCTGTGCGGCCTGTTCGGTCTTGAGGCTCGTGCTCACCATCCACAGAAACGGGATCACCATACTCACAGCCGCCGCTGAGAGCAGGCTGTAGCTTAGCGTTGTGCGGGCAAGAGCTGCTGGGACAGTGAGCGCGTTTCGCCTTGCTCGGTGTTCACTCCAGAGCCGGCCGACTCGGGCGGAGGGGTCGCGGCGACCGGGAGACCGTTGATTGCGTCTAGACATAGTGCACCTTGCGGCCGCCGTAGCGCCAGTTCACGAGCGTCACGACCAGGACGAGCAGGAACAGGAACCAACTGATCGCCGCTGCATAACCCATCCGGTAGAACTCGAAGGCGTTGCTGTAGATGTAATAGCTGATCGTCGTCGTAGCGAAGTCAGGTCCGCCCTGCGTCATAATGAACGCCTGCTCGAAGCCGCCTTGAAAGCCGCCGATTACCGACATGATGAAAATGAAGAACGTCGTCGGGGCCAGGAGCGGCCACGTGATGTGCCGGAATTTCTGCCATCCTGTGGCCCCGTCAATGTCTGCGGCCTCATAGAGTTCAGGACTGATCCCTTGCAGCCCGGCCAGGTACAGAATCATGTTGTACCCGCCCACGCCGACCCAGAGGCTCATCAGCATCAGCGCGGGTTTCGCCAAGTGCTTGCTGCCTAGCCAGTCTAGGCCGCGCCAGTCCTGGCCTAGTAGGTCGCCAAGATACACGATCCCGACGTTGATGAGGCCGTACTCTGTGTTCAGCAACCACTTCCACAGCAAGCACAAAGCCACACCTGCCGTGAACGTCGGCAGGAAAAACATCGTGCGGAACAGGTGCCGGCCCCGAGTCCCGCGGTTGAGAAGCATGGCCAAGCCCAGTGAGCCAGCCATGCTGATTGGGATGGCCATCATCAGGAAGACCGTGTTGAAGACGGACTCCCAGAATAGCTTGTCCCGCAACAGCTCTGCGAAGTTCCGCAGGCCAATGAACCGAGGCGGCCAGGAAAGGAGGTCCCAGTAGGTGAAACTCAGAACGAGGGCGAACGCCACCGGAACGAGGATGAACGCCAGGAAGCCGATGAAGTTCGGCATCAGGAACATCCACGCCGCCAGCGAGCGCCGGCGAGCAGCGCGCATGCTCCCTCGAGCCCGTTGCACCGACCTTGTCGGCGTATTCATGCCGCTTGCGCCTCCGCAAGGGTCGCGCGATTCCGCAAGCGCCTTCGCGCATAGCACGCGATCACCACCGCGCCGGCCGCACCTGAAACAATGCCCGCGAATGAGCCCACGTCCGCTCGCGGTACCCCTCGCTTCTTCGCCTCAACAAGCGCGTTGAGCTCGTTCTCGACAGCGCCGAGAAACTGTTCTGCGCTCATGTCGCCAACCCCGAGCCGGTAGCGGTCGTACCAACGCCAACAGATGTTGTCGATCTGGCCTCCGGCAAGCAAGGGGATCTGGATGTCACCGATCTCATAAAATGTGTCCTCCATGCTGAGCAGATACGCGCGGTTCTCACCGGGCGCGCGGGCCGGATCACTGAGGAAGTAGGCGTTCGCTTCCACTCCGTGCCGAATGGGGATCGAGTCGCCCGCCTCGACAAGGAACCGGACGTTCTCCGGGGAGCACAAGTGCATCGCCAGAAGGTACGCCACCTCTGGGTGCCTTGTCCTGGCGTTGATACCCATGACGTTAAAGCCGGCCTCAGATCGCCTCAAACCGGTCAGGGACCGCGGCAACGGCGCGACGGCCCAATCCACGTCGCTGAGCCCCTTGAGCACGGCTGTCCACCACCGCCCGCCGAGCATCATGGCAGCGCGACTCGTCTTGAAGCTGTCTGCGCCGCTCAGCGACCTCTCCTCCTGCGGGTTCGGCGAGACGCGGTGCGTGGTATACAGAGCCTTGAGAAATCGAACGGCCTGCTGGGCTTCGGGCGAATTGATCACGCAGCACGAGCGCGTCGGGTCCCACATGTGCGCGCCATTCATCAAGGCGAACTTGTGCCACGGCACGTTCACGATCAGGCCGAACTGCAGCGCTCGCCCGTGGGCGTCCCTGCGGGTGAGCTTTTGCGCGGCATCGAGCATTCTGTTCCAGTCCCACGTTTCATCCGGATACGCGACCCCGGCCCGGCGAAAGAGTGCCCGGTTGTAATAGAGCACGACGGTGTTCAGGTTGTTCGGAAGGCCGTACAGACGACCGCGATACGTGCACCCCGCAATGAGCTGCTGATAGATCTGCTCGATCTGCTTGCGATGACCGAACTTGTCCACATACGGGGTCAGATCCAGCAGTATGCCCTTATCTGCGTACTGATAGAAATCTCGCACGAAGAACAGGTCCTGCAAGGTGCCAGCCACGATCTCGGCACTGATCTTCTGAACGTAGTTGCCCCCGATCGGCTCGTAGGTTACCTGAATCGGCTTGTCTGGATGACGCTGATTATACGTATCTTGGAAGCGCTTGCCGGCGGCGCGGCGGAAGCGGTCGTACATCTCGAACTTGTACATGGTATAGGTCAGCCGACGGGCGCCGGTCGCCTCCTCGCTACGGACGAGGACTCCCACGAGTATGACACCCAAGGCGAGGATCAAGAGGGCGATTCGCACTTCAGGCTGCTCCCGACGACGACTCGCAGCCCCCGCACACCAGCCGGGCCCGTCAAGGCTTCGCTCCGGGGTAAGCAGGACCCGCATGAATCGGCGATTCGCAGGGCGTCGGCAAGCGGGCGCCCCGGGGTCCTGGTAGCCTACCTCGGCCGCTGCCAAGGCTCCACCAACACGCTAGCTCGGCGACTTCTGTTCTTCAAGAAGGGAATCCTGGGCGTCGGAACGGGCGATTCGAGTCTGGCGTCGGCTCGCCGCAGGCCGCGGCTCGTGGGGCCGAAGGAGTGCTGGCGTGCTTGCCTTCCAAGGAGTAAAAGACCCACGTCCGTCCGGCCCTTGGACTCGACGCTTGGTCGCGGTGGGGCGAAAGCCCGCGTCCCCGTGCGAGTTGGCCCCAACGGACACAGAGGTTGACACGGGCTAAGCCCCCACATAGGACTAGGACACATCCCGGCGCCTAGTTTCTTCACGGAAGAAATGCCGTTGCTGGTCGCCCGCTGCGCCGTTATACTCAGTGCTCGGAGAGCCTACGCTTGCCGGTCCCGTCGCCGGACCTATGCGGCGCAGTATAATAGGGGAACTGAGAGATGATCAGCCGTAGTGTTAGGGCCATCAACGGGGAGGAGATGCGGCGACAGAATCTTGCCGCTGTGCTGAATATCATCCGCCAGAAGCGGCAGATCTCCAGAGTAGCCCTGGCTCAAGCCAGCGGCGTTAGTTCGGCAACGATCTCACGCTTGGTGGGCGACTTGATCGACCAGCACATCGTGCGCTAGGCAGGAACCTTGCGATCTCTGGCCGGCAGACGCCCGGTGATCCTAGAGATTGACGAGGCGGGTCGATTTATTGGGGGGGTGTGCCTTGAGCCAGAGCACACGGAGGTTGCCCTCGTGAGCCTAGCAGGGCGGGTCCTCACCTCGCAGCGATTCGCCACGCGCCGCGAGCGCGCGCCCAAGCAGGTTCTGATCGAGGCCAAGGGGGTCTTGGGAGCGCTACTGTCGGATCGAGGAGTCGGGCACGATCGATTGCTCGGCATCGGCTGGTCAGTCCCGGGTTACGTGTGTGAGCAGAACGCGTGGGTCGATCTGGCCGTCGTGATGGGATGGGAGCCTTTCGACATGGCGGAGATGCTGGCCAAGCTCGTCGCCGAGCCTTGTGCAGTCGGCTCCGAAGGACAACTGCGTGCCTTGGCGGAAGTGCAGTTTGGCAGTCACGAGCCGGGCGGCACGGTAGCCTATCTCTCGGCGGACCTGGGCGTTGTGTCCGCCTTGATTGTGGACGGGCGGATATACCGGGGAGAACACGGTGATACCGGCGAGATCGGGCACATACCGTCCTTCGAGGGTGGGCCCTTGTGTCGCTGCGGCCGGCATGGATGCTTAGAAGCACGCGTCTCGGCACCCGCCGTCTCGTCCAGGATACAGTACTTGGCTCGCACCAGCGGCGATTCGGCGCTCGATGAACTCGTCGAGCTGCCGGAGGACCAATGGCTGCCGCAATTCTTCGCGTTGGCTGGAGACGGACATCTCTTGGCAGAGCGGCTGGCCCAGGAGATCGCGCGCGAGCTTGCTTGGGGTGTGGCAGCTTTAATCGACTTGTGGGACCCTGGCCGGGTCATTCTGGCAGGCGAGGTGTTTCGCAGCGGCGGCGAGTCGCTGCGGCGGCTGGTCGAGGAGCACACGCACGAGCAGAGCACGCACACTGCTCGGCACACAATCCCGATTGCCACTTCGTCCTTGGGCGATGAGTCAGGCGTCCTCGGTGCGGCGGCTCTGGTGTACGAACAGCAGCTGCACTTGCCTTTGGGCCAGAGGCCTGAGGAGCAGCGGGTCGGCACTGCAGCTCAGGCTTCAGCTGGTGGCTCCGGATGACGCCGCGTCAACTCGTTCAGCGGGCACTTCGTAGCTTTTTGACCGTACGGAGCCGGGCAGTACCTCCTGCCGTGGCAGCAGGAGAGCGAGGAGGGATAGCATGGCTCAGGCCGGTCGGCTGGCCGCAGGAGCTTGATCGCTCGGTGCTGCAGAGAGGCACGCTCTGGGGAGCTGCCTCTAGAGCACCCGAGCCAAGGGGCCGGGCGGCCTCAGGGCACGTCGGAGGATCGGTCGTGGCCGCGGCGATCGGCGCCGCTCTGGCTGCTGCTCCGGCTTCGTGGGCTATCGAATACCAAACCGTAGATTTCGGCGGGTATCAGACGGTCAACAAGCTCGTCGTGCAGAACCCCGACGTGGTCAACTCCCCATACTACCAGCCGGCGGACTTCGTGGTGGAATACTACACGCTGACCGGCGGCTGGAATCTGGTGACCCCTTATCAGGGGTACTGGACGGACCCCGTAGCGGCCGAGCCCCGGACAAGCCTGGCGATGCTGTTCAACACGGTTTCGGCGTGGAAGCCTCGGGCGGGGACCACGGCCATCGGCGGGATGTACATCCCGCCGCCGTGGGGGATCGAGAGGGGTGCGGCCAATACGCTAACGCTGCAAGCCTCTCAAGTAGATCTGCCGAACGCTTATCAGTCCGTCCTGGACCTGAGGGCCCGGTTCGATTTGATTGCGCAGCGCATTTCGACGTATGAATCTCCGGTGTACGACAACACCGACGAGGTCGTCGGCAACACGCTGCCCAACACGAAGTATCGCCGCATCCGGTTGGTCTTGAGCAACACCGTATCCTTGCCAGCTGGCGAGCCCGTCAGGGTCCAGCAGATTATCCGTCGGTCAAGGGCGCGATGGGCCAGACGGGCTCATGCGTGCGCGAGGATCTCAACGGCGGCGGCCGCGTGACGGCGGCGGACTACCTGGTGGTCAGAACTAATCTCGGGTGCGGGCCTATAGCAAAGCCGTGATCGCTTCTAACGTCTGATCGTGGCGCCGCCGGGGTCGGCACAGAGGGCGCATTGTGGTTGGCCTGGAGGCACCGATGGCAACCGGACTTGGTGTGATCGGCCTGGGAAGCTGGGGTGCGCTGCAGGTGGCCAGGCTCAGATCGTGTCCGTCCGCGGAGCTGGCGGCCGTATGTGACGCAGACGCAGGGCGAGCAAAGCAGACCGCGCAGGAAGAAGCGGTCCCAAAGTGGTATGACGACTTCGTGGCGCTACTGAAGGATCCGGCGGTGCAGGCCGTCTATATCTGCACGCCCGTCCACTGTCACGTGAGTCAGGCCACGGCCGCTGCTCGGGCCGGAAAGCACATCATGTGCGAAAAGCCCCTCGCCATGAACGTGGACGAGGGGCAACGCATCGTTGATGCATGCTGCGAGAACAGTATCACGCTCGCGTGCAATTATGCGCTTCAGTTCCACGGAGGGCAGCAGAAGATCAAGCAGCTTGTCAATGAGGGCACGATCGGCCGGCCGGTCTTCGGCCGGGCACGCTTCAGCTTCGTCTATCCTCCGGACAAGCAGGCATGGCGACAGGACCCCAGCCTTGGCGGGGGCGGCCCGATGATGGACGTCGGGATCCATTGCGTCAACTTCCTACGCGGCATCTTCGGCGAAGTCGAGGAGGTGACGTGTCGCAGCAGCAACGCGCTCTACGGCTACCCCGTTGAGGACACGGCCGGAATCACGCTGCGGTTCGTTGGCGGCGCAATGGGCTTCGTGGACTGCGAGTTTACGACCCCCCACTATGCCAACCTCGTCGAAGTCCATGGCACAGAGGGCAGCTTGACCGGGCTGAGGACGTTCACACGCGCACCCGATGGTGAGGTGCTGCTGTTCGTCGGAGAAGGGCCGCCAAAGCAAATTCAGTACGAGCCTGTGGATCAGTTCAAGGTGATCTTTGAAACGTTCCTGCAGGCCGTTGCCGAACGGCCCGGCCAGCCTGTGCCGTTGGTGGGTGGCGAGGATGCGCTCGAGGACTTGAGGATAATCCGGGCAGCGTATGAATCGGCGGATTCGGGCAAGTCGGTCCGATTGCTTCGGACCAACACGTGGAATCAGTAGGGCAGTTACGTCGGAGGGCCGCAGGTGAGCACTTCCTCTATGACAGTACCTTACATAGACCTTGGTGGTGACTGGGACGAGCAGGAGCTTCAGGCCGTACGTGAGACGTACGAATCGGGCGTACTGGCCGAGGGCCCAAGGACCGCCGAGTTCGAGGCCAGATTCGCCGAGTTCACCGGAGCCAAGCACGCCATCAGCACCAACAACTGTACGACAGCGCTGTATTTGGCTACGCAGCTGGTCGGACTCAAGCCTGGCGACGAGGTCATCACGACGCCTTTGACGTTTATCGCGACCAATCTGCCGATCCTGGCGCGCGGGGCGAAGCCGGTCTTCTGCGACATCGATCCCAGGACGTTCAACCTGGATCCCAATCAGGTCGCAGACCGCATCACCAGCCGCACGAAGGCCATCTACCCGGTGCACTACGCGGGCCTCCCGGTTGACATGGACCCGCTCACTGAAATCGCCCGTGCCAACGGGCTGGCGATCGTGGAGGACGCGGCGCACGCTGTGGGGGCCAGATACAAGGACCGGATGGTCGGCAATATCGGGGACTTCACGTGCTTCAGCTTTCAGTCGCTCAAGAACATGACGACCATGGGGGACGGGGGGATGCTGACCACAAACGACGACGAGGCCGCGGGCCGAGCACGACGACTCCGGACTTTTGGCATCGTGCACCTGCCCGATCGGCCGAACAAGTACGGCGTGCGGGACCTCGAGCCGCCGTTCTACTGGGACGTGCAAAGCTTCCGCGGGGAGATCGGCACGAACTACAGGCTCAGCGAGCCGAGGGCGGCTGTAGGGCTCGTCCAGCTGGCCAAGCTAAAAGGTTTTAATGAACGGCGACGGCAGATCGGCCATCATCTCTCCAGGGAATTGCAGGACGTTCCTGGGCTCACGGTGCCATACGAGCCGCCGGACTGTCATCACGTATTCCATCTGTACACACTTCGGGTCAGCGAGGACGCGGTCGGCAGCAAGGACGACTTCATGCGGGAGATGGTCGAGAATGAGGAGGTGGATGTCTGGACGCAATACTGCCCGAACTACCTGTACACGCTCTATCGCGAACGCGGCTACCGCCGAGGGCTATGTCCCGTCTGCGAGGAAGTGTTCTTCAAGGAACTGGTGAACCTGCCGATCTACGTCAGGCTGACCGATGCCCAAGTCGAACACATGGTCGGTGCAGTGAAGCGGACCGTTGAGAAGCGCGCGGGTCAGATGCGCACAGCCAAGGGCAAGTGAGGCGTTGTGCGGCCTGCGCGCGGGCCGGGGAAGTTGCCAAGCGACCGGTCGATGACTGTCAGCGCTAGGTGCACGCCTACAGACCGGTCATAGTGCTATCCAAGCCCAGCCGCCCGCCACGGACGGCGAACGGCGCGGGCGTTCCAGTTGGCAGGCGGTGCGCAGCTTTGCGCACGCTGTGTGACGGAAAGCGAAAGATGGATCGGATCTGGCCGATGGTGGACATGGAACGCGTTCTGGTGAGCGTCGGCCGAGATGCTACACCTGTGGAGCGCTATGCCTTCGAAGAGATGGCCCAGTTCTTCCGTGACGCGGTAGGGCGCTCGCCGCACGTGGCGGAGGTCGTCCGCCGGGATGACGCGCCGCCGGATCACGATGAAATAGCAGTTGGGACGTCCCGTTCCCATCCGCTGCTTTCGCAGCTGTTTGATGACGGCATGATCCGCCCGCCGCGACAGCCGCAAGGGTATGCGATCAAAACAGTGGACCACCCGCATTGGCCGGGTCGTCTTCTCTTGGCCGTTTGCGGTACTGACGGCGAGGGTGCTCTTTACGGCGTGCGCGATCTGGTGCACTACCATCTGGACGTTTCCGGTGAACTGGATTACCGCACGGATCGAGGCAACGTGTTTCGAACGGTGTACCGTGACCGCTGTGTGCGCGTGCCCCGGATTGACACGAGTGACTACCCACGCGTCGCCCATCGTGCCTTCTGGGCGTATGACGTGGAGCGCAACGTGAACCCACCGGGGGGAGAGGAGTACGTCGCGTTCAATCCGTACCGCTGGGTTGACAACATGAGCCGCTTCAAGGCGAACACGCTGCTGGTGTGGGAGGGCCGTCCCGGGCAGTTCTTCGGCGTCCGGCCCGACTTCGTCCGGTATGCCCACAGTCGTGGCGTCAAGGTTGTGGTTGGCATGGGGTTCTATAGCTACGGCACGGAGCCGGAAGCCCCCGTGCAGTTCCTGCGGTCGCCCGCCTCTGGTGACGTTCCGGCCGGCCAATTCTGGGCGAGCGACACGGTCCTGTGCCCTCAACAACCCGAGACGCAAGATTGGATGAGGCGCTTGGTCATTGACTATCTCGGACGCCATGAACTCGATGGCCTGGCTTTTCAGACCGGCGAGGTCGATTTCCGCAACTGTGCATGCTCGCGTTGCGCGGACGTCCCTATCGATCGCTATTTTCTCGAAGCGGTGGACCCCATACTGTCGGCGATCTACGCGCACTGGCCTGACTACTGGGTCATCAGCAATCAGCTGAACCGGCGCGAGTACCACGAGACGTTCAAGAGAATGGACGAGCGAGTCTGGTTCTTGTGGGAAAGCGGTGTGTTCCCCGTTTGCAGTGCGGTGGGTCAGCAGCGCGATCACGTTCTCAGCGATGGCGGGGCAGCGGCCTTGGTCAGGCCGGAGAAGTTCGGCTTCGTTTATCGCTTCTACATGGGTGGGATGTGCCAGCCCTGGCTGGACGAGCGCCGGACGAAGATCGAGCAGCTACTGGAGTGGGGCCGGCTCTGCCTGCGCCACCAAGCTCGCTTGAGTTGCGGGTTATTCCAGTCTCGAAAGCCAGCCATTCACCCCGTTTTCCTGCAGGCGATGTTCTCCGAGATGGCGTGGAATTGCCAGATGACCAATGAAGAGTTCCTGCAACGCTGCGAGCGTCTCAAGAAATTCGCGCCGCACGACGAGGTCTATGCGCATCTGATCAGCGACCCGCCCGCTGTCCAAGAGCCCGGTCCAGGACGCGTGCGCCATCGCAAGCGGCTCGTCGGTCTGGATCGTCGAGCGGTGATTGATCAGTTCCATGGGATACGCGGGCAGTTCATCGGCGATCTGAATGTCAGCACGATGATGGGAGACGTGCTGCACGCCGAGTCGGATCCGGCGGTCTATTGGTTTGATGTGCAAATGCCCGTGACGGGCGCGAGGCTGCTTTTGGTGGGGTGCCGCGACGACATGGGCCACGAGTCACAGTACGTGCTCGAGGTCACGTTGAACGGCAACTCGCTCGGCACACTCGATATCGACCTGCCGATAGGCCAAGGCGAGGGCGTCGAGGGATTCACAAACCCGGGGGAGTTCGCGATTGATCTTCCTGCAAGCCGGTTGACGGAACGCGCCGAGATCGAGCTGCGACTGGTGAGCCGGTACGGTTGGCTGTACCTGCGGGAGATCGTGTTGGAGAGTTGGTGAAGGACAAGGCGCGCTCCGGCGCCGAGGTGCCAAATGAGAATCGACTTCCATCAACATTACCTGATCCGCGAGGGGTACATTGACGACATGCTCCGCATGATGGACTCGCTGCAGATCGATCTGTGCGTGCTTCATCCGCTCGGCAACCGCGAGATCATGTTCATGGGCCACGCGATTGGTGGGAACGATGATGCCCTTACCGCGGCCACAGCCCATCCTGACCGTATCCTGGGCAGTGTCTATGTGGATCCTCGTCAGGCGGATGCGCTCGGCACCATCCGTAAGTATCACGAAGCCGGCTTTGTTTGCGCGAAGATGCATCCGACCGTGGGCTTCTACCCGGATGAGGAGCGTTTTCAGCCGGTGTTCGCCGAGCTTGAGGCGCGCAAGCTGCCGGTTTTGATGCACTGCGGCCTAACGAACCTACCATACGCGGACGGAAGCGGCCGGATCACGGAGAGCAAGTACGCCCATCCGGTGTACCTGGATGGCGTTCTGCGCCGTTTCGCGGGACTCAAGATCGTGATCGCACACATGGCTTGGCCGTACTTCCCCGACGCGTGGGGGCTGGCGACGTTCAACGAGAACGCGTACCTGGACATCGCCGGGCCGCACGCTGTCGCAAATGGTCTGAAAATGCACGAGGTGCTGGGGTTCGGCTTTGACTGCGGCGTGGACCTTTTCACGAAGATGATATGGGGGAGTGATACGATCACGCCTGTCGAGCACTTCCACAAGACCGACAAGTACCTAACGCAGATCGGTCGGTCGGACGTTCGTGACCGCGTCTTTGGCGAGACCGCTGCGGAGTTGCTCGGCTTTACGCCCAGCAGATGATACAATCCTTCGGAGCCGGCGCGACCGTGGGGTCACGGCTATTGTCATGCGGCGGGGTGCCGCGCAGCGAGGCACAGACCAGCCGCGTGAAGCGCTCTTCGTCAGGGCCTCGCCATTCCCCTCACGCTCAAGTGTTCCCGGCCCGTGCGCTCCCAATTGGCTTTACTCACCGCTGCGGTCTCAAGTACATGATGAAGGCCTCCGCTTCACCCGGGGGCGGAACCGGCACGGGGGGTACGCTCTGCCCGGTGATCTGCTCAATGGCCCAGCGGCAGATGCAGCGATCGGGGTAGGGGAACCTGCCTTCATAAATCTCGCGCAGCGCAGGAAGGGCTGCGGGGTCCTTGATCCGACCGAGTGCCTTGGCTGATTCCAGTCGCATGTCCGGGTCTTCCGGAGGAGTGACGTGAATCTCCCGCACGCGAGCGGCTAGCAACGAGATGACGTCCACCTCGCCGAACGACGGGGTCGCGATGCGGCCCAGGGCCCAGGCGGCTGCAAGGCGAACCGGCGCGGCAGCCCGCCTTGGCGGGACGAGCCGAGCCAGTGCGGGTATTGCCTCTGGGCTGCCTAGTTGGCCGAGCGAAACAGCCGCGTGCCTTAGCACTTCGCGGTCGTCATCCGGATTGACCGAATCGTCCGGGTCCTTTCGAGACGGGTATCTGCCCTTGCCAAGCACGTTGATGAGCGGCCGGACCGCGCGCGAATCGCCGATCTGTCCAAGCGCCTTCCCCGCCGAGCGGCGCACAATGACGCTGGGGTCCGCCAGCAGGGCCAAGTGGTCTTGCAGCTTGGTGCGGCTGCCGAGTTCACCGAGGACTCTGCTGCAGTTGGCGCGCACCCAAGCGGACTGATGCGACATGCCCTTCGCGCAGAGATCGGCCGCGCCCTGCCCGCCGATTGCGGCTACAGCCTGAGCGGCGGCGTTGCGAACGTCTATGTGAGAATGGCCGAACAGATCGATGAGTCGCTCAAGGACATCAGCGGCCCCAAGCCGGCCGAGCTGTCGCGCCGCCGATGCCTGCACCTGGTAGTCCTTGTCGTTCAGGCTTTGAATCAGCTGGTCACAGGCCTTCTTGCCTTGAATGAAGGCGAGTGCGTCAACGGCTTCGGCCCGAACAAGTGGATTTGCGTCGCGGCAGGCGGCCAGGACGACCGGCGCGCTCTGCGTGCGTTGCATCCGGCCGAGAGTGCGAAGAGCGTGGACGCGCACAGCGCTGTTCGAGTCGCTGGCAAGCGGCTCGACTGCCTTCGCCAGCTCCGCGGGTGCCAGCGCCTCAAGCGCGCGCAAGCTGGCCAGGCGTACGCGCAAATCCGGGTCGGCGAGCCGCTTCACGATCGGGGTGGCCTCCTCGCTCATGCCCAAGCGCTCCAGCCCTTGCAGGGCGGCCACGGCAACGTTCGGCTGGGCTGCGCCGACGAGCTTGCGAAGTGAGCCCAGGCAGGCGCGATCGCCGAGGTCGGTGAGCGCACCGGCGGCTATGCAGACGACCTCTGATCTCTGATCTGTCAACGCCCGACGTAGGGCAGGTAGCACGACAGTGCGGATTTGCCTGACATCCGCTGCATAAAACGCGCTGTTCTGTACGAGGTCCCGCATCGCATGAGCAGCGGCGGCGCGGACCTGCCAGGCTTGATCCTTCAAACAGGCTTCCAGGTATAGTGCCGCCTCGGGCCTGCAGGTCTGGCCAAGTTCCCAAGCCGCACGCTCTCGGACGGACAGCTGAGGATCGCGGCACGCCTCGCCCAGCAGCGCGACGGTACGAGCGTGAGCGCGCGGCGGGGGCAGCTCATATCGAAACTCGTCCCGCTCGCTTTCCGGTTGAGCGAGGGCGCCGAGTGCTGCCAGCCATGGTGCCGTGACGACCAGCAGGGACCGGGCTGGGGCCGGGGAGTGCATGCAGGAACTCATCATACGTTACGCGCGCGGACTAGCCGGCCGACGCGCCACATCGTCACGCAGAACAGGGCCGCCGTGGCAACAATGGACAGAGCCAGGTGTTGGCCGTAGAGGTGGTAGCGACGAAAGGCGTCCACCCCCATGGCATCGAGCCCGGCGGCGACTGGGTTGAAGACGAAGAACCACCGTGCAGCTCCCTGGGGCAGCCAAGCGCCCTCTAGGAAAGCGCCGACGAACGTTCCGAGGCAGCATATCCCGACGATACTGTAAGCTGCGGCTGTGGCAACTGACGTCCGACGCGCGAACGCGGAGAACAACATCCCGCAACTCAAGCAGAACACGCCCGCCGCGGCGACCACGAGGAACACGCGTCCGATCCTTTGGATCGAGCCCACCAGCTTCGCGGCTTCCCGGCCAGTGCCCGTCTCAACGCCGAACCAAGAGCTTACCCAAGCAAGCAGTGCGGCTCCTATCTCCGAAACGCTTCTTGACTCGACATAAAGGACACTTGCATACACAGCCGTCGTTACGGCAATGATCAGCAGCAGAGGCAGAAGGGCTGCCTGGAACTTGCCCGCCACGATCGTCCAGCTTGAGAGTGGCGTTGCGCGGAGTAGCTCGAAGACGCCGCTTTCCCGCTCGCCGCTGATGGTCGGGGCTGCCAACGCGGGCGCGATCAGCACCACCAGTGTCAGCTGGTACACCACGAGCGTTACAGCGACACGATCGGGGCTGAACAAGAGCGTGCCCTGGGTGGCCGCCACCATCAGCAGCAATGACAAGACCACACAGGCGCTGATGACTCGCATCATCCGGTGTCCACTTCCCAGCGGGCGGGACCGCAACTCCTTGATGAGAACCGGATTGGCAAGCTGGCCGATTGGCCGGCGTCGTCGGTGCGGGTCGATCACGAAGAACAGCCGCCGGGCTATGCGCTCCCGCCTCGGACGGTCCTCGACGGCGGCCCGGATCGTGCGGCGTGGAGGCTGCGGCGGCCTGCGAAGCAGCCAGCAGAGCACTAGGGCCAGGCTGACAATGCCGACCAGAGCGACCGGCAGGAAGAAGCGCCATTCCGCGCTGAGCGTGACCACCTTGCCTTCCGCCACGCGGGCGAAGTCGGGCCGAATCACCGAAACCATCGCGCGAAAGGGGCTCAGGCTCTCCAGGACGTGTACGAACAGACGTCCAGATGGGCCGGCCCTCTCCCACCACATCATCGCCGGTACGAGCACCCCCACCGCCAGCAGAAGCGTTGCCGCGTACGTGGCGATGACGGCCTGATAGCTCCGTCGCGCCAGGCCCGAGATCGTCAGTCCGAGCAGGCCGTACAGCAGCGCCGTCACCACAAGGATCGCATAGATCAGGCTCGCATCTCGCGCGGTGACGCCGCCAAGCACGAAACACAGCCCGACCACAGGCACAGAACTCAAGACCACAAGGAGCAGGAAGGTCAGACCCCCGGCCATCTTGCCGAAGGCGATCTCGGCGGGGCGCAGCTGCGTCCCAAAGAGCATGTCAAAGGTGTTCTTCTCGACCTCACTCGTCAGGCTTGGAGCGGTGAACGCCGGCGCGAACAAACAGACCAAGGCCAACTGCCCCAGCGCGAGCAGTATAGGGAGCTGGCCGCTCGACCGGGCGGCCAGGCTGTAGATGCCTTCAGAGGGCCAAAGGATGATTGCCATGCCCGCCAGCGTCGCGACGAACAGGATCTGCAGCCACAAGGCCCGGTTCGACCGAAGGCTCGTGATTACCTCTTTGCGAAAGATCGGATTCATTGGCAACACCGCGAATCTTCGGCTCGCCGCCGCGGCCGACGTCCTGTCACTTCGACCTCGCCGTCAGCGTCAAGAAGGCCTCTTCGAGATCCACGGGCACCTCGTGGAAATAGACGACCCGCACACCTGCTTTGATCAGCTGCTCGAGCAGGGCGGCGACGTTTGCATCGTCGCCGTCCGTCTCGAAGCGCACGGTCTGCTCATCCGGGTCCGCCGCCTCCAACTCAGCGTCTGGCACAAAGGTCTTGATCTTCTGCTTGGCAGCCTGCACATCGCCGAGCACCTGCATGTCGATGGTGCGTTTCTGGCGGATCCCGGCCAGAACCGTTTGGACCGGCCCGGAGGCGAGCATGCGACCGTCGTGGATCATGCCGACGACGTCGCACACACTCGCCAGTTCGTGAAGGATGTGGCTGCTGACGAGGATCGTCTTGCCGAGATCGGCGAGCCTGCGAAGCAACTGGCGCATTTCCACGCGGGCCCTTGGGTCGAGGCCTGAAGCAGGCTCGTCGAGGAGCAAGACCCCCGGATCGTGAAGCAGCACGCGCGCAATTCCGACTCGCTGCTTCATGCCGTGGGACAACGCGTCCACGAAGCGATCTCGCATGTATGCGGTGCCGGTCAGCTCCATCACGTAGTCCATGCGATCCAGTCGCTGCTTTCTCGGTAGCTTGAACGCCGCGCCGAAGAAGTCGAGGTATTCCCAGACACGCATCTCGTCGTAAACCCCGAAACTGTCAGGCAGGTACCCGACTTCACGCTTCACCGCGCGACTCTCGCGCCAGCAGTCCAGGCCTGAAACCAGCGCTCGGCCAGTGCTCGGCCTGAGCAGACCGGCGAGGATGCGGATCGTGGTCGTCTTGCCCGCACCGTTCGGACCTATGTACCCGAAGATCTTCCCGCGCGGGATCTGCAGATTCAGATCAACCAGCGCAGAGAAGTTCCCGTAGCGCTTTCCCAAACGCTCCGTGCGGACTGCGGAATCAGTCTGATCCTTCATTGCCGTGTTGCAGCCCCGACGAGGGACGTACCGGACGGCGCTTGCGCAACGCCGCGCATCGACATCCGCGCGTCCGTGATCCTGTAGGCGCCCGCATAGCCGGTCGCGGCGGACACCCCCAACGGCCGGACCTCGAGGCGGATCCGAACAGCTCCCATGTCATCGACGCATCGCTGCGGATCAGGCAGCGGGCAGCGGATCAGGCCGTCTGGGCTCTTCCGCGCATGAATCTGCTCGAACTGGCCGCCTCGCATAACGTACATGCGCAGTTCGTGGCTTATGGCTGAGATCTCGATCTCGAAGACTGCATCCTCTGGGACCACGCACCCCACGGCCGATGGCGGCGTGAAGATCATGTTTATGCTCGCTCGCCCGCGACCGGTCAGCCATTGCCCAGCTCGGGCATCGTACATCAAGGACCGTTCCTCTCCTCCAGCAGGCTCAAAAAACATGAATGCCGGGTGCAGCTCGACCCGCTGGCCGGGTTGGTTAGGTTCCGGACTGATTCGGCAGGCGACCATGGTCATCGCACGGCGTGGCATCGAATGGTCCGTTCTTGCGTCTGCTATGGCGCTGCGACCGAAGCCGATCAGCCAGATCTCGCGAGATGGGGCGGCGTTGCTGTATTCCAGCAGCTGTTGGAGCATTTCTTTTCGTGCCCATGACTCGGATCCGGCTGTGCCTCGGCTGATCGCACTTGCGCGGCCTCGGTCCGTCGAGCTGTTCGCCCGAACGTGGGCCGTATGGCCGACGCGCATGTCGCCGACGTCGAAGACCCATCCGCCGGCGGCGATGATGCAGTCCGCCAGATCGAGCCCAGTCTGGTTGCGCACGTCTCCTTCCAGCCCTTGCGGGCCGAACTTCACTCGAACCTCCAGCGGACCAGGCAAGTCCAGGAGCGACTCGATCCGTCCGATCTCCAAGAGGCGTGCCTTGAGGGGCCACTCGCGTACCTCAAAAAGGTCGGACTGCCACACTCGGTCAAAGCTGAGTTCGCGCCCGCCCAGGCCAGCCGCTGCGATACGGCTGATCGCGCTGCTTGGCCGTTCGACGCGCATTCTTGCCGAGCGCTCCGTAGGCGAGTAGATCCCCACCAGGCTGGTTAGTGCCGCAGCCGTCTGGCCGCTGCCCGTACGGATGGTGTTTATCTCGCTCAGGGTCGAGCCCACCTGGCGGCTTGTGATCGCAGCATACACAAGCGTGGCCAGGCACATGACAACACCTGCAGAAATGATGAAGCCCCAGGCGATCTCCGGACGGCCTCGACGTCGCCAGACGGCCAGGGAGGCGATCGTAAGGGTGACGTACACAAGCAGCCAAAGGGCTATCCTTGCCCGTGATGGAGCCGGCACGCCCACAAGGCTGTTCAGCATGTCGGATTCCTTCGTGCTCCGAGGCGCCCAAGCTCGGCGGCCCACCGGCTCTTCGGATGGCAGAATCGTGTGCCAAAGGGGCGCCAAGCTTTCGGCGGAGAGCACGCTGGCCTCGAACGCGAGGACCACGATTCTTCCAGCGCCAAGGGGCCTCGTCACGATCAGCGGCAGCCCGCTCGCCGCGTCTCTAGCGAGAACGCTGACGGATCGTCCGGCTGCCTCACCCGCCGCAGCGTCAACCCATTCCGCCAAATGCACCGGCCATCTCCGGCCTCGTACGAGCAGTTCGAACTGCTT
>CAYGAN010000028.1:0-8423 GCA_964347585.1 uncultured Planctomycetales bacterium | reverse complement strand
GACCCACAATGCTCAGCGGAAGATACTCGGCCAGGGCGCTGTCCCGGTAAGCTTCCCAGAAGTCGCCGCAGCAGGCGAGCAAATGGCCGCCCCGGCGCACCCAGTCCAATAGCGCGGCCTGCTGCGTGGGCCTCAAAGCATCGAAATCCACGGATCCCAGTAGTACGGCACAGGCGGCATCGTATCCAAGCCATCGATCTGGGGCCTCAGCCGGCCTGACCCGAGCAACTCTCACGCGCGTGTAGAAACCGGCCGACGGTCCCAGGTCCTGCAGGAAACTGTGGTGTCGGTCGGGCCCCGAAAGCACCGCGACGATCCGCTCGCGCGCCGCGCGCTGGGCAACGACTGACGACCTGCCGCACACCTGCCGCGTATCATCCCGCACCACGCGGGCGGTAGCCAGTGTTCCGCCGGGCTCCTGCGGCTGTCCTACCACGGCATATGCGCGGATCTCCCTGCGACTGTGTGTGGGGAACGTGGCCCTCGTGGAGTATAGGCATGGCCCGGTCCTGGGCGATTCTGTGCGAAAGACGACCTCGCCGACTACGTCCAGGTCGGAGGCGTTCCGCACTACGCAACTCAGCTGGGCCCAGGTCCCCGGCAAGTGACGATGCAGGCCCGTTAGCTGGGAACCCTCGATCGAAGTCTCGCTTGGCGATTGGGTGAGTTCACCGCCCAACGTCCCTTGCCAAGTCAAGAGGAGATAGATGGCTGGCAGGATCAAAGACTTCACCTGAGAATCAGCTCGTCACGCCACGCCATCGGAACTGGCGTGGCAGCCGCAAGAACCGGTCGGGTGGAGTGAGGTCTAGTAATACGGAAAAACGTTGCCGTGGCGCGCAATATGATCATCCCAACACTGCGAGCCGTACGACGGCCAGTGGATTTGGTCGCGCTTCACGGGGAACGTCCAAGGTCCCGGACCGACGAAACGGGGGAATCCATCGGCCGGGAACCATCGACAAAACTCGTATTGGTCCACGGTCCCCGAGGATCGTGCCAGTACGCCGGCGGGCGTGCAAACCAGGGGTTGTCTTCGTCCTGGCTGTTCCAATACGTCCCAAGCGTCATATCCCCGATCTCGATGACCATCGACGGATACGAGACGAACTCGTAGTCGCACCAGCCCAAACCGTGCCCCGGATGGTTCCAGTGGGCTCGGCAATTGTACCAGTAACTCGAGCCCTGCGTGTCGAAGCTGCTTTCCGCAAACCCGCCGTAGCCCACGTCTGAAGGGCAGGAGAATATCTCGAGGGACTCAGCCACGTACGGATTGAGGCGCCGATCGCCCCGCTCGCGATCCGGCCACGTGCCTGCCTTGCCCCCCCAAAGTTCCTCATGGGCATAGGGGTAAACAAGGTTGTCTTCCACGTAGTACCGCATCGCCAGGTTGAGTTGCTTGAGGTTCGAGGCGCAGGCGATTCGCTGCGCCTGCTCCCGGGCCGCCCCCAGCGAAGGCAGTAGGATCGACAACAGCAACGCGATGATCGCGATGACGACGAGCAACTCAATCAGCGTGAAGCCTGGGGTGGCTGCCGCCAAGTCGGTCGGTCCGCTGGCACGCTTCGGCTGCCGCGGCCTACGTTCATGCCGGCATGCTCTCATGGATCCCTCCTGTGCTCTGACGCGTGGCGGCTGGCACCGCGAGCGTCAATCGCGATGCGACAGCTTGCTCCAACCACATTCCGGACACTGGTACACGGAGCTCGGCTGAGTTTGAGGCCCCGCCTTGACGTCCCACGCTGCGAATACTTCGCCGCACGCGGGGCACTTGCGGGCCGTCACGGCCTCACGCTCGTCACACCGCTGGCACACTACCGTCGGGCGCTCACTGTCTGTGGGCTTGAGTCCCTTGAACTCCTCGGGCGTCATTTGGAACTCATGGCCACAATTTGCGCACTCAAACCAGAACACGTCGGGTAGTTCCGGGCCGCGCTCGCGAGCGAACCAATAAGCACCTCCGCCGACTGCTGCGCCGATGGCCAAGATGGCCACCGCGTACGCGCTCCAGTTCCTTCGCAAGGCAGCCATGTCCAGTTCCTCCACAGACCGAATCCGGTCCTGAGCTGGCGAGCAGACCGCGGCCTGGTGGCTCACCCGCATGCGGTTGGTCGGCTATCGACCGCTTTCGACCTGTTTCGTCCAGCCGCAGTTGGGGCACTCGTAGACCGATCTGGCCAAGTTGCTGCGACGTGTCCCCAGCTCCCAGGCCGCGAAGACCTCACCACACTCGGGGCACTTGCGCGCGTTAACGGCGGTGGGCTTGGCGCACGCTGGGCAGGCAAGCGTCGGCGGCTGGCCGTCGCTCACGTCCCTGGGATTGGGCGGGGCTTGCTGCCGGAACTCCTCATACGTGAGCTGATACTTGTGACGACAGTCGGTGCATTGAAACCAGAACGTATCGGGCAGATCCGGCCCTCGCTGGCTACCAGCGGCACTGTAGATGACGATGATGATCGCCGAGCCGAGAGCTAGGATGCAAGCGGCGTATATGCCCCAGTTCTTGGGTAAAGTGGGCATATCGGGCTCCTCTGACCGCCATGGCACATTCGTGAGTAGACTGCGCTTCCATTGGATATTCTCGTCAGCGTGAAGATAATGTCAAGCAGATTCGGCGCTCTTGGCCTCTTTGGACGTTGGGCTACTGGCAGAGCGGGCAGAGCCTGGCGGGACGCTTTCGCGCCGCCCAACAAGCGGGCCGCTGGACAGGGAAGACCGTACCTGCCAGCCACGCCTGCTTCGACGGAAGTCCCTATGCCACGGCGACTAGGAGCACTTCAATGCGAGTTGTCTTCTTCGAAGACGCAAGCTTCCCGGCCCGTGCGGGTGCGCTGGGCCTTTCCGAGGCGCGACAGGCCATCGGCGATGCCGAACTCGTCAGCCTGGACGCGGCGGCTCTCGCTGTCGACCTCGCTCCACCGGACGACGGACCCGACGTCCTGATCTGTGGGCAGGGAGACGCGTTCCCGGCGGCGTGCTGGGACGCCTTCGTCCAGTTTCAGCACCAGGGGGGACACGTGATCTGGTTTGGCGGCCCGCCCTTTCGCCGCCCGTTGTGGTGGGATGCGCGCAGCCGCCAATGGCGACACGATGACGGGGCCGAAATCGCGGGGCGGCGTGCCTGGCAGCAGATGCTGTTCGAGTCCATCCGGGACTGCAGTTGGCCTCTGCTTATCGAGCACTTTGGGCTCCGTTTTCATGAACCTTTGAACGGCCGGCGCGTCGCGCGGCTCGTCTCGTCCGCCGGACCGGACTTTCGCCCCCTTGAGTCGGTACCGCGCAGAAGTATCGACGGCTACTTCCTGCCGATCCATCGGGATGATGTGTTCACGCCACTCCTCGAGGCGTTCGGTGAAGACGGCGAACGAGACGGGTGGCCAGCTCTCTTGGTCGAGCGGCGATGCGCACGCTTCCTGGGGAGCCGTCTTGCCACGCTGGCGGCTGCGCTGCCAGCCGGCCATCCTCAGCGGGTGGACATGCTGGCCGCGCTATTGAAAGCAGTGACAGCTGCGGCAGAGCAGGAGGTGCTCGTCGGGCTCGATGTTGACTGTCTGATCGCCCGAGCGGGCCAGCCGATTGCTGCAACGATCCGGCTGCGAAACCTGACCAACGAGGCATGCCGGGTGCCCATAACGCTCAGCGTGGGCGCCGACGTTGCCCATCGCCAAGACGTCTCGCTGGGACCACGTGAGGACCTGACACTTCGGCAGGGCGTCAGCGTCCAGGTGGACCACCCGCACCACGCGAACATCCAAGTGACGGCTCAGGTCGGCAGCCGCAACGCCACCGTACGTCGATCGGTAGCTGCGTTGGGTCCTCCCGGACCGAGACTCCCGTCCGTGCGGGTGACGAACGCGCGGCGGAACCCAACCCTGGTTGTTAACGGCACGCGGTTATACCCGGCCATGTACAAGTTTGATTCCACACCGGTGACATTCCACAGGAGTATCCCCGCGTTGAATCAACGCGGCCTGCGCTTCTTCTCGACCAATCTTAGCCTGATGCCGTTCTGGACAGAGGCGGGCGAGTACGACTTCGGCCTGTTCGACGGCGTCATGGCCCAGATTCTGCAGGCGGCCCCCGATGGTTATCTGATCCCGCAGCTGGCGGTCTCGCCTCCGCTGTGGTGGCGGCGGCTCTACCCGCAGGAGGCGGCGGTCACGAAGCCGCCCGGGCCCTGCTCGGACGAGCTGAATGTGACCCAGCAGTCGTGTCTGGACGTGCAGAATCCCTCCTTGGCATCGCGTCGATGGAAACAAGACGTTGCCGCCGCGCTGCGGGCCATGGTCCACCACGTTGACGGCAGCCGCTACGCGGACCGCTTCATTGGCGTCCATGTGCTGCACGGGCACGCAGGAGAGTGGGGCGAGTTCCAGTGGATCGGCGATGATCGTTGGTACTGCGGCGACTTCAGCGAGAACATGACGGGGTCCTTCCGGCAGTGGCTGCGCGAGCGGTACGGAGGCGACGTGGCTGTGCTCCGCAAGCGCTGGGGCCGCAGCGACGTGGACTTTGAGACGGCCGCCGCGCCGGAACGCTGGGAGCGGTTCCCGCAGGACTTGGGAACGTTCGTGGACGCCTCCTCGAACAGCCAGGTGGCGGACTACTACCAGCATATTGCGTATCTGACGTGCGAAGCGATTGAGCACTTCTGCCGGGCGATCAAGGAGGCGTCCGACGGGCGGCTGCTCACCGGCGTATTTCAGGGCTATCTGTTTCAGGCAGGGCGCTGCAGTTACCTTTACGCGGACGCGGCGCAGTTCGACCACCGACGGCTGGTTTCGCTGCCGCACCTGGACTACGTCTGTACCCCCTACGCGTACGACACGCGTGAATTAACGACCGGCGACTGCGCACATCGGCACCTGGTCGATTCCATCCAGCTCGCCGGGAAAATGGCGCTCTCAGAGAACGATCAGCGCACACACCGGACGTATCGGCGTCCGGGGGAAGCGTCCTACGGCGTGCCCGAAGATGCGGCTGAGGCAGCCGAGGTGCTGAAACGCGATTTCGGCAAGGCCTTGATACGCGGCGCCGCCCAGTGGCTCTATGATTTCGGCTTGGGCTGGTACCTTGACGATACGTACCTGTCCACGCTGCAGCAGCTGCTAAGGCTCGCACAGAGTGGCCGCGACTGGATCGGTGGCGACGTGGCTGGCGCCTTGGCTGTAATCGTGGACGATCATTCGCTCTTCTATCAGCAGCAGGCCAACACCGCGATGTATCGCATGCTGTACGAGGCCCACGGGCGTGAGTGGGGCCGGATCGGATGTCCGTTCCACACGTACGCGCTTCAGGACCTGCGGCGCGATGACTTCCCGGCGCATCGCGTCTTCCTGATGACGAACACGTTCTATCTGACGGATGCGGATCGGGATCTCATCCGGCAGCGCGTTCTGCGTCCCGGCAACACCGTGGTCTGGCTGTATGCTGCGGGCATCCAGTCCGAGCATCGCCTTGATATCGAGCAGTCCGCCGAGTTGACAGGGTTTCGACTGAGATTGCTGAACACGGCCGCGAACGGGCAGCTGACCGTAACGGACGATTCGCACCCGGTTGTGCGTTACTTGCAGCAGCGGAGCGATCGCTGCATCGGCTCCAAGGGGCTGGACGACAAGGCCGCGATCATGGCCCCTGTCGTGTACGTAGATGATCCCGACGCCACGATACTCGGTCGATTGGAGGCGATCGACCGGCCGGGCCTGGCCGTCAAGGAGCGAGACGGGTGTCGCAGCGTGTTCTGCGCGACGCTTGCGCCGAGCGCCGGGCTGCTGCGCGGGATCTCTCGTTGGGCGGGCGTTCATGTGTACATCGAGACGGGAGATCTGTTCTACATCCGGGATGAGCTACTGCTGATCGTCGGCCGGGAAGCAGGCGAGAAGGTGTTGCGGTTCCCTCGGGCAGTGTCGCTGTTTGACGCGCTGACGGGCGAGCCGCTGGGTGCTGCGGACGAGCATGTGCCTCTGACGCTCGCAGCCGGGAACACGGTGCTCCTGCGCGTGGCGGCATCCCCCTGTGTCTAGCTCAGGACCAGTTGTTTGCACGCCGAGCGGAAGTATCCCGGCTGACTGCGCCGGCGAGCGCCGATGCCGGGGGTCGGATGGACGGCTGGCGACGCGGCTGGGACTGGAGGGCCGGTCGGCTTCGGCAAGGGCGTGAACACTGGCTAGCGCGACGTAAGATGTTTTCTGCCTGAGCTTTATGGCTAAACATTTCACCGCTGGGCTTTGGTGGCAAAGCGGCGGCTTTTTGCCTTGACGGCGGGCCGTCTGGCGTGCTACTATATCATTACACGGCGGAAGCAATTCAGCGTTGGGGTTGCTCCACCGGTTGCCGCGGTTGTCCGACCCCAGTGCGATGCTGAGTCTAGGGAAGGGCAAGCTGAAGCCTATCTGGTAACGTAGGAAGCAGCAACTCTTCCTGAAGCCTATCAGGGAGGTTGAGCGAGGGGGCGCTGGCTGCATGGCGAGCACGCGTGTGCTCGGCTCCGCATCGGAAATCTGGCCCTTGGTGAGGAGGAGGTACTATGAGAAGCCTCTCAACAGTAGGAGTGGCCGTCATCTTATTTGGCGCCGTGCCGGCGCTGGGCGCGAATTACCTCATGAACCCCAGCGGCAATGAGCACTGGACGTACCCAAGCTTTTCGCTGGAGTACACCGGATCGGGCAGTAGTGCCACGTACGTGGTGGACGGTGCCAGCAACCGGTTTCAGACCTATGTCGATACCGTGCTGGACGTCAATGTGGACCTAACGGACTTGGCCAACTACAAGACGCTCGGTCAGTTGGTCAACTATCTTGATGGCTTGCCGGACTACAGCGCGGCCCTGCTGTCACAGGCCGGCGGATACACGCCTGCCACGAGCCGCGATCCGAACGCGCTGGCCTCAAGCGTGACCGACTTGAACACCGGCGGGAACGAGTTGAAGCAGGCGGGCGGCTACGGGGTGCAGGTCGGCTGGCCGAACGCCTGGGGGTATTACAACTCGCCCGATCCCTACTGCAACGTGTTCGGGCGCACCAGCACCGACCCTGACCGGGCGATCAGCGTCCGCGACGTTCAGACCGCCGACAGCCCCAACATCAGGCAGCAAGTGCACAACACGAACCCTGACTGGATGGATCTGTTGGGCAAGGAGGTCGTGATCAGCGGTTACGCGAAGCGCTTCGAGACCTCGGGCAGCAATCTCGCGCAGGTTCGCCTCCACACGGGCACCGGTGGCGGGACGGTCTACGACCACCAGTTTGATCTGCCGATCGACGGGCAGTGGCACTACTTCGAGACCGATCCGTGGCTGATCCCCGCGACCAGCGACACGATCATGCCGGTGCTGTTCTGGGGTCCGATCAGCCAGATCTATGCCGGCACCGGTTGGGTGCTGTACGACGACCTGGTCATGACGCCCGAGCCGGGGACGATCGGGTTGCTGGCGGCTGGTGGACTGGCGTTTGTCCGCCGGCGTCGGCGTCCGTAAGACATATAGCGGTGTTTCAGACGGGTCTGTTCACGTCGGCGTGACAAGCGGTGGCGGAGCCGCTTGTCACGCCACGTGGACGTCGGGGTGGCGGGGAAAATCTACATCATATCGGCGGACTGAGAAGGAGCCGAACCATGGCAAGGTTAACGTGGGCATTGATGCCAGGCATCGCCGTGCTCGGGATGGTCGCTTCGGCGTCCGGTCAGAACTACTTGATGAATCCCAGCGGCGACGATCACTGGACCCATCCGAGCTTCACGCTGGAATACACGGGCGCGGGCACTTCCGCCACATATCTCGTGGACGGCGCCAGCGATCGGTTTCAAACCCGTGTGGACACTGTGCTCGACGTCGATGTGGATCTGACCGACTTTACGAGTTTCAAGACCTTGGGCCAGTTGGTCACGTACCTGGACGGCCTGGCGGACTACAGCGCGGTATTCCTGCCCTTGGGCGGGCAGACCAACGACATCAGCCGCGATCCCGATGCGATCGCCTCGTGCGTGACCGACTTGAACACCGGCGGAAACGAGTTGGTCGGCGGGTACGACGTGCAGGTCGGCTGGACGAGCAACTGGGCCTGGTACTCCACGCCCGATCCTTACGCCAACGTGTTCGGGCGCGGCGGAACCGACACCGACCGGGGGATCAGCGTCCGCGACGTTCAGACCGCCGACAGCCCCAACATCAAGCAGGAAGTGCACGTCCAGAACCCCGATTGGGAACAGCTCAAGGGCAAGGCCGTGGTGATGCGGGGCTGGTGCCAACGGTTCGAGACCTCGGGGACGCATGACGGTCAGGTTCGGCTGCACCACGGCGTCGGGGGCGCGACCATCAACGACCACACGTTTTGGGCGGGCCCTGGCGCGGGCTGGCAGTACTACGAGTCCAGCCCCTTTACGGTGGATCCGAACAGCGACACCGCCATTTACGTGTTGTTCTGGGG
>CAYGAN010000027.1:32123-32402 GCA_964347585.1 uncultured Planctomycetales bacterium | reverse complement strand
CAAAGGGAAGTACGCAACCGGGTGCTCGCCGCGTTGGTGTACCCGACCATACTGTTCGTGATATGCGTAGGAGTAATCGCCGTGCTGTTCGGCGTCGTTCTGCCCCGGTTCGCAGGGCTGTTTGGCATATTGGACGTCGATCTGCCGGCGTCAACGGAATGTCTTCTGGCGGTCGCGGACTTCGGCCGCTCCTACTGGCCGGTTGGATTTGTGTGTCTGGCTGCCCTGATCGCAGCGGTGGTGATGGTGATTCTTCAACAATTGCTTATTCACCACGGT
>CAYGAN010000027.1:3114-32113 GCA_964347585.1 uncultured Planctomycetales bacterium | reverse complement strand
GTCGATCCCGGGGCGTGAGTCGCCTGGCGCGGGCGTGGCTGATTCGGCTGCCCGTGCTGGGACCAGTGGCTTGCCAGGTTATTCTGGCCCGGCTCTGCCGGGTCTGGGGCCTGCTCATGGAAGCGAAGGTTCCCCTGTTGGACGCGGTGGACTTGGCCAAGCGCAGCACGAATACGGAAGCGTTCATCGAGCTGATGGACAGGGTGCAGCAGGCCGTCAGCGAAGGGCGGGCGGCAGCACCGGTACTACAGCGGGCGCCCGTCGTCCCGGCCACCCTGGCCGCAGCTATCGCGACGGGCGAAGATAGCGGGCAACTGGGTGAGTCACTGTTGTTCGTGGCCTCCTCCATGGACGAGGAGAACAAGCAGGTGATCAACACGTTAACACGGATCGCGGAGCCGGCGATTCTGATCCTCATGGGTATGGTCGTAGCGATCGTGGCCATCTCGTTGTACGTGCCTTTGTTCGACCTGGCCACCGCCACCGTCAGTTAGAGGATGAAGCCTTAATGAAGAGCGCGATTATGGCGGGCGCGGATCAGGATGAACACGGCAGCGCCAGCCGGTCGGGCTACTGGCACCGACGTTTGGGGCTGGACCGTTTCCGCCACCAGTACTCGGCCGTGGCGATTGACGCCGGCGGTTCGGCGTTGCGAGCATTGCAGCTGAGACGAACGGGCACAGCCAGTTGCGTGCAGGATTGGGTCAAAGCGGAGTCGTCGGGTGCATCGGCCGACGAGCCGGACTCGTATGCCACGACCATCGAGCGGCTGCATCGGATCTGGGACCGGCGGCAGTTCCGCGGGCGACGGGTCGTCAGCTTCTTGCAGCCCCCGGAGGTCGAGTTCTGGCCCCTGAAAGTTCCGGCCGGCGTGTGGGCGTCGGTGGGAGGATCAGCGTCGTGCGCGGGCCGCTCCACGCAGATCGGGGAAGCTCTCAGATGGGAGATCGGACGACGACTGAGCTTTGCGGCCGACGAGGCGGAGGTCCGCGCGTGGCCGGTGCCCGAGGGGGCATCCGGCGAGACGAATGCACTGGCTGTCGCCGCACGGAAATCGGCGATCTCCGAGCGCGTCCAGGCTCTGGCAGCTCGCGGCTTTGGGTGCAGTCGGATCGACGTGTCTGCCTGCGCGCTGATTCGCGCCTGCCGGCAGCACGTGGTCGAGCCCAGCGATGGCAAAGGCGAAGAACCGGCGGGCAATGGCGGCAATGAGATTTGGGGCGTGCTGGATATGGGCCTGCGAGGTCACCGACTGTACCTGGCCGTGGGGGACGTGCCCGCGTACGTCCGAGCGGTGCATTCTTCGGGGGCGGAGCTGACCGAGTCGATCGCCAAGGCTTTGGACGTGCCGGTCACGGTCGCAGAGCAGTTCAAGCGCGAGTGCGGCATACGTCCTGTCGTTCGCGGCCTGCGCAGTAGCGCGGCAGCACCGCGGGACGACTCGGAACCTTCGGACCGCCGGCCAGCGGCTAGAGCGATTCCCAGCGCCGAGCTGCCGTCCGTGCTCTATAGCATCGTCAGACCGGCGCTGTCGGCGATGTTGAAAGACGTGGAGCGCTCGTTCAGCTACCTGCTTGAATGTCATCGTGGCAAGAAGCCGGCCAAACTCGTGCTCGCCGGCGGCGGAGCGAACCTCAACGGATTGCCAGAGTACATTGCCGAGCAGATGGGCATCGAGGTCGTTCGAGCCAGCAAGCGGCAGATCCTGCCGGTCAGTGTGGACGGGCCTGATCTGGGGGAGGATTTCGCGGGAATGGTAGTCTGCGCCGGATTGGCGCTTGTGGACTTCGACTGATGACGGTCTCAGTGAATTTGTTGCCGGCGTCGTACCGGGAACGTCGGGACCGCGCGCGCCGGGCGCATCTGTGGGCGCTCGTGGTCATTACGGCGCTCGTGGCTCAAGCCGCAGGGCGTTTTGTGCTGGGGGCTCGAGCGGAGTCGGTCCGTCACCTGTACGGCGAGGCCGAGTCCGTCCGCCAGCAAGCGGCGGCCCGCAGAAAGAACACGGCAGTCACGTTGGCTAGGCAGCGTTTTCTGGAACGGCGGGTGGCTCTGGTCCGCGGCATAAGGGAGCGCTTGCCGTGGCGTCGGGTGCTGCGCGAACTGGCGGAGGTAGTTCCTGAAGGAGTGGTGCTCACCAAGCTGGCAACTGTCCCGGGGGCGCCATCGTCAGCGCAGCCATCGCCAACGGCCAAGGCTCGCACCTTGCCACCTCTGGGCCAGCGCAAGCGAGAATACCCTAAGGAGGTCGAGGGCCTGATGTTGACAGGGATGGCGATCGATCACCATGAGTTGGCTAAGCTATTGGGGGCGGGGTACGCGAGCGGCCTGTTCTCAAATATGCAACTGATCCATGCCAGCAGCGCCGCGTCGGCGGGCGCGCCGCACATCGCGCGCGCGGGACCAACAGGCGCGCGACCGCCTGCGCTTTCACCGGGGGTGGCCCCGGGTGGGCAAGCCGAGACCGCCTCGCCCGTGTACGGCGTCACTTTTGAAGTCTTGTGCACCTGGTAAGTTCGAGCCGAGGAGAACTACGTGACCAGCCCCAGGCAACTGCACATTCGAGACGTGGATCTGTTCGGCGCTGCGGTCGTGATGGCGGTCCTAGTGGGCGGATACTGTTGGGCGATCCATGACCCGTTGCGCGTGGCTTTCCGGAGAGCGGAGGCGAAACGCAATCTTGCCGACGCTTCGCAGGAGCTCAGACGAGAGACTGACGCGTTGACGAATCGGCTGGCCAATGTACGGCGATTGGAGGAGCATCTCGCCAGCTGCGGCGGAGACCTAGCTGATTCAGCGTGTTTAGATCGCTATCTGTCAATGCTGACGCGGCTGACGCGCGACTGCGGCATTCGGCTCGCCAAGGTTCTGCCAGCGGGCAAGGTTCCTCGCGGGGAATACGAGGAATCCCGACTGACGATACAAGCCTGGGGTAGCTTTCCGGAGTTCTACCGCTGCCTGAGCGCGATTGAGAAGAGCAATCGGCCCCTGAGCGTAAGCCACTTTACGATCAAAGCCGACGGCTCGCCCAACTCGGTTCTGACCTTAGGCAGGGACTCGCAGGGGCTCCCGCCGAGATGCCGACTTGATTGGACTACGAAAATGTACTTCGCGAATCCCTTGAGCTCGGACTCTCTTGCTGCCGACGGCTCAGGGTAAGACCGGGAAAGCAGTTCGACGGTGCAGAAGCCATCCAAGAGACAGTTTGCATACATCATCGCTCTGGCCGCGGCGTCGGCGGCGCTGCTGCTAGACAAGGCGGTGCTCAGCGGCGGTGAATCGAGCACATCGCCGGCGCGAGCTACGGCCGCGGCGATGCCAGCAGGGTCCGATGAGGCGACCCAGTGGGTTCCCCCGCCGACGGATACCAGGGCGTCCGTGCAGCCGCCGACTGCGCGGTTGCCCAAGCACGACCGCCCCGGCTCGTCCGCGTTGTCGAACTGGCTGGCACGCTTGGTGTTAAAGCCACAGCGACAGAGGCGTCCTGCCGGCCCGGCTTCGAGACTAACGAGACTATCCGTGATCTGTTCGCGCCTTCGCCGCAGATACTGGCCCGCATGCTCGCGGCAGAGCGAGCGAGGAAGCGGTTGTACCAGCAACGGCACGCGGAAACGGAACCAGGCGCGGTCGAGGCTGCTTCGGAGTTCATAGCCTCGCATGAGCTGCAGGCAGTGGTCCTCGGCGCCGACCCGCACCGTGTGGTGATTAACGGCCGAGTTCTTGTCTGCGGGGAGACGATCGACGGTTATCAGCTTCTGGCGGTCGGGCCGTTCCACGCGCGGTTGAAGCGCGATGACGTCCGTGTGACTCTCCACCTGACGGGGGCTGTGCGATAGCCGTGCACGTTGTGCCGGCCGGCGCGCTTTGACACAGCAGCGGCGACCCCACGGGACTGTATGCTCAAATTACGCATGTTCTGATGAAGGAGCCGGCAAAAACTTGCCCTGAGAGGCACGTGAACGCCGAAGCCCGAGATTCACAGCCGCGCCGCACTCACCAAGACGGGGTTGAAGCTTTCAGCCTGGTCGAGCTGGTTATTGTTATCGTGGTCATCGGGATCATTGCTACCATTGCGATCCCACGTATCAGCAGGGGCGCCGGGGGAGCCCGTGAGGCCGGCCTCCGCGCGGACCTGGCGGTGCTGCGCTCGGCAATCGAGTTATACGCTGCTGAACACGGCGGGGATTATCCGGCAGAAACGGACGCAGGTCCCGGGGCGACGGCCGGCACGGCTGCGGCGTTCACCGCGCAGATGACGCTGTACACCGATGCCAATGGGAAAGCAGCTGTCGCCCAGCACGGTCAGTATATCTACGGACCCTATCTCCCGAACGGAATCCCGCCGCTGAAGATAGGCGTGAATCGTGATTCCGAGACCGTCAAGGTGGTTCCCAACGCGCCAGCTGTTGACATCGGCGGCGGGTACGCGTGGATCTACGCGTACGAGACCGGCGACATTATCGCCAATGCTAACGACCTCGACGAATCGCAGACAAGCACGTACGACCAATACTAGTCCGGCACGTGTGGTCGAGGGCGGCTCGCAAGGGTGCCAAGCCCCATAACGCTGTCATCACCCCTTGGGAATTTCGGATATATCTCAACTCCCGCCGCGACACGCCGATCTACAAACATGCCCCCCAAGCGTATGCGTATAACGAAACAGGGGCAGCAATCCCAATTGGATTAGGAGGTCAGTCATGCCGGGGGTTAGCCTGAGAAGTCACGAGCGCGCAGGGTTCAGTCTGGTCGAGCTGGTGATCGTGATCGTGATCATCAGCGTGATCGCCACCATCGCCATTCCGCGAATCAGTCGAGGCGCCAAAGGCGCCGGCGAAGCGGGCCTGCGGGGCGATCTGGCTACGCTTCGATCTGCGATCGAGCTGTACGGCGCCGAACACAGCGGCACGTTCCCGGGGGCCAACACCGATGGCATCGGCGGCGCGGCCGGCAGCGAGGCGGCTCTCGTCTCGCAGCTGACCAAGTTCACCGATGTCAACGGAGGCGCCGCGAACACGAAGGACGCCACGCACATCTACGGACCCTATCTGCGAAAGGAGATCCCGCCGCTGAAGGTCGGAGCCAACAAGGGCTCGAACACCGTGAGTATGGTTATCGTAGCTCCAGTGGTGGACATCTTGGGCGGATTCGGGTGGATCTATAACTACCAGACAGGCGAGATCATCGCCAACGCGGACGACGCAGACGAATCAGGGACCAAGACATACGACCAGTATTGATGGCGCCGGCGACCAAAGAGCTTCGCGATGAAGGCGCGGCGGCTTATCAGCTGTCGCGCCTCGTCATTTCCTGCTGACTCAGACATGAGGGCAAAGCGACTACGAAGAGACCGGCTTCCGACAACGCGCCGCGGGGCCAATCTCGTCGAACTCGTCCTTGTCTTGGTGATCATCACAATCCTGGCCGCAATCGCAGTTCCGCGCTACGCGAGCGGCCTCTCGCGCCGCCGGACCGAGGAAGCCGCCAAGCGTATTGCGGCGGATCTCGCGCTTGCGCGAGAGCAGGCCAGGATCTCCGGCTCGAGCCGGTTGGTACAGTTCATGCTCGGTTCCAGTAGCTACGCTCTCCAAGCCGTGCGCGACATGGACCATCCGGCAACGGACTATGTAGTGAGTCTGTTGGACGCGCCCTACCACGCGTTCTTGGTATCGGCCGACTTCGGCGAAGACACAGAGATCGTCTTCGACGGCTATGGCCAACCGGACACGGGCGGATCGGTAGTGGTCCAAGTGGGCGACTGCTACAGAACGATCACAGTTGACGCGGACACGGGCCAGGCCAGCGTGCAATGAAAGCTTACTGCAACGCGAGATTGAAACCGCCGAATGCAACGTGCGGCAGGTTGGGCTACACGCTTGTGGAACTGGTGGTCAGCACGGCGATAATGGCCGTCCTGGCCGGTGGGATGGTCTCAGCCATTCTCGTTGCCACGCGCGCTGTGCCTGACGGCACGCACCCCTCGTCCGCCATCGTAAAGGCCACCCAGGCGGTTGACCGGATCGCAGGCGAGCTGATGTATGCCGAGTCGGTCATGCAGCAGTCTGTCACAGCAGTGGACTTCACTGTCGCCGACCGCGACGCGGACGACGCACCTGAGAGAATCCGCTACGCGTGGTCAGGCACGCCGGGCGATCCAATGACACGCCAGTACAACGACGGAGCGGTCACGGAGTTCGTTAGGGACGTCAACGAATTCGCGCTGGCGTATGATCTGCAGGTGACAACCGAGCAGGTCCCGACCGAGAACGAAACGCTCGAAATGCCCCTGATCGGCTATGAGCATTGGGAAAGCCTGGCTGACTTCTCGATCGACGCCAACAACTGGGCTGGCCAGTACTTCCTACCGGATCTGCCGGCCGACACGCTCAGTTGGAGCGTCACGAGGGTGCGATTCAGGGCCAAGATGCGCGGTCAGAATGACGGCGTAACGATGCTGCAATTGCGCCCAGCCACCACCGGGAACCTGCCGAGCAGCACGGTCCTCGAAGAGCGCCCCATGTATGAATCCGACCTTACGGACACGTATTTGTGGCAGGAGTTCACCTTCAGCAATGTCTCGGGCTTGGCGCCGAGCCAGGGCATGTGCTTGGTCCTGCAGTTCGTCTCGGCCGACAGCCACTCGTGCAACGTGCAGTACCAAAGTTACGGCGCCTGGATGTTCGGCACGAATCTCGTGAGGACCGCGAGCGCAGGCTCGTCGTGGATCTCCGAGACCGACCAGTCCATGCTATTCCACGTCTATGGCACGGTCACGACGCCCGGATCGCCAGAGACCGTGAACGTCTATTCCCTCAGGGGTGTGGACATTACGTTGCGGGTGCAGGATCAGCCGACCGCCTCCGTCCAGACGTCTGTGGAGGTTCTTAACGGACCGGAGGTAACCGGCTCGTGAGACGTCACTGCGTATCGCGACACGTTTGCGGACTGGCCAAGGCTGGCTTTAGCCTGGTGGAAGTCAGCATCTGTGTGCTGATCGTCGCGGTGGTCCTCGTAGCCGCTCTAACCGCGCTGGGGGGCTCGGGCGTCGGAATGCAGAGGATCACCGACCGGGGGCGTGGCAAGCTCCTGGCCCAGATGCTGATGTCGGAGATCCTGCAGCAGGATTATCGAGAACCCGACGGTACTCCGGCATTCGGCCCGGAGTCATCCGAGGGTCTGGCCGGCTCTCGGATCTTCTTCGACGACGTGGACGACTACAACGGCTGGTCCGCCCAACCACCGCAGGACAAGGATGGCACGCCACTGGCCGAGCTGGCGAACTGGCGTCGGAGCGCGGCAGTGGCATGGGTCGATCCAGCGGACCTGACCCAGGTGTCCGGTAGCGATACAGGTCTCAAACGAATCACAGTAACCGTGAGCAATAACGACGTGGTTGCTGCTTCGCTCGTGGCGGTCCGGACCTATGCCTGGGACGAGCAAGGAGTGGACTAGTGCAGGCACGCCGTTATCGTCATCGCGGGGCGAGCCTTTACCTGGTCGTGCTGGCCGGGGCGTTCCTCGTCAGCCTGATTGGCATCTCAGCCCTGACGGCCGTGCGCATCCAGCGGCGGTCGGCCGAGTCAGCTGGCGACCTGATCGAAGCGCGCTTCTACGCACGATCGGCGATTGACATGGGTCTGTTCTGGATTGAAACGGACTCGAACTGGCGCGATTACCACACAAGCGGGTCGTGGGCCGACGACGTGCCGATCGGTACGGGCACGTTCAGCCTGAATGGTGTCGATCCCGGGGATGGCAACCTCAGCGATGCGGATAGCGACCCGGTCGTTCTGACGGGTACCGGCGTCAAGGGCGACGCGCGCCACAAGACGCAGGTCACTCTGGTGGCCTATCATCCCCCGTTGAGCTGTCTGGAGGTCGCTTTGCACGCAGGCAACGACATCCTCTTTAGCGCCGCAGCTCTTCAGTGCGACCAGACGATCAGTGCGAATAACTCGGTCGTGGCCAGCAGCTCGATGATCAATTCGGAAGTGCAGGCGGTCAACAACATCAGCGGCGGAGAATACTTCGGAAGCACAACGACGGGAATCACCCCTCGGGACATGCCCGACGCCGCTGCCTTCGAGTACTATCTCGCCAACGGCACGGCGATCAGCATCAACAGCATACCGCTTGACGTGGAAGGACGGGTGATAGAGGACGTGGTGATCAGCCCTGCGAGCAATCCCTACGGGGCCGAGACGAACACCGAGGGAATCTACGTGATCGACTGCCTCGCTCAGGAGATCAGGATCAGGGATTCCCGGATCGTTGGCACGCTCGTGTTGGTCAGCCCAGGGTCGGCTTCCAAGGTGTACCAATCCGTCAATTGGCAGGCCGCGGTGGGCAACTATCCGGCGTTGCTCGTCGCTGGGAGGCGGCCGCGAACTGAGCTTGAGGGGTCTCACCTTCGAACTCAACCGGCAGCGAAGACACCGACGAGGCCGATTGGTATCCCTCGCTGATCGAGGGTCTGGTGTATGTCTCTGGAGACGTGAGCACCTCAAGTCACCCGACCATCGATGGGGTGGTGGTCGTTGGCGTGACGCTGATGGGCACTGGGAACCTGGGCCTGACCTATCGGCAGACCTTCCACGAGGACCCGCCGCCAGGCTTTCGAGAACCGCCCAAGATGCGGATCGCCGCGGGGAGTTGGAAGCAAGTCGTGGACTAAGTCGTGCGTCATGCGCCCGCGGCGCAGCAAGAGTAGCAACGCTCGCCGCCTGCGGGGTTGCGCTGGCCACTGTCCTGAACAGCGCAAGTGGCTCAGGCGAACAACGACCCGGGGAGCGTTCGTTTAGACGCCGCAGGTTCCGACACGGACCAATCCGTTACCGCTGCCACGCGCGCTTGCGGGCCAGTGGAAGGACAGCAGCTTCCGGCCCGCTCGCCTTGCAACCAAAGCCCGGGCACACACCTGCATCGCCGCCTCGGCGCGGACAGCCAGCTCAGAATCCTTGCTTGGCTCTTAAGGCGTTGGCGACCCAGTCGAGGTCGCGTGTGGCAGCTTGCGGGTCGCCGGAGATGATCGGCGAGGAGGAGTGGGTGACCAGCTGGACCCCTGTCTCGTGGATTCCGCCTTCTATGTGCCGGCAATGTGCAACCAGCCCTGCAAGGAACAGTTGCGAGCCGCCCTTGACTAGTTCCACCTCGACCGGTTCGCCCCGCACAGTGGGTCGACCGACCAGTAGGCCGACGCCCCCGGTCGAGATATTCCTAAGACACGCGCGTTCGCGCCCCGTGCTCGCACCGGCATTGGTGAAGTAGTGGAAAACACACGGCCCAATAAGGTCGTGTCGGGGGCGCCTGCCCATTTCGGCCGCTATGTCCAGCTTCTCACGATTCAAGCGTTCCGCTATGGTGCGCAGCTTTCCGAACCAGCTCACGCCGGCGCGCTCCACGCACCCCTTTCTCGACGGAGACGGGCCAACCGCGGCGCTGCCGCGACGATCCTCACGTCCGAACAATGAAGTCAGGCTTGTCAGCAACTCAAAGCGACAGCGATCTTTGCCCTCGCGTTTGGCCTGATACATCTTCCGGTCAGCAGCAGCAAACAGTTCCTCCGCCGACGCCACCTGGGCGTGATCCGTCCACACCGCTCCCACGCTGCACGTGACCGGCTCCATGATGCCCAGGTCGCTGAAGTCGAGTCCGCGGACACAACGGACGACGCGCTCGGCCGTCTGACGGGTCGCCTCCTCGCTGGGGCCTCGAAGAATCACAGCAAGCTCTTCTCCTCCGTAGCGCCCCACCGTGGCCTGATGGCCGACCTCTTGAACAAGGCAGGCAGCAACCGCCTTGAGTACAGCGTCACCGACACCATGGCCGTATGTGTCGTTCAGCTTCTTGAAGTTGTCGATGTCAACGAACAAGGCTCCGATCGTGGTCGCTTCGTCTCGATAGTGCTGTATGGCGAGCCTTGCGGATTGCGCCAGGGCCCCGCGGTTGAGCAAGCCCGTGAGCGGATCGCGGGCCGCCTGCTCGCGATAGTCCGCAAGCGCCCTTGCCAGACGTTCCTGCTTGTCCAAGAGCTGCTTACGTTCTGTCTCCACGTCCAGAACGCGCTGGTCGGCGTCGCCTGCGACAACAGCCAGCTGGCGATTCACCTCGCTCAATAGCTCCGCAACGTCCGTATCGTCCGCCAGCTTATTTGCGTACAGCAGGGAGAGCCGGCGATACTCGTCAGCTGCCTGCTTCTCAATGCCGGCCCATGAAACGCCATCGAGGCCAAGCTCCATCTCACGGAACTCTCGAAGCTCTAGCTCCGAAGGGTCAACCCTCAGGTCCTTGGCGAAACGGAAAGCGCCCACAAAATAGGCGACGGCCTGCAATCGTTGGACGTCCGACGAAGTCTGATGTAGCTTAATCGGCTGGTGATGGCGCGCCAGAGGAACCGCGATAATCTGAGGAAACCGCCATTCGGCGGCCATGGCGGCGATGGCTTCAGCATGGGTGTGAGGAAAAGTCGCCTTCTCGACCGCGTAGAACGCTGCCGGCGACAACCTTCCGGAGCGATAGAGGTCGGCGTATGTGCATCCAAGAACCTGGACAAGCAACACGATTCCGCAGTCTTCGAGTAGCCCCACGAGAAACGCCTCTTCCGCCCTTGCCGGTAGAATCCTCTGAGCGATCGACCGGGCCAAGCACGCGCGGACCAGAGCATGCTGCCAGAATGTTCTCATATCGAAGGGCGCCCCGCCCAATCGGTCCAAGTGCCTAACCAGGTGCACGCCCAGAGCAATCATCTTGACGCGACGGAGCCCAAGCACTGTTACAGCGCGGTCAACAGTTGTCACGTCGGTTCGCTGTCCGAAGTACGCGGAGTTGGCCATCTTAAGCAGGCGCGCTGAGAGGCCGCCGTCCCCCCGAATGACGTCGGCAAAATCGGCAGCGGCAGAACCGGGACGGTGGATGAGCTCAAGGATGCGCGCGGCGACGGCGGGGCTGCTCGGCATCTTGGCCGTCTCGAATATTCTCCGCAGCTCGGCACGGAGAGATCTGCTTGGGTGTTGGATCGCCAGCGCCATGGCTTCCCCTCCGGGGCTGCAAGGGCCGGTAAGAAGCCCACAGCAGCAAGGCCGCCTCATTCCTATACTTCTATCGGCTTAGCGGCCATCACAGTTGAGCATGCTGAGGAAGGGCGCTTTCACAAGTCCCCGGATGCCTGTGGTGGGCTTGTGCCCACGCGGAATGCAGAACGGATGTTGTTCTCGGCTCGCCTGCCAACCGGACTGGCCTGGCTGTGCACCGCGGAGTCTCTTGTGGTCTCCCGAAGCGGGCACGCGGCAGTTGCCCCCCTGGCTCGCCGCTGCGTCCCTTTCCTGTCCCCGAGTAGGCATGTGCTGTTTTTCGGACGTGGGCGCCACCTTCCGCGGGCCTGACAGGGACCGGCATCGCCCGAAGGGGTCCTCAGACCACACCCAAGCAGATCCTGCGCTCCGCGGTATGCGATAGCCACGCCTAGCCGCACAAGGTCGATCTATACTGGCGCGCCTATCATGCAAGCACAGCCTTCATGCGTCCTGCGCCTACCGTGCAATCGAGATGACACGGGTCGATCCAGAATCAGAGGCCAGCAGCATGGCTCCTGCCCGAGCGTGGCGCGGCAAAATCAGGCCGAGGTGCCCGCCGGCAAGCCGGACACCTCGGTCTTGAAGATCTGCCTAACTGCCCCCAGAGCTCCCGTCCGTCCGTATTCTCACTGCGGCGGGACGATGCAGATCGAGTCGGTCCCGGTTATCGGCGTGCCGTCGTAGAGCTCGCCGGTAAGCGTGGCACTTTCGTCGCCGAGCTCGAAGACCCCGTCGAAGTCCTCGACCTGGCAGACGAGGTCATCGAAGCCATCGCTGTTGACGTCTTCGATATGGGCCAGGAGCTTATTGCTCTTGCCCGCGACCCTAACCGCAAGCCCCTCGAGCATCACGGTGGCCGGATCGATGGAGTTCACGTCGAACTCTGCGCTGCCCAGGATCGCCACCGGGATCACCCCGTTCCCGTCGTTGTTGATACAGTTTGGATCGCTGCCGGGCTTAATGTCGATGGCAACTTCGAGGAACGCGGGCTGGGGGTCGGCCAGCACGATGGCCTCTGTGCCATCGCTCAGACTCACCCAGAACGCGATCTGGCCGAGATCGTTAAGGCTCTCCACCTGGATGTGGACGTCCTGCACGGTGGAGCCAAGCAGGGCATCTCCCGTCATAATCACCTTATCGGCCACCGGGTCGGGCCCGCAGAAGAGGCCGCTGCCTCCGGCATCCAAATTGGCACGGAAGACCAAGTCGCCTGAGGCGTTGATCGCCACTTCATTTGTGAAGTCGCTGTAGGGCGAGTCGGTGCTTTCAACGATGGTGGTTGTTGTCGTGCCGTCACCGGTATAGACGCCGTCTCCGCCGGCATAGTCCGCCACGAACCCCACCAGACCTGACTCGCTCAGCGAGGCGCCGGCGAATCCGCCGAACACGCCGAGGGTGTCGGCAATGGTCGTTGTCGACCCGCCGCCGCTGCCGACGAAGATTCCGCCGAAGGTTACGTCGTCCGTCGTCAAGCTGGCCCGGAACAGGACTTTGCCGGAATTGTTGATTGAGACCTTGCCGGAGAAATTGCTGAAGTTCACGTTGGCGATGACGGAGACCGGCCCGCCGCTGCCGGTGAAGATGCCCTCGGGGTACAACGGGGAACTCAACTGCGGCTTTCCGTGAAACGCGACCAAGCCGTCATCGTTGATGCCGGGCGGATCATACGTGTTATATCCCCCGAACTCCCCGAAGATGTTCGCGATGGTGGTGATGCCTGTCCCGTCGCCGGAGAAGATCCCGACGCCGTCCGTCGTCGAGTATCCGTAGAATGCCACACTACCGTTGTTGTTGATCGACTGCTCCCCGTAGAAGTTGGAGAAGCCTGCCCCGCTGGCAGTACTGGCAATCACCGTGAATGAGACGCCGTCGTCCACCCGGATCTCCTTGTGCGAAGACGAATCAAAGGTCACCAAAAAGACTGCCTGCCCCGCGTTGTTCAGCGCGGGGGTCTTACTGAAGGCGGCGAACTCGCCGCTACTGTCAGCAATCGTTGTGAAAACGAAGTCTGCCGCCTCCGCACTCAACGGCAGACTGAACGCCAGGACCACCCCAATTGCCCACGCGATCTGTCGTGATCTCATTTCGTCTCGCTCCTTTCAAAATACCTTCCAAAAAAAAGAGGAAACCTGCACCGTGCCGCCACAAATCAAAAGTTTACCCCCAAAGGCCGATAAATGCAAGAGAAAAGCCCGAACCAGCCAAAGAGACAACGAGGAAACAGCATAACGCCGAGTACCGTTGGCCCGCAGTCCCACCACACTCAGCTGACGGATTCTGCGTGCAACATGGCCCTCTGGTAAGCACAGCCGAATCGGAAGGCGTACCGCATGATGTGCGAGTGCATGCGCCCGTGGAACGCGTGTCCCGCTTGAACCGAGGCCCAGATTCTGCGAAACGTAGAAGGCCCGTCACGCCGATTCTCATTCTTGAGCGGCCAGGGCAACAGACATGATGATCGCCAATCTGCTTCTTGTAGGTGCCATTGTCGCTGGGACAGAGCAGGTCCCTAGCGGGCTGACCCTCAGTCGGTGCGAAGAACTCGGGCTCTGGGAGGAAGTGGCCGAACGGCTCGCGCGTGAATTGGTCAACGACCCCGACGACGCCGGTACGGTCTTGAAACTGGCGCGGGCGAAGATGCTGTGCCGGCAGTACCGCCAGAGTGAGACACTGTTGGCCGGGTTGCGCACGACCACACAAGGCGCTGATCTTGTCGCGAGGATTCACCTGATGCTGGCGGAGGCGCGATTTCGCCTCGACCGGTCCCGCGAAGCCGAACGTGATCTCGCTGTAGTGCTCAACGCAACGCAGAAGGGAGCACATCTGAGCCGTCTCGAGCGGGAGCGCATGAAGTTCCTTGAGGCCACAATTCAATGGCGGCACCACCGCAGCAAGTACTTCGAGATCTTCTACCCGCCTGACACGCCGCGCACGGTCGACGTTCCCGAGCTGGCCGGGAGGATGGACTCGATCTTTGAGACCAACTCCATGCTGCTCGGCTCGCACGCCCGCACGAGGATCGAATGCTTTTTCTTCGTCAACAACGAGCAGGGCAAGTCAATCCTCGGGCAGGATCTCGGCTTCGCGTGGTGCAACGAGAGGCGGATATTCCAATCCTTTTATCAGAACCTGGGGCACGAGCAGACGCACGTGATCAGCGCGTACCTGAGTGCTGCGCATCGTAAGCACAGGCCGAGGAACCAGGCTATGAACGAAGGTTTGTGCACACTGTTGTCGCACGCCGCCTATCAACGTGGACTGATGCTACGATGCACCCACGAGCTGTTCGACAAGGAGCAACTGCCGGCAATGGCAGAGCTGTTCGCACCCGGCGTGAAGTCGCCCCACGCCTATCGCGTCGGAGGGGCATTCGTCCAATTCCTCACGGATACCTACGGGTGGGACAGATTCAGACAACTGTGGCTGACGTACAATGAGCAGGCCGCACCGTTCGAGGCGGTTTACGGCAAGGGAATCAACCTGCTGGACGCGGAGTTCAAGGGCTGGCTCAGCCGGTCCCGCATCCCGTTGGCAAATGTCACCGCGCCCTGATTCGAGATGGTCCGACGGCTGGCTCGATCAACGCTGTAATGCCCGCGCGTCCTTCCCGTTCGGCGATCTCGAATTGCGCGAGGCTTCACGAGCAAGGGCCGCTGGATTAAGCTGTTCCACGGCTCGGAGTACGCTTGGCGGCACCGCGACGGCGTGAGTGCTGACGAACACCAGTAAAGGACGGAACGTTCATGACAGTCTCATCATCACCTTCAGCATCCGAAGACAGACCGGTGGTTGTGGCGTTGATCGGCTGTCGCTTCGCCGCCTCCTTGCATTTGCATAACTATCGCCGGATTTGGGGGGTCAGTGTTGTGATCCGCGGGGTCGCCTCGCGAGACAAATCCGACGCCAAGGCGTTCGCCGCGCAGCACCATCTGCCCGTCGCATACAAGACGGTCGAAGCCGCGCTGGCCGATCCTCAGATCGACGTGATAGACCTCTGCGTCCCGAACCGACTGCACGAACAGTTGGCTGTGGAAGCATTGTCGGCCGGCAAGCACGTCGTTGTTGAGAAGCCGATGACGGCGTATTGCGGCGATGGCAGCGGCAGTCCGAAGTGCGGGTTGTTTCACGAAGACGGCGAGCTGATGTACGAAAAGGCGCTGGCCGGTGCCAATCGCATGCTGGAGGCCGAGCGCACGTCCGGGCGACGCATCCTCTATGCGGAGAATTGGATCTACGCACCGGCCATCCAGAAAACCAACCGGCTGCTGGCGCAATCCGATGCGACAATTCTACGTATTGTCGGGGAGGAATCCCATTCGGGTACGCACTCGGAATACTCCAAGCAATGGCAGTACTGCGGCGGCGGGAGCCTGTTCAATAAGGGCTGCCATCCGCTCGGCGCTGCCTTGTATCTGAAGGCGGAGCAGGGACGTCGCAGGTCTGGCAAACCGATCGGACCCCGATCCGTCGCCGCCCGCGTCGGCCGACTTACCCACATCAGATCGTTCGAGGCCGAATCGCCAAAGTACGTCAAGACCGGCTGGGACAACGCTGAGGACTGGGGCAGCATGCTGCTGGAGTTCGAGGATGGCAGCGTCGCCCAAGTCACCGCTGCTGACACGGTCCTAGGCGGGATCTCGAACACGCTGACGGTCTATGCCTCGAAGGCCACCATTCACGCGGCGATGACGCCCAATAGTTGCGTGACCGCCTACACGCCGGACGGGGTGAACTTCGGGAATGAATACATCCGGGAGAAGATCGAGACCGCCAGCGGGTGGCATTACGCCAGTCCGGACGAGGATTGGATGAACGGGTTCCCCCATGAGCTCCAGGACTTCTGCGAGGCGGTTCGAGATGATCGCGCCCCTCTCAGCGACGGGCACCTCGGGCGCGAGGTGGTCCGCGTCGGTTACGGCGCGTACGTGGCGGCGCAGACGGGACGGGTGTTCGTCTTCGACGAGACGTGATCCCACCGGTCGGGGCCACGACCGCGAGCAGCACGATTGGGCAAGCCGCGGCCGGGCGAGACGCTCGGTAGGTGGGTGCGCCAAGCGAGTCTTCGGTCGGCTACATTCGCCCGGGATCCAGCCTGCGCGTGATCTCGGCCATGATCTTGGCGTCTTCCTTGCGCGCGCGTTCCGGGTCTTCTATCCGCCACCTTAGATCGTTCAGGAGCGTGGGGATGCCATGGCGGTGGCCGGTTCGCCAATCGCGCCCCCAGGGGCGGTGAGGCGCTTGATCCAGCTGCTCGAGCCGCTGCATGGCAGCCTGCAGCCGCGCCAGGTACTCGGGTTTGGGATCGTTGATCCACATGCGAAAGCTAAAGAACGCCGCTGTGGCTTCTCGCTCGACCTCGACGCGGTCCAGGATGAATCGAAAGCGATCCAGAAAGCGATCCGACTCCTCGTGCGTCAGGTAGCGGCTGGCCTCTTCAACGTCGCGAATGGCGGCTTCAGCCAGTTCGACCGCTTCGTTCTTCTCCGCCATTAGCCGCTGGTAGAGTTCAGGCGTGGGGTTCACCAGGGCCGTCTCCATCGCCTTGTCCTCAGGATCGTGCGTCCACTTGGCGAGCGAGCGGAGCCGAATGTGCCCGAACGCGTAGTGATACCCCTTCAGCGGATAGACCCAGAAGCGTAGGTGGTACCTGGTTTTCACGGCGATCTCGAACGTCTTTTTCATGGCACGCTGCAGGGCCTCGGCCGCCGCCACCCTGACTATCCTGACGCAGGAGTCGTTCCATACCTTTTGGTTGTCGAGCCCCGGCTCCGTCGCGAACCGGCCGAAGGCGTACGGGTTGATCGCGTCAGGTCCTCTGAAACTGAACGTAGGGGGAAACCGGAGCCTGCCGATGACGCCATAGAGCTCCTGCTCGTGCGCGATCTTGAGGAACCGCCCGAGATACTCCACCTGGCAGAACAGGAACTGCCTGCTCGGCGCGTTCTCTGTGGTCAGGTCCAGCTCCATGATGAGGCGGTTCCTGGAGCCCTTCTTCAGCATGGGTTCCGGCGGATAGAACGGGTTGAATTCGTGCGGCGTGTTCTTGCACATGATAATGATGTCGGCCGGCAGGTGGGCCATGGCCTGCTGGAACCACTCGCGCTCTAGCGGCTCGTGGAAGAAGTTCCGCACGATCAATTCCTTCTTCAGTTCTCCGACGACGGTCTTGTAGATCGGCTCCACCACGCGCACGATACGCTCCGGCACAGTGAGTTCTGAGGCGGATTCCGCCGACCGGAAGAGCCGGTACTGGCTCTCGTGAAGGGTAAGGATCACGCCGGCGACGTTGGGCAGCGTCTTGAACAGTCGCCGGTAGCGCTCACTCAGGAACCCCGCCAGTGCCTCATTGTCAACATCTGCCTTCCCGTCGCGCAGCAACGAATCCGGCAGCGAATTCAGTTCGTGCACCCAGACGTACGAGCGCAGGCGCTTCGCGCGAGCCGCCTGCATCAAGGCAATCAGATCGTCTCTCCGCCGTGGCTCACGAAAAATCTGCTCGACCTCAGAGATCAGGCCGTGTGAGAACACAATCGAATCGACGCGGTCGAAGCGTGCCCTATTGAAGGCCTCCAGGATCGGATGCAGCTTGTAATCATGGAGCTGCCAAGCGATCATCTTGAACTTATGAGGCTTCGTCGTCTGTGCCTGAGCGTTCTGAACTCTCAATACGGTCAGAGCGGCCAAGCCCAATGCCGTCGCGATCTTGAGCATCTCATGTTCCTATCTAAACGCTCTCCCGCCCCGGCGCTGGCCGGCACCGAATCACGATCCGCACCCCCGACCACGCTCGGCACCAGCGGGTTACGACGCCACAAAGGCCCGATAGTCTAGCAGGTGGCGTGCTCACGCGGTAGGTGCAAGCTGACGGGGACGGATGTGATGAGCCTGCATGTGCTTAGCGCCGTCACACAGAAAGCTACGGATCTTTCCTGCAATGGGCGCGGAACATTTACCCCAAACATGCTACAATACGGTAGTCGTAGCCCTAGGCACAAGAAGTCTCCGCCATGATCAAGATCAAGCACCTTTTCGATGCAGTCGAGCCCGACGATGGGAATCGGCTGTTGGTCAGCGCGTGGGGACTTACTCGCGATCTGGCCGAATGGTGCAAGGTTGATGCGTGGCTGGGGGATGCATCACCCCCACGTGAGTTGGCGGAGTGGTTTGATAGGCACCCCGACGGCTGGGAACATTTCCGAGGGGTCTATCACGAGGCCCTCAGCCGACCGCCCCTTCGCCAGCATCTACGTGATCTTAGCCGACACGCGATCGATCAGAACATCACCCTGTTGCATACCGAGGAACAACCGGCCTACAACGCGGCGGTGGCCCTATACGAGTTCCTGGCCGACCTGCAAGCTTATTGCTCCTCAGACGACTAAACTCATCCGGTTTCCCTGATCTCTCGACGGACGTGCTACCTTCGGGCTGGTGTGGTATTCCAGCGATCATGCTCGATAGCCGCTCGTCGCTGAATCCGCTAGAATGCCTTGCACGTCGTCGGCGGAGCTACACGTACCGGGATATGGCTGGCTGATGAAGCTCGGGCTGGACAGCTACAGTTACCACCTGCATTTCGGCCGACATCCGGACTTCGAGAATCCTACCCCAGTGGATGTATGGTGGTTTCTCGAACGGGTGGTCCAATTGGGCTTGGACGGCTTTCAGTTGGATCCGGCTCACGTCCCGGACGACGGGCTCGAGCAGATCGCCGAGTTCGCTGGCCGCCACGACCTGTACGTCGAGCACGGCATGTCGGTGATCACCCAGGATCGGCTCCGGCACGCCATCGAGCAGGCGGGCATCCTATCCGCCAAGATCGTGCGTTGCTTCGTCGGCGGCGAGTTCTTCATCCCGCCAGCCGAGCGCCAGGCCCGAAGCCGGCGGGTTACCGATGCACTGAGGCAGTGCCTCCCGCTGATCGAGCAAGCCCAAGTCACGGTGGCGATTGAGAATCATTGCGATGTGGATGCCGATGAGTTGTTGGCGATCTGCCGGCAGGTTGATCACGAACGGGTGGGAGTTTGCTTTGACGTGGGAAACACGTTTGCGGTGTTGGAAAGACCTCTCCAAGCGTGTCAGAAGCTTGCTCCGTTCGTCGTGGCCACCCACCTAAAGGACATGAAGCTTCGCAACACGAATTGGGGCATCGTGATTGAATCAGTCCCGCTCGGTCAGGGCCACATCGACCTTCCCGCCGTGCTGGGGTTAATCCGAGAGCGTTGCCGCCCGGGAACGACGATCACTCTTGAGGTGCCCTCGGCCCGGCGTGACACGGTTGAGGAAACGCTGGCTGGCGAGCAACAGACGGTCGAGGCTAGTGTTCGTTACGCGCGTGACGTACTGCGAATCGGTGCGCTATAAGCGCCCCCCCAGGATCATATCAGCGACATTTGGCATCCGGCACTGACTCAGGGGTGCATGGCGACCTTGAGGCCCTGGCCGCTGCGGGCCAACTCGAACGCAGCTCGATGCTCAGACAGCGCGAATCGATGGGTGATGACCCGATCGACGCAAAGCTGTCTGCGTTCCAGCAGCTGCATCGCTTCGGCGAAATCGCAGCGGCGTGACTCGGTGGCCCCCGTTATGACGAGCTGCTTGTAATGGATCTCATTAGGGTCGATCCGGGCTGAGACTTCCCGGCTGAATCCTGCGAAGAGGTTGATCCGTCCGCCCTTACGAGCGGCTCGCAGTGCGATCCCGATCAGCTCCGGTCGGCCGACGGCGATGACCACAGCGTCGAACTGAGCGTCGGCATGCAGATCCTCGGGCGAGATAGCCCGCGCGGCGCCCAGCTCGCGGGCAATCTGGCGTCTGGCGAGGCCTGGCTCGACCACAACGATCGGCGAGCACCCCCGGGCGCCGGCCAAGAGCATATGAAACAACCCGATCGGCCCCGCGCCGAAGATCAACACGGAGCTGCCGTCCTGTAAGCCCATCTCGTGGTGGGCCTGGATGCAGGCGGCGATCGGCTCCAACAGGCAGGCCGCCTCGGCGTCGATCCCGTCCGGGCGATGGAAAACGTTTCCACGCGCGACCGCCTGAGCGGGGATAAGGATCTTCTCGGCGAACGAGCCGTCCACTTGGTAACCTAGCGTGATGCGACGGTCACAGAGATTCTCGCGGTCGGTCTGGCAGAAGCTGCACTGTCCGCAGCTGATGACCGGATGCACGGCTACCGGATCGCCAATCGAAAACGTGGCCACAGCTTCGCCGATAACATCGACGACCCCAGCGAATTCGTGCCCGATCGGATGCCCACGGCGAACGTCCCGCGTCTTCAGCCCGTCCACGATGCGGACGTCGGTCCCGCAGATGGTCGTTGCCTCGACGCGCACGATGATCTCGCCGCGCCCGGCCGTCGGATCGGGAACCGATCGCAGTGTCGATCGCCCGGCTTCTTCAAAGATCAACGCTTGCACACAAGGGCTCCTCGCACGGGGTTCGAGCCGACCGTCGCGGCGCTTATACCGGCCGGCACCGAGCCGGGCAACATACGCGTGACGGGGCCACGCTTGCAATTCTGCGTCCGAGGCCTACGATCCGCTGTCCGATCTGACATCGCGAACCGGCAGGAGGGCGATTATGAACGCCGATCTCGGTTCCTTGTCCCCGAAGCAGGCGATGTATGCTGTGCTCGGCAGCGGCGTCGGCGCGAACGTCGTCCGGACGGTCACGTTGCAGTTCCTCGGCGAGGCGCCCGACGCTTCGGGCTGCTTCTGGATGGAGCTGGTCATCGAAAAGGTCGGCGGCAAGCGCTTGATCGTTCGCGTGTTGCTGGACGATCCGCTCCTCGCGGCCGAACATAAGTCACAGGCGACCGTCCATCGATACATCTACAAGGAATCTGACGCGCCGGCCGTCGAGTACGTTGACGGTGTCACCGGCAGGGCTGTCACGACCACCTTCGGGCTCCTGGAGAACTTCTTTCCCACCTTCGATGAAGCTGCCGCTCAGCGTGAGCTGTTCCCGAACCGAGGCCGCTTTCTCGGCCTGCCGATCGCCCGGGCTGAGGCATCTAACGATCCGCGAGCGCTCCTTTCAGGCGCCGACATCCGGCTGGAGTTGAATCCTTGGCTGTTGATCGGCACCGGTCGGAATGCGCGCGAGGTCGAGGGCCGGCGCATCTGGACCGGCGAGGAGTACACATACCGGCGATTCGAACAGGCGGACTACGACGAAATGATCGAGGCTGGCATCAACTACTTTCGCGCCGATGAGGACCAGCGGTCGTGGATCTGCCACCGCCCGGTCTTCTACACACTCATCCGAGTCAACCATCAGACACCTTACCCTGAGATCTTTTACCGCGCGAACTGCCGAGGCACGCGGATGTTCATCGACGAGCCGGCGGTCCATCAGGCATGGTTCTTCGGCGCCAATCCTGATCTGGCCAAGTCACTCAGCCATCCGCGCGAAGCGGCCAGACTGCTCGAACACCGCGTGCGCGAAACGTACAACAGCCAGGGCGTTTACGGGCGGTGGAGCTTGATGCAATCGCTGCAAATGGTTAGCTACGATCTCGGCGAGCTGCAGATCGACGAGACGCACTTCCCCATATGGGAGACGATCTACCCGACGGCGTACTACCAGATGAAAGCCGGGCCGACCGGGTTCGTGCACGAGAGCCGCTACGTTCTCGGCCACGATCCGCAAATCTTCAACGCCCAGTTCGGCGTGCGCATCCCGTGCGAGCCGGCCAGCATTTTCAAGATTCACAACGCCTACTTCCGCGGCGCCGCCCGCGCGTTTGACGGCGACTGGGGCATCGCCATCTACGGACAGGCCGAGCAGGAGATCTCCCCGCTGGCTGTAACGACGGCTTATGACATGGGCGCGCGGTACTTGTGGTACTGGACCTCGGATCGACTGCATCACCTGCCCTACGATGAGCAGCGCGTCATCCACAAACACGCAGCCGAGCATCCCCGCGGGCCTCTGACCGATTTGAAGCGTCGGGCCCCCGTCGCGATCGTCCTGCCGGACGGATACACGCTCCAGCCGCATCGATTGTGGCAGACCAACGCGTTTCACCTCGATCGCTGCAACGAGCACGGACTGACCTATCGCGAAGTGCTAGCCAAGGCCGGTGAACAGATCGAACGATGCATCAAGCAGAACGTCGAGTTCGACCTGCTCTATGACGACGAGATGCTCGAGGCGGGTGGATATGAGCAGGCGGTCTTCGTGCGTGAGAACGGCTCGGTCGATGGCGTCCGCGGCAGTGAGTCGATCACGGTCCCTGCCCCGCCACGGGATGAGCCGGCCCCGTCCCCGCCTACACTGAGCATCATGGCCGAGCCGACCAGCGGCCCCGCGCCGCTGACCGTCAAGCTCCGCGCCGTGGCCAAGGCGGCCGACGGCCCCGTCGGCACGAAGGATCGCCGCCTGCCCGATGGCTCATGGGCGTATCGCCAGGTCTATTGGTCCGTCTTTGAAGACCCCGAGCTCCCGCAGCAGTACTACTCCCCCGAGGCCGAACACACGTTCCAGAACCCCGGCCGCTACCGCGTCACCGCCTGGACCTGCAACGACCAGGGTGGCCCCGCCGAGAAGTCATTGGAGATCGTGGTGAACTGAGGCGACCCTCGCGACGCTAGGGCTGTGGAAGCTCGTCCTAATGCTAGCGCTCACGGCTTTAGGTGGAGCTTCGCCGCCTCCTCATCGCCGGGGCGCACGTACCAGATCTTCCCGAAGGGGTCTCTTGCGGCGCGGGTGCCCCATCCTTGCGAAGCAAGGGTGGGGGACGGACAAGGCACAATCCGCAGGTAATCCGACGCACGCATCGGCGTGCTCACGCTGTCGCCGAAAGCGCCGCCGCCTGCTGGCCGGGGTCGAGCGGGACGACCTGCCCGTCGCCGTCCTCGTACGGGTCGTCGTAACGCCAGGCGCGCGAGCGGCGGTTATGAAAGTCGCTAAAGCTCGGCACGGTCCGGCCGCGTTTGGAGTAGTAATACTGAATCCCCCGCCAGCAGGCCAAGTTTGCCACCCAGGCCCGCTTCTTGAGCGGCAGTACCCGGAGCCGGCGAAGGGATGAGCGCGGCGAGTAGAATTCGGCGAAGGCGGCCATCTGACAGTGGCGAAGCTCTTTCGGTGACATGCGATTCGGTTGATGGACCACGCTGGCGCCGTTGTAACGGTCCCAGTCCTCTGTCAGCATGCGTCCCTCACGTTTGTACTGGGCCCACAGGTCTGTTCCCGGGAACGGCGTGACGATCGGATAGCAACTCATGCACAGGTTCATTCGTTCGGCGAAGCGGCAGGCGCGCATGCACGTCTGCCAATCATCGGTGTCAAAGCCGAACATGAACGCCCCCCACAGGCTGATCCCGTAGCTCTGTATCTTGCGGATCCGCGACGCGTACGTATCAGCCTTGACGAACCTCTTGCCGGCTTCGGTGAGCGTCTCCTGATTGGGGCTCTCCAGGCCGAGGATCAGCCCGATGCAGCCGCTGCGTTTCATCGCGGCTAGTAGCTTGTCATTGCGGCTGATCAGGCAGTCGCACTGGCTGGCCCACTTGATCTTCAGCGGCGCCAGCGCCGCACACAGTTCCAGGGCCCACTGGTGGTCTCCGCCGAAGTTGTCGTCAGCGAAGATGAAACACCAACTGTTGAATCGCTCCTTGGCCTCGCGGATCTCCTCGACGATGTCACGAATCTCGCGCTGGCGGAACTTCCGCCCGAAGACGCCCGGCGTCGTGCAGAAACTGCACGTATGGGGACACCCGCGGGTCGTCTGGATCGGATTGAATACGAGGTAGTCGCGCGGATCGAGCAGGTCCTTTCGCGGCGTGCCGATCGGTGCGGTCGGGTATTCGGTCCAGTCGTAAATCCGTTTGAGCCGGCCGCGCTCATAGTCCTCTATCATGTGCGGCAGGCAGGTCTCGCCGTCGCCCCGGCAAAGAGCGTCGCAGTGCGGCAGCGCGTCGCTCGGCATCGCCGACGGGTGTATCCCGCCCAGCAATACCGTTACGCCGAGCCCCCGGTACGCGTCCGCCAACTCGTAAGCCCGTTTGGCCTGGGTGGTCATCGCGGTGATCCCCACCACGTCAACGTCCGCCTTAGGCTGATGGGGTTTATCGAGCGTGCACTCGTCAACGATCTGGACCTGCCAGTCCCGCGGCATCACGCCTGCACACACCGCCAGGCCCGTTGGCAGAAAGAGGGCCTTGCGCGAGAAGGTCATGTGACGGATCACCTCCGGCATGGTGATCGTCGAGAGCGCGCTGTTTGGGTTGATGAATCGGACCCTTCGGTGCGTGATCGGTTCGGCGGGAACCAAGAGTGAACTCCAACGCCGAGCGATAAGGCGCACACTACAATCGTTTGCGTACAGACCCGCCTAGCGACTGCAATCTACACCTCGACAGAGCGACGGTCAATCCGAGGCATCACTCGCCCGCAGCAGGCGCAGTCGTGGCAGGCTGGGTGGCCGCCGGAGATCGATCGAGTTTGGTTGTCAGCTGTTGAATCCTGTTGCGGAACTCGGCGACCTTCCTCGTTTGGGCGGTCAGCCGGGCTCGAAGCCGTTCAACGAGTTCCGTCTGCTCCCGTAGCTGTGTCTTCGCCCGTTCGAGTTCGCGTTGCTGAGCCTCGATCTTCGCAAGTGCCTCGTTAAGCCGCACGGTTACGCGACGATGCTCCGACCCGATCGCTGAGATCGGCAGCTCGACGGTCACTTCGACCGACCCGTCGTCGTTGACCTTGGCGGGTAAGAACCGGTGGCCGCGGATGAACCCTTCCACCTGCACGCGCTTCGTACCATCGTCGCGTGAGATCTCCTCGCCGAATACCTTGGCCGCAAGGTTCCGCAGCGCCACCTGCTGGGCAGCGCGCTCGGCCATGAGCCTGGCCTGCGCCGCCGGCGTGCCCGGCTTTGCGCGGCCTACCCCTTCGGCCCGGACGAACTCCTCGGCAGCGGCTGCGTGCCCGAACGCCATCCCGACGACGCACAGTAAGGCCAACACCTGCACCATCATGATCGAAGCCCCTATTCCCCGAGACTGCGATGCAAATCGTAGCGAAACACACCCACCACGGTTCGATCAGCCCGGCTGCTGCAAGCGGCGCAAGACTCTATGCCTGCCGGTCAAGTTTGGCAACGACACTGGACTCGCCAGCTCATCGACGCCCTGCGGCCCATCGGCCCGTGGCTGCTCGCCCCCCGGGCGCCACTAGGATCTTCGGTACCCGCCCGGCCGCCGGTGGGTACTTGCTGAGCCAGGACTTGGTTCCCGAGTACAAGGTCATGAGCAGGTCGGCAGACTCTGCCAGCTGCGGAAAGGACCCGACGGACATCACCGCCGCAAACTGAAGGCGGCGGCTTGGTCCTGCCAAACTCGCCGAAAGGACCTTGCCATCGAAGAACGGGCCGGTTTTCCCGAGGCCATTACGCGTAACGAGCTTATTGCCTGGCGACGTGGCATGCGCAGCGTACTCACAGAGCATTTGGTAGTGCTCCTCGCGATGCCTTTCCTTGAAGCCAGCAAGCTCGTCGAGCAGTTTCTGGATCCTAGCAGGACGGAAGTCCGTTCTGCGGTCTTTGTCCGAGCATTTGCTCCAACGAGCGATCTCACTTCGGTCAACGCCGAAACAGTCAAGGAGAGAGCCCACCTCGATCAGATCCCGCATCAGGGTGGATAACATCTGACAGTACCCGCACAGCCCAGCAGGGCCGGGATGTCCGACCATCGCCAGCCGCACCATCCGGACCAGCGATCCCGAGCTGACGAACGCCGCAGTATCACAGCCGGTTTCAAAGCTGCCCTCGACACTGCCCGTGTCTTGCGGGAACTCTTGTCTGCAAAGGATTTAGCGAGTGAACCAGTGGCTTTTCGGCGCTTTCGAGACCACTTCCACTGAGTTTGGAACCGTCGGCTGGTAGGGCCTGGTGATCTCTGTCGTGAGCAGAGCCGCGCCGGCCGCGAGATAGCTTCCCTTCCCGCGGAATCGACGCTTTCCTGGCGTGGGGACCTGATCGATCCCAACGCCGAGAGGGGATCTTCCCGCTCGGAGCGATGCCTTCAGCTGGCCACTCGTTATATCCTATAAGGTCCCAGGGCTGGTAGAGTTGCGCTATGGCATGTTCGTGGAGGAAATCGTAACCGCTCCCAGTCGAGCAGGTGCACGCGCGAACGCTTTTCGCAGTTCCTCTCGCGTATGTCAGTCAGCACAGACAAAATAATGTGATTTTTCGCGCGGAAAAACCATTGACAGTGTTTCCAGAGCGCAGTAGAGGACTCACACGAGTCACAGAGTGTCCACTCGGCGGAGCGCGATCGTGGCGTTGTTGTATCGGCGCGGCTGAAGTATCGGCAGTTTCTGGCCACGTCTCTAATGCCTTTCTGAGCGGGTGATTGCGCTCCATGTTGCAAGGGATAGGGTCTGACGGGGCGCCGGTTGTGCGCGCGCATTGCGACACTTCTGGAAAGGAGGATATTACTATGTTGTCACGGCGCGGAACACTGTTGATCACATTGTTAGGCGTTTGGGTGTGGGCACTGACCGTCACGCCTGGAATCGCCCAGGAGAGTCCCTATCTGTACGGGATTCATGACCATGACCCCAGTCCGCAGGAATGGCTGAATCACGTGGCCAACGGCGGCGCAACTTGTTGGGTTACCGCTACCGTCGCGATCGGCCACAACCCTGGAGATTACGGTGGGATGGATTTCACGTGGATCTCCAACCAGGGGCACACGGTCATCTGTCGGCTCAACAACGGATATGGAGAGGATGGGACGATCCCTCCGCCGGACCAGTACGGCAACTTCGCACAGCGGTGCGCGAACTTCGTGAACGCCACGTCAGGTTGCAACATTTACATTATCGGCAACGAAACGAACCTGGCGAACGAATGGCCGAAGGTCAACGGCTGGCGATCCTATATCTCGCCGCAGAGCTACGCGGATTGCTTCCGGCAGTGTTACAACGCGATCAAGAACGTCAAGCCCGGGGCCAAGGTGCTCTGCCAGCCGCTCGCCCCCTTTGCCGGGCCTTACGGTCCTGGTCCCGACCATGACGGCAATCCGCTGAGCTGGACCGCTTATATGAACCAGATGCTCACCGCAATCGACGACTCGGGCGGGATCGACGGCATTGCCGTGCACATTAACTCGCGAGGCTACACCTACGCCGACGTGCACTCGACGGAGAAGGTGAACGGGCAGTACTGGAGCTTCTATGTTTACAAGGACTGGGTCAACCTGGGCACTCCGTCACAATTGCGGACGCTGCCCTACTACGCTACCGAGTGCAACGGGGTGTATTACTGGAAAGGCGGGCATCCCGAGTGCAGTAGTTGCAGCAATCCCCGCTGCTGCTACCAGGAGGACTGGATCGAGTGGATCTACGAGGAGATCGACAGCTGGAACCAAGCCCATGCCTCGTCCGGGGAGGGCATCTATCGGTGCGTCAACATGTACCGGTGGTGTTCGTGGTGCGACGGATGGAACATCGACGGCAGCCCGCCGAAAGGCCAGATCCTGACGGACCTGGACCAAGCAGTAGCCGAAGGGTACACGTGGACGGAGCCGGGCGGTGACTGCTGGGGCCTCGGGCCGGGCAATCCCAGCGGCGACAACCTCTCGCTCACCGCGGCCTACTACATCGAGTCCGGTCGCAACGAGACGAGCCAGTACGGCCGGTCCGCACTCGACGGCCAGGCCTCGACGAAGTGGTGCTGTAACACGAGCCAGAGCGGCGGAACCAGCACGCTGGCCGTCGATCTCGGCGCCACGTGCTCGGTGACCGGCTACATTGTCCGTCACGCTGAATGGGGCGGCGAGCCCGACTACATGAATACCGAATACTTCCGCGTCGAGTCCGCCGCTTCGATGTTCGGGACGTGGACTACCGAGTGGGACGTGGACAACAGCTGCCAGGACCCCTACAACCGCTTCATCTACGACACGCCCAAGAGTCTGCGGTACATCCGGCTGGTAATCACCGATCCGGGGGCTGACAGCTACGTGCGGCTGCCTGAGTTCGAGATCTACGGGAGCGCGGGCAGCGCCGCGACCATCACGGTCCAGGCTGAGGACTACCAGGGCGGGGTCAATGCCGCCAACAGCACCGACTACTACGACACCACCAGCGGCAACTCCGGCGGCAAGTATCGAAGCCATGATGTTGACATCGAGAACTGCACGGACGGACGATACAACGTCGGCTGGATCGCGACTGGCGAGTGGCTCGAGTACCCCATTCAAGGCGATGGCGGCAACTACACCTTGTACATGCGGTACGCCACGCCGAACAGCGGCAAGACCTGCCACTTCGAGTTGAATGGCTCGCCGCTGACCGGCACGCTGTCCATGAACAACACGGGCGGCTGGCAGAACTGGCAGACGCTCAACGCTGGCAGCGTCAACCTTGGGACCGGCTGGAAGACGATCTCGTTCCACTGCGATTCCCACTCGTTCAACATTGCGCGATTCTGGCTGGACCCGAGCGGCGGCGGCGGCATGATCGACGACGTGCCGAGCGGTGATAACCTGTCGCTGTCAGCTACTCAGGTAGCGGTCGATACGCAGTACGGGCCGGAGTGGGGCGGCGACAAGGCGATCGACGGCATCCTCGATTCGTCCAGCAAGTGGGCCAGCGACGCTTCTGCGCCACCTCACTGGCTGAAACTCGACCTCGGGGGTGATCGAACGGTGAACGGCTTCATCGTCAAGCACGAGGGCGCTACCGGCAGCGAGAGCTATTGGAACACCGAGCAGTTCAAGATCCAGTCCGGCAGCTCATACGACGGGCCGTGGACCGATGAATGCGTGGTGGACAACTCCGCCCAGGACGACATCACCAATCGCAAGTACGTTACGCCCAAGACGCTGCGATACATTCGCCTGTACATCACCGATCCGGGGCCGGACAACCACGCGCGAATCCCCGAGTTCGAGGTCTACGCCGTGCCCTCCTCGCCC
>CAYGAN010000027.1:2726-3104 GCA_964347585.1 uncultured Planctomycetales bacterium | reverse complement strand
CGAGGTCCGCGGTGAAGCGCCCGGCGGGAAGACCACGGTAGCGGAGGACTTCGAGACCATGCCGAGCTGGTCGTCGAGCTACGACGCCGGCTGGGGCAGCGCCGCCTCGTGGGCGGTGAAAACGCCGGGCCAGTCCGGCAAGGCGCTTCGCGCTTCCCGCAGCTCGCAGGGCTCGTCGGCCAAGGTGAAGGTGTACACCATCGACGCCAGCACGGATTACACCATCTCGATCTACATCAGGTGCCCCAGCTACGGCGGAACCTATTGGGCGGAGTGCGCGTATCGGCTGGGAAGCCACACGGCCCAGGACTTCGACGAGAACTCCGGCGCGTGGACCATGATCAAGAAGTTCTCGAACAGCGGCACCAACGGCAACGG
>CAYGAN010000027.1:0-2689 GCA_964347585.1 uncultured Planctomycetales bacterium | reverse complement strand
TGAAAAACTTCAACAGTGGCAGCAACACGCAGATCAGCGTGGGCTATAAGCTAGGCTCGTCCGGTGGGGGCGGGCCCACCGTCAGGTGGGACACCCTCCGCGTCGAATAGGAGGCTGAAGCAGGCGAACAGTCGAGCCAGTAGAGGAAGCTCGTTTCCCTTCGGCGGGCGAGGGCCGTTTCGGTAGAGCCCGCCAAGGGGGGTGTGGGCGTCGCCCGTCTAGAGGCCACGGGTGACAGCGTCACTCGTGTCAATGGCAAGGGGAGTATAGGAAAGGAGGAGTGCCATGTACCTGCGAGAAAAGGGGAAAGTCGTTGTAGCGGGGTGGACGGCCATTGTGCTGGCATGCGCAGCCATGGTGAACGCGCAAATCACGAACGGTGATTTCGAGGGCGGCTTCACCAACGGGTTGGCCAACGGCTGGACGCTGTTCAGCACGCAAGGCTACGATCCTACTCCCATCGACGAGACCGCCAACGTACACGGCGGGGCTCACGCCCAGAGGCTGGACCTCCCGCAACCGGCGACCGAAGGCAACGCCGGTATCTCACAGGTCATTAGCACCACGCCAGGGCAGCTCTATCGCGTTGACTTCTGGGTGTACGCCCACATGTACGAGAGCTATCAGGGCGAGGACTTGGAGACTTTCCTGGGATTTGACGCCCAGGGGCGGGCTTACGACCCCTCGCTAACCGATTTCGACATCAGTTGGATCGGATTCTATGCTGGCAGAGACGAATGGCGGTCGCTCGGACGGGAGTTCCTCGCCGGTGGGAATACGACCACCTTGTTCTTCCGCGCCTGGCGCAAGTACGCGCAGCACGGCGGTGGATACATCATCATTGACGACGTCACGATCCAGCCCGTCAGCGTGAGCCATCCGCCGTCGGTGGGTGCGACGCCGCCGCCGGACGCGCCCACACTGACCGGCTCGAACCTGTTGGCCAACCCCGGTTTCGAGAATGGCTTCACGGGCGGCGTGGCCAACAGTTGGCAGAGCTGGATCACGCGGGGCAGCGGCACTTTCGCCCCGTCATCCAACCGCGGCAAGCTCGGCGGCGGGCACTACAACCCTGACGGCGGGGCGGCGATGATGTCGCTTACTGAGACCGCCGAGGCGGCGCTAGCCATGCCGCCCTGTCTATCTGCCCTGACCACGATCAAGCAGAACTGGCCGGAGGTGCTGACCATCGGCCGGCTCTACATCGACGAGGTCAACTTCTGGGACGTGGACGACGACGCAACCCGCACGCTCGCTCGCCAGCATGCCGATAACTGCTACATTGAACACCTAAACCACTCCGGGATCGACTGTTGGCAAGGCTACAATGAGCCGTGGGTCCAGAGCCGGGAACGCATCCGCAAGGTGTGCTTGTTCGAGCAGGCCTTCGCGGAACGGTGCACCGAACTGGGCATTCGATCCATCGTATGCAATCTTGGTGTTGGCAACCCCGAGGGCCCGACTGAAGCTGAGTTCCTCAAGGACGCCCTGGCCGTCGCCGATTTCGTCGGCTACCATGAGTACGCCGGCGCCGAGAACAACGAGTTCGCACTTCGATGGCGGGATATATACGCTCACTATGAGGATGAAGGCTGGCGCCATCCGGCTGTGGTTTACACCGAGGCCGGGACCTGGTACGGCTGGAAAGGTACTTACACGCCGACGGAAATCCGCGACATGTACGTCGCCTTCGGACCCAAGATGCAGGTGGACGACTGGGTCGTGGGTTGCTGTTTCTTCTGCGTCGGTGGTTATGGCATATGGGACAACTGGGACATCGCCGACGATCCCATCATCATCGAGGGGCTGCGCGATTGGAACCTGAGCAACCCCGCTGACGCCCGGGGCAGCAAGTCGCAGCAGTGGTACCACAACGGATCGAACTTGCGCGGGGGCATCGTCCAGGCAGTAGCCACCAATGCCGGCGACTACTGGCTGAGCGGATGGCTCAAGTACGAAACCGGCGTGGGCGGTGATCCCGTCAACCCCGATATCACCTTCAGAATCGGGCACGACCCCACCGGTCAGACCAGCAACGGCGATGTAGGCACGATCAACTGGAGCAGCGATCAGATCGGGGCCCGTCATCTGAACACGCACATCTGGTATGAGCTCGGTGTGCCCATCACCGCGACCGGATCCCAGACATCCATCTGGTTCGCTTTGGACCAGACGACCACTAGCCCCTCCGGGCGCATCTACATCGACGCCCTCGACCTGCGGGCTGCGGAGGGGACCCCTCCTCCGGAGAATCCCGTCATCACGCTGTCCCCGACCTCACTAAGCCCGGAAACGGACGAGGGGAGTAGTCCGCCGGCAGATTCGTTTACCGTGCGGAACTCCGGGACGGGCACGCTGAACTACTCGATCACCGACGACGTCGGCTGGCTGAGCGTCAACCCGGACAGCGGCACGAGCACCGGCGAGGCCGACACCATCACGGTCAACTACTCAACAGCCTCGCTCGAGCCGGGCAACTACAACGCGACGATCACCGTCTCCGACCCGAGTGCGACGAACAATCCACAGACAGTCAGTGTCAGTCTGACGGTGAACGAGGTCGGTGGATGTGAGAACGGCGATCTGGTCAACGGCGGATTCGAGAGCGGCCTGTCGCCGTGGGTGACTTTCGGGACGACCGACGGCGTGGTCAACAGCGGCACCCACGGCGTCAATGCTCACAGCGGCA
>CAYGAN010000026.1:25278-32577 GCA_964347585.1 uncultured Planctomycetales bacterium | reverse complement strand
GTCCGAGGCCAGCGGGTTCAGCCGACCGTGAATCCGCGCGGTCGGCCGACACCCTCCGATAAGGTGCACGTCGGAGGCCTCGACCTCGATCGCCTGGACCAGAAGGGACACCACCGCCTTATCAGCCGATTCCCGCGCCGACCCGCTCATCGCCGCCATCCTCTCGCCTGCTGGAACACGCTTGCCTTAGGCCGTGAGTTACTCTGTTCCCGGACTCTGCAACGTCGCCGTCCCCACAAGTTATGTTATACACGCGAGCCGCCCGGAGGTTTCGCATAGGCGGCTCATGGACCAAACTGTGCGCGGGCGAACTCGAAGCGATTGTCGTTGCAGCGTGATGTGCCTCGCCACAGGTAATGATGCTGTCGGTTGCCCCCGTCCGAATCGCCGAGGAACAGGTTAAAGCCGATCACCTTGCCCGGTCCGGGATCCCAGTCGCGCAGCTCCTCGGCTGGCAGTGCTGCCTCAAGGGTGTAGCCGTCCTCGCTACGCTGCACGGCGAGCTGGACGCCGGCCGGATTGTAGTCGGCCGGTAGCTTCGGGTTGCCCAAGACGGCGACGGCGGGCTTCTCGTCAGCGGACGTCGGCGCGAGGATGAATCTGTAGCAGTCGTCATCGTAGATCCGCTCGATGGCGTTCGGCTCCTTGTCGATCTCCAGGAACAGCTCGACGGCGTCGCCATTCCAGAGCCCCTTGCCGCGGTGCACGTTCACGACCGCCTCGTCGCGGACATGTACGGCCAGGTACAGATGGTCAGCGTCCCAACCGAGCCGAAAGCCCGTGCCCGGCAGCTCCACCGGCTCGATGTAGTCCTTGCCCTGCTTGCGCTCGATCGGTATCAGCGGGATGTCCCGCCACTCGTCGAGCCGACCGTCGATGACCACCTTGGCGAGTCGGTGGATCGGCGCGGTGTTCTGCGCCTCCCAGACTCGCTGCTCGAGGCGCCTGACGTGTTCCTGCAGCACGCGCCAGTCCGTCGAATCGGGTAGAGGCTCGACGTCGAGCTTCAGCTCGCCCGCCGTCTTTGAGGCCGTGGCGTGGCGCTCTCTTGCCAGCGAGATGTTCGCGTCGTCGATGCCAGTGACGCGGACGCCGGTAGCCTGCACGACGGCTGCGCGCTCCGCGTTGGCGGGAAGTTCGTGCTCAACCCCGTCGATCTTGATCGTGACCGGCTCGGCGGTCATGTTCCATACGAACGTCTTCCGAGCCGTCGCCAACGCCTGGAACGCATCGCCCAGATCAAGGATGCGCCCGCCGACCACGTCGCGAACGAAGTCGGTGGCCACGGGCTCTTCGGGGAGATTGCGGACGACGAACTCCCAGTCGTCCTTGGCCAGCACGGTGAGTCGATCCGCCTCGAACCCGTAACAGCGCCCGTCCGGCAGCCGGTGGGTGATCTGCGCTTCCTGCGGCGGCTGGAGTACCTGCACGCGGCGCCCGTCGGCGTCCGCGACGATCTCTGCGGTGTAGAACTCATCGACGGGCAGCGTGCCCAGATCGCGCCGCAGGCCCACGAACAGCACCCGCCGCACGGGTTGGGCGAGCAGCGCGCGGACGACCGGCACGTACCGCACGGAGGCCGGCGTGTCGGTGAGCGATACGATCACGCGCGCGGTCGGCGGCAGGGAGAGCGGCTCAAGCGTCGGGGCGACCCACCGCCCGCGATGCGTCGCCAGCGAGACGTGAAGCGGCGATCCCTGATAGTCCGGCTCGGCGCGGCGGAATCCGATCGGGCCGACCTCCAAAGAGGGGAACGAAAAGTCCACGTCCGGCCGATAGTCCACCAGCTTCTGCGAGGTCTTCATCAGCTCGGCGAACGCCCCGAGCCACCCGACTTGCCGCGGATCGTTGCGGAGGTTGAACTCGTACCAGGCCTGGCCGGGCTTGTTGGTGTCGCTGAGAAACAGGAAGCAGTAGGTCCCCTTGGCCCCCATCTGCACCATGGAACCGAGCTCGTGCATGAGTCGCAGCGGGTCGGGGTAGCCGATCGGGGCGAGCTCCGGGTAGGCAAACCCGGTCTCGGTGACCAGCTCCCAGATCGTCCGTCGAGCCTGAGCCGCTCGAGCGTACACGCCTCCCCCGCACCCGCGGACCAGTTCCGGTGCAGGTGAGTAGGCCTCCATGCCCACAGCGTCGAACCCACCGTGTGTGCGGTCGTTGGTGAATGCGTTCAGCTCGGTCAGCTTCTGGATCACCGGCGCGTTGACAGCCGACTTGATCACCTCCGCGACCCGGTTGTTCATCTCGCGGATCGACGAGTCGCGGAACTCCACCAGATCGTCCCACAACTGCGATCGCGGCAGATCGACGCGGAACTTCGTTCGGGACTCGAGGTCCACGCACCAGCCTACGTCCGAATCCGGGGACGCCTTGCCCACCGGCAGCAACCGACCGGCCTGCGCAAAGCTGCTCGGCGCGGGAGAAATGCTCCACGCGTCGGCCAGTGCGCTGAGGGTTTTGTATCGCTTGGCCAGCCACGCGCTGAGCTGTTCCTGGAACTCCGGGCCGGACGGCAGCATGCGCTGCTGATCGCGCCAGCTCTGCTCGTTGTCCAGCGGATCCAGAAAGCCCCGGAAGCCCGGCCCGGGCCGGATGCGATTCATCAGCTCGCGGAGCCTGGCCAGGAACTTCGGCGTGACCGATTTCCAGTAATCGTGCACGTCGCCGGGGTGATGCAGCTCGGGAATGAAATGAATGACTCCTTTGGTCTTCTCAGGCAGAAGGGCGACGGCCGATACCGTCACGCCCGACTTCACGTCCTTCGTCTTGGCCTGGGCCGGGCCGAAGTCGATCAGCGCCTCGCTGTCTTTGTCAAACAGCGCGTAGAAGTGCTTGTGCCCGGGACTCGTCCGGCCGAAGTACGTGCTCGGAATCCAGACCGAGTACGCCCCGCTGTGAGGGGCATCGACGAGGTAGTCGCGGGCCTCGACGTGGTACGCCAACAGCGGCGCAACGTGCGCGGTAAGCTGCCACGCATACTTGATCCCGGCCCTCTCCGCTGCGTCCAGCAACGCCTGCCATCGCCACGCCGGTCGGTCCAGCGGGTTCCAACACGGATTGAAGTACAGATCCGTAACCCCGCAGGCGATCAGCTCGGCATAGACTTCTTGATCCTTGTCGTAAGACTCCTGCCTCAGCCCGGAAAACGCGGGCAGGTACATCGCCCCGACCGGGATGTACGGCTCACCGTCCCAGATCATCGTATGGGCGGCGTTGATGTACCAGAAGTGCGGCATGCCGGCGCCATCGATCATCGTCCCGTAGCCCAGAGGCTTTTCCGCCAGGGGCGAGCCGGGCAGTTGCAGTTCAACCGGGGACAAGCTCTCATTAACGGCCCGATGCATGCCAGCGAGAACGCGGAACGAGCCCCCCGGCAGCGGCGGGAGTGTGAACGCCAGCGTGACCTGCGTGGGCTGGCCAACCCGCAGCTTGGACGCGTCTAAGCCGGCCGGTCTCTGCGAGCCGACGAACCACAGCTCCTTGCCGCGCCAGAGCTGAACATACAGCGCTTCGTTCTCGGCAGGCGGCCGAGCCGCAGTGATCCCCACGGTCACCGTCAGCCGGCGCCCGATCAGCTTATGAGCTTGAACCGCGCACGTGACCTGGGGCGCCGGAGGGGGCCTTTCGCCCAAGTAAACCCGCGCGCCTGTCGGGCCCCAGACGTCGGACCCCGCCGGTACAAGCTCGTACTCGCCCCGCGGCAGGTATCCGGGCAACTGCAGGCCGGAGACGGTCAGCTCCTTGGTCTCACGCGGCTTCCACTGCGAGAGCGGCACGGCCGGCTCGATGGCCTTGTCGAGGACGGGCTCGCCAAAACGCGTCAGGCCGATGCCGATCGTGCCATCAACCAGGCACTGTTCGTCCAGCGAGATCTGAACGCGGGCGCTTGCTTCGGCGCCGGGCGAGGGCGGCTTGATCCACTCGACGGAATGAAGCGTGGCGCGGCTCCTGCCGAATTCCGGCCGCGGGACGTCCATCCACGGCGGCATGGGCGGCCGACCGCAAGCGATCGCCGTGCGCCACGTTGTAACGGCGAAGTCCGGCTCGGCCCAGCCGGGGGGCGCTTCTTTGGCGCACCGCCACGTCGCGTCCGTCTTGATGATCACCGCGTATCCGTTGCTCAGCCTTGCGCGTCCTTCAATTAGGAGACCCGCCGCGCCCTTCCCGTCATCGCCGCACTCGACGGCAACGCGGTTCTTGCCGGAGCGCAGCCATTGTGTGATCTCGTAGCTCTCAACGGTCGGCCACTCCTTGTCACTGCCGACTTCATGGCCGTTGATGAAGAGCCGGTAACGGTTGTCCGCCGTGATCCCGACCAGCGCCTTGATCGGCCGGGCGGCAAGTTCGTAGTCCCGCACGAAGAACACTTGCTTGGCCCCGTCTTCGGGCCACCAGATCCACTCGCCGAGCCAACTGCGCGACCCGGCATCGGCGGCTGGCAGCAGCAAACACACCGCAGTGACAAAGGACATCATCATTCTAGCACCATCTGCTCAGTTACGAAGCTCGCTACGGCCCTGAAGGCCGTACAAAGCGATCGCATTGTCTCGCAACAACTGGTGAATCAGCAGGACCGCCCGCTCCTCAGTCAGGAGGTCAACAGCCACCTTCTTGGCCAGCACGTCCGCCAAGCACAAACGCGCCATCGAGACGTGACCGACGACCAACTCGGGAGCGAACACGTCCGAGCCGAACCCGAGAATACGATGGCCCGGCACCAGGTCGATCCACTCGTCAAGCGTGCGGCGGCTGCCCTCCATGGTAATCACGTACATCCAGGCCATGTTCGGCCAGATGTTCGGGTAGTGCTTGGCCATCAGACCAAGCTCGAGCGTGAAAGGATACCCCGCGTGGAACAGGTCGAACCGCGTCTGGCGAAACGTGTGGATTGGAGCCATCAGGTGACGCGGGTCGGAGTCGGGCATCCAGCCCCAGTTGGTCTGAATGCCTGTGTGGATTTGAAAGACCAGCCCGACTTGCCCGGCCTTGGCGGCGATGGTCCAGAAGATGAAATCCTGGAGTTGTCTCAGCTCGGCAGCCGTGGGCTTGCCTCGCTTGCCGAGCAGCTTGCTGAGAGCCTTGGTGGCGGCGGCGGGGGTGATCTTTTCGTGAAGCAGTGTGCGGGAGTATGCGTGCTGGCTCTTGATCGCCACGGCCCCTTCGTTCTTGCTGATCTTCAAGATGCGCTCGATCGCACGAACGAGCGACCGGGCATCGCGGATCGCAGTCTTCGTCTCGCGCTCCAGGTCTCGAATCGGACCCGGCTCGGACACCGTGATAAGCCTGACCACGCCGACCGACGAGACCGTGTAGCCGGGCTCCGCCGCGCGGTTGGCGAAATCCATGTTCTTCACGCCCAGGCCGATCTTCGCGACGTCCTTGAGCAGATGCCTGTAGCGCCCCTTCCGGCTCGAAGTCTTCTGAATCTTCTTGTGGATCGTGCGCCAGTTCCGGTCGCTCAGTTCCACGTTGCCCAGCCCGAACAGCTCCCGGTACACGTGCCAGAGATGGCGGTAATACGTAACGTTGCCACCTGCCTGCAGGATTTGCTTGAAGACCTTCCATCGCTGCTCGTCGGTCTTGCATTGGCCCAGACTCAGCCCATGCACCTCGTCGAACCCGCCGACGTCGCGATCGAAGTAGGCCAGCATGTTGAACAGGCCCGGCCGGGGATCCATCTTCTCATAGTCGGCCTCGCTGCACGTGTGCACATGACAATCGATGGTCCGCGTGTTGCATGCCTCACGATAGAGACGCTTCCACAGGGTGCTGCTACGGTCAGGAATCTTCTGCATCGCGCTACCTCCGCGGGATTACTGGTTACGGCTGAAGCACAAGTCGCGGCAATATAGCAAGGCCGCCGCTGAGTGGCAAAAGCCCCTGTTGCAGCTCGCGGCGACCAGCAGGCGCCGACACCGGCGGCTAGCAGATCCATCTTCGAGGACGACTGTGTTACCTTACATCGGCCTGCGGTATGATGCCCACCGGGCGAACGGCACTCGGCAGGGCGTCGGGCCGTGAGGGCATAGTGGCCGGGCTCCGTCGGGGAGGCCTTCCCAACGCGTGTCCGCACCGGCACCAGCGGCGGCTGACCGTGAGCGTTCCAGCCGGACCCCGCCGGCTCCGGGCACGCCCGCGGAGGTGGCCATGCAGAACGCAGACAACGCCGGGCGTGTCTCCCTTGTCACAGCCGCAGCGGCACTGGTCATCCTCGTGCTGCTAGGCTTCGTGATGCACGTGATGGCAGGGATCCTCCAGCCGTTGTTCATCGCCGTCGCTCTGTGCTACCTGATCAGGCCCGCGAGCCGATTCATAATCCGCTATCGTGTTCCCAAGGCGCTTGCTTTGCCAGCCGTCTTTGTCTTGGCGATGGTCCTCATCATGGGCCTCGGCTGGATCGTCAAGGCGCACGTCGAGGCGTTTCGCGACAGGGCCGGCGAGTATCAGCACCGCGTGACCGCAAACGTCCAGCGTGCTGCCGATTCCGTAGCAAGCCTGCATCCCCGCCTCGAAGCCAAGCTAGGCAACCTGAGCATACAGGACCAACTCGCCGACCAGATCGACCTGCGGAGGATCGCAAACCTCGCGCTTGTAGGTGTCGGAACGGCCGTCAGCTGGGCCGCGACGGTCTTCCTTGTGCTGGTGTACCTGATGTTCCTGTTGGTCGAGGTCGAACATTTCCCTCAACGCATCCGCGGGGCGTATCCCACCGATCGGGCCGAAGAGATCCTTCGCGTCGTCGAGAAGATCAACGATGGCATCTACCGGTACGTGTCCGTCAAAGTGCTCATGAGCCTGCTGGTCGCAATCATCAGCTTGGCGATCATGCTAGTCTTCGGACTGGATTTCCTGGTCTTGTGGGCGCTGCTCTTGTTCCTGTTCAACTTCATCCCGTACATCGGATCGGTCATCGCGTGCGCGTTTCCGATTCTGACCGGCTTCTTGCAGTTCGAGCGCGTTTGGCCAGCCCTGTTGCTGGCGGCGCTGCTGATCGCAGCACAGCTCGTCGTCGGGAACATCTTCGAGCCGAGGCTCGCGGGGAGAAGGCTGGGGCTCAGCCCGGTGATCGTGTTGCTGTCGCTGGCGTTCTGGGGATGGCTCTGGGGGGTGTTGGGGATGGTCTTAAGCGTGCCGATCGTCGTGGCCGCAAAGATCGTGATGGAAAACGTGCCGGCCACTAGGCCCGTGGCGGCGCTGATCGGTGACGTGAGCGGGCAGCCGATGTTGGCCCATCGGGCCTCCAAGCAGGGGGAGATCGTGGCCGAGCCCAAGGTACTCTTCGGCCAGGTGGCGCGGCTC
>CAYGAN010000026.1:21105-25268 GCA_964347585.1 uncultured Planctomycetales bacterium | reverse complement strand
GAGCGGGGAGGACGAGCCGCTGCTTCGAGGGACCAAGTGAACGCAGTCGTCGCAAAGCTCCGCGCGGGTGAGCCGGCCATCGGCGGGTGGATCAGCTTCGCCAGCAGCTACGTGGCCGAGCTGATAGCCCACGTCGGGTACGATTGGATCGGATTGGACGTCGAACACGGAGCGATCGGGATCGAGTCGGCCCAGAGCATGCTCCAGGCGATTGCCACGACGGACACCGTCGCGATGGTGCGCCTTCCCGCTGGTGACGACGTGGCGATCCGCCGCTTCCTCGACGCCGGGGCCGCCGGCGTGATCGTCGCCATGGTCAATTCCCCCGAGCAGGCCACAGGGGTCGTCGAAGCGGCGCGCTATCCGCCGCTCGGACGGCGCAGCGTCGGACTCGGCCGGTGGCGGCTTGTGATGGCGCCCGATGACCCGCCGGCCGTCAACGACGAGATCGCCGTCGTCGTCATGATCGAGCATGCCGAGGCCGTGCGCCGAGCCGATGAGATCCTCGCCGTCCAGGGCATCGACGCCTTCTTCATCGGCCCGAACGACCTGGCAGCGTCTATGAACTACGATCGCGCCAAGGCCGAACACGCCGTTCAGGAGGCATTGGCTGCAGGCCAGCGCCTGGGAGTACCAGCCGGGATCCATGTTGGGACAGCCGACGACGCCGCCCGCCGGATCGAACAGGGTTTCCAGTTCATTGCTATCAGTGAAGCCGGCAAGCTTATCCAGATCGCCGCCCGCGATCAGCTTGCCCGAGTTGGGCGCGAGCCGCGCCCGGGTAGCGAACAGCGACCGACGAGCGCGCCATACTGACCGACTCATCAGCGTGGACGGCCAGCGCGCCTGAAACACACCCACAGATTCCAGCCAAGCCGCAAGCATCAGCGCGCGGGACCCGTCGGCGGCCGGAATCAGCCCGCTCGCTCACGCTCGCGCGTCGGATGACCCCGCGCGTGCGGGCGATCGCCACGTACCCAGCGTCACCATCCCTCCCGACCGATCGTAGATCGTGATGCAATCGTGCAACAGATTCCGACTCAGCGTCTGCGGGTTCGGGTAGAATGAATGATAGATGTCTGCCGCTACGGAAGACTCCGTCGAACGGGCCCCATACCGGCTCTGGGGGGGCCGTCCGAGAACCGCCTGTGTCGCCGAGCGTGCTCGCCGCAGCGGCGATAAGACCCGACTCGGACAAGGGTGAGGTCGCCACGTGCTGCGAGGCCTTGAACTCCTTCCGATGCGTTCAGCCCGCACCGCAGCGCGAGCGGGCCTGCTGGCTCCTGCGCTGGTGCTGGCGCTGACCGGATGCAAGAAGCCCTCCGACCAGCAGCAAGCCGCAGCGACTCTCCGTGAGGGATCCACGCCGAATGTCGTTCTCGTGCTCATCGACGCGCTTCGCGCCGATCGAGTGGGGACCTACTGCGATCGCGGCGGCTTGACGCCGACGCTGGATGCCATCGCTAAGGAGGGCGTTGTCTTCGAGCGGGCGATCGCGCCGGCGCCTTGGACGCAACCTTCAATCGCCTCGCTCTTCTGCTCGCGCTATCCGGGCGTGCACCAAGTCCTGAACTACCGCCAAGTGTTGCGATCTACGTACCACGGGGAGGAGAAGGTGGCGGTCTTCGACGACGCGTTTCAGACGCTGGCTGAGTCGCTTCAGGCACGTGGCTACGTCACGGGCGCGTTCGTAGCCAACCCATTCATCCTGGCAGTGTGGTGAACGAAGCCGCCATGGCCTGGCTGGCACGGTGGGATACGACTCGACCGGTGTTCTGCTATCTGCACTACATGGACGTTCACGGCCCCTACAACGCCGGGCCGGAGTATCTCGACGATCTACTCGACGCCGTCGAGCAGATGCCGAATAAGCGGCAGCTGACCCAGGGCGAAGTCAAGGCACTGACCTACCTGTTGACGCTGCCCCCGGCCTTCAAGAAGGATGAGGAGCGACACGGGCGATTGGCAGTGTACCGGGAGTACTGGGCGGCCCGTTACGACGCAGGCGTGCGCGAGATGGATCGCCACTTGGCGAACCTGCGCCTGGACTTGCAGAAGCTGGGGCTGTGGGATGACGCATACGTGATCATCACGGCGGATCACGGCGAGGCGCTGTGCGAGCATGGCTTCTGGGACCACGGCTATAGCGCCCATCATCCGGAACTGCACGTTCCGTTGATTCTGCGCTGGCCGAAAGTCCTGCCTGCGGGGCGACGCGTGCCGCAGATTGTTCGCCTGATTGATCTGATGCCGACTTTTGAGCAGCAGTTGGGTCTGCCGGCGGCCGCGGGCGCACAGGGGGTTTCGCTCGTGCCCTGGATCGCGGGTCGGCCCGCCGCGGAGCCCTCATACGCCTTTGCGGAAGGCGTCGCCAAGGGGCCGGAACAGAAAGCGCTCTACGTTGGCGACTGGAAGTTGATTCTCACCGTGCACGCGCGCCAGCGGGAGCTGTACAACGTCGCCGAGGACCCATTGGAGCAAAAGGACGTCTCTGCAGACCACCCGCGGGCGGTGGACGAGTTGTTCCAGACACTCCGACGCCAAGCCAACCTTAACAAGCAGCTGGCAGCCAACGTGCAGGTTGAACAGACCCCGCTGACGGAAGAGCAGCGCAAGCGGCTCAGGTCGTTCGGCTACATCCGGTAAGGAATCTCGGCGTAAAGCAGTGACCAGCAGAGCCAACAGGAGAAGCTGGCGTCTCGATCGCACCTCAGCCAACCACAACAACCAGAACGGCTGCGAGCGTGGCAACGATCAGGAGCAGCAGCAGTACCGATATCACCTTAGCCAGCAACGTGCGCCGGTGACGGAACGTACCTGAGAACGAATCCAGTAGGTCGTGTCCGCAGTTAGGACACTGCTCAACCAAGCCGGGCAGTACGCTGCCGCATGATGGGCACGTGTAGTCAAACCGGCGAAGCTCGACGTCGAGCTGATCATCTTCGGATTGCATGGCAAGACTGCAGCGAGGGTCGCGTCGTTTCCCGCCGTCAGGCGCGGCCGAGGATCATGCCGTGGGTCGGCGGGCTGGGCCAGAACGTGACCCACGAACCGGCATTGATCAGTTTCACGTCGGACGGTTTGAAGTCCATCATACCGACGACGAGCGGCAGGCCCGCATCGACCACGATGAAGTGCCGCCCGTCGTTATCGACGACCTTCCCGTTAATGGGATGCGTCGCGTCGTCGTAGCGGACGGCGTGGCTGATCCGCTGGGCAGCACTCTTCTTGACGATCTCGAACGTCAGTTCGTTGCGGGTGCCCTTTTCAAGGTGTCGCGTGACAGGATGAATGATGACCTTCAACTCGTCGTCAATGTGTATCTTGCTGCGGTGAACAATCTGGCCGGGGTCGAGCAGCCGGATGTCGATGTAGCTGGCCGGCCGATGCAGGTCGAAGCCCCTGGCGGGTACGCGCAGCGTGAAGAACGGTCCGATCAGACCGGTCGCATCAATGCCGACAAGCTTGCCGGTGACGGCGAGTTTCTTGTCTTGCAGGTACTTGGCCATTATCCTCGCCTACTCGATCCGCACGAACGCCCGGAAATCAAACCGCCAAGCAACGGCGGTGTCAACAGGGGGCTGACGGTATAGGCCGCCCCGCACGATCCGTGGATCTCCTGCGGGGGTCTATGAGAGCTTGCACGGCGACATGTGACCTACGCGCCGGCCGCGCTAACAGACACCACCCGTCCTCCCGGCAGGACGGCTCAGCCGGAGCGAACCTTTCTGTGGCGAGTCGCCTCTTTGTCAGTGAAGGGATCCAAGGCAGGAGCAGAAAGGGCTGACGTGGGCGACCTGGGCTTGTTGCTACAACGAACACTGGCCGGGGACATGGAAGCCTTCGGTCAGGTCGTGATGCGCTTTCAGGACATGGCGCTCGGCTACGCCTGCGCCGTGCTGGGCGACTTTCACGCAGCCGAGGACGCTACCCAAGATGCGTTCGTCACCGCACACCGCAAGCTCAACAGCCTCCGGCGACTTGAACGGTTCCCGGGCTGGTTTCGACGGATCGTGCTCAGCAGGTGCCGCGAGATCAGGAGAGGCAAGAAGCTCGCAACCGTCTCCCTTTCCGGGCCGATGCCGCGGGCGTCAGATCGGATTGATCCGTCACGCATAACGGCAGAGGCCGAGATGCGCGAACAGGTGCTCGACGACAACGAG
>CAYGAN010000026.1:0-21095 GCA_964347585.1 uncultured Planctomycetales bacterium | reverse complement strand
GCGATAGGGTCACTACCCGAGCCGAACCGCATGGCCACGACGCTCTTCTACATCAACGGGTACTCGGCGAGCCAGGTCGCTGAGTTCCTGGAGGTCCCGGTCGGGACGGTCAAACGTCGGCTTCACAACGCCAGAAGCCAGCTGAAAGCGAGGTTGCTTGCCATGGTCGAGAAGGGGTTGAAGACGAAGGCGTTGCCCGCCGGCTTCGCCGAACTGGTCAAGAGAATCGTGCTGTTCCCGAAAAGGGAGCCGGATATCGACATAAGCCCCCTATCCCCGCGCGCCGGCAAGGTCGAATTCCGCGAAGCGGCATGGTTCTTCATCACTCTGGAGCCCGGCGCCGAGGGCATCACCGCTTGGTACGACTGGCCCGAACGTCAACTGGCCTCGGTCGGCTGTGCGCGGGTCGTCGGCCGCAAGAAACTCGCAGGCAAGAGCTGCTACAGGGTCAGGATACCGGAGTTCGACGCCAGGGGCGCGTTCACGTATGACCACGACTTCTTCTGGGCGATCCAGAACCGCAAGGTGTTCCTGGTAGGAAAGTCAAACTTCAAGCCAGGCGATCCGAAGCGGCGAACGCTGACTATGGTAGATGCCGATTGGGACGAGGACCGCACCGGCTGGCCGATCGATCTGCCTGGAAAAAGCCAAGTGACCTGGCGCCGCACCGACCGCGGCGAGGGGGTGCGTTTCCCGCGGACCCAGGTACCGGCAGGTCTTTGGCAGGTCCGGATCGGTCGGCGTAGTTACCACTGTCTGCGCACGCTTACGCTCGGCCACTATGCCGGCAGACGAACAGGCACCGGCGCCGCCCAGCTGGGTCACAAGTACAGGATGCTCGCCGATTGCTACATCAACATGCAAGGCCGTACGGTCCTGTTCCGCCGATACAACGGACCGGCCTGGTCCAAGGACGGTTCGAAGCCGTCGTCCGTCGCAGCGCTCCGCAGAAAAGGGTGTCCGGCGCTGTATTACAATGGCGTGGAGCTGCGGCTCTGGTACGATTGCGTCCCGTTGCATGCTGTCTAGAAGGGGTTAACGAGTCAGGCGCCTGGGAAAGCAGGTGACCTCGGCGGAGCGCCGAACGTCAACGAGCATTACAGAAAGACCAAGTGCGCCGGCAGCTGCGACTGCCGCAGCAGCATTGTCCGCCGCCGCGTCCGCCTCGCCCGATCAGGCCCGTTAGTCCGGATCACTGGCCAGTTCGATGAATGTTCTACTGACGGGGCCGCCGGGGTGCGGCAAGACCACGCTGATCCGGCAGTTGGCTGAGCGACTGCCGCAGGCCAGGGGATTCTACACGGCTGAGATCCGCGCTGCGGACGGCCGGCGCGTGGGGTTCTCGGTGCAGTCGCTCGACGGCCGGTCAGGCCGGCTGGCGCACGTCGACCTGAAATCCCGCCACCGCGTGGGGCGCTATGGGGTGGACGTGGCCGGCTTTGAGGCGGTAGTCCTGCCCGTGCTCAGCCGTGCGGACAACGCCAGCGAGCTCTTTCTGATTGACGAGATCGGGAAGATGGGGTGCTTCTCACCCGCCTTCGTGGCAGCCGTGCAAAGGTTGCTGGAGGGGCCGGCCAGCATCGTCGCGACCATCGCACTGCGTGGCGGGGGATTCATCGAGCAGGTCAAGGCCCGCAGCGACGTTGAACTGCTGCGCGTCGAGCGTCGGTCCGGAGAGGATCTGCTCGAACGGGTAATCAACTTGGTGCGAGGGCAACGGGCAGGTCCGGACTGATACCGACTGGGGTTAAGCTCCGCGCCCCGATCCGACTATTTCCCGCAAGAAAGCACTGAACGAGGGGGCGAGCGGGAAGCGCGGCGACACGTGCCAGGGGGCGGCCGTCCAAGCAATGCCATCATCACCGGCGAAAGGCGCGGGCCACGCGCTGTGCGGTTTCGCCCGGCGGGTCTGGCCCGTCTTGGCTGTGCACGTTCCCGCCGGTCGGTTGTCCGCGCCTATCCGGCAGCCTTGACCTTGGCAATCGCATCGCAGAGGTACTCCATGTTCTGCTCGGTCATGCCGGCAACGTTGATCCGCCCCGAACCGACGATGTAGATGGCGTATTGCTCCCGCAGGGCGTCAACGTTCTGCCTGCTCAGGCCGGACATCGAAAACATGCCCCGCTGGCGAGTAATGAACCCGTTGCCGTCGGTCAGCAGCGAGACCCCCTTGGCCGTCAGCGTCTCGGCGAACAGCCCGCGCATGCCGTTGATGCGGTCGCGCATCTGAGCCAGTTCCTTCTGCCATGCCGATCTGAGCTGCGGATCATCGAGAATGGTCACAACGATGGCTGCTCCGTGCGCCGGCGGGTTGGAGTAATTGCGGCGAACCACCAGCTTCAGCTGGCTCAGCACCGCCTGTGTGACCTGCGGTGAGCCGGTTACAACCGTCAGCGCGCCGACCCGCTCGTTGTACAGTCCGAAATTCTTGGAGAAGCTGCTGCAGATGACGAGCTCATCCACCGTCTGACTCAACGCGCGCACGCCAGCCGCGTCCTCCTCCAGCCCCTGCGCGAATCCCTGGTAGGCGAAGTCCACCAGCGGCAGCGCCTTCCTCTCGGCCAGCAGCTTCCCGATCGCGGCGAACTGTTCCGGCGACGGATCCACGCCCGTCGGGTTATGACAACCACCGTGGAGTAGCACGACGTCACCGGCCGGGACCTTCTCCAGCCCCGACCTCATGGCGTCGAAATCCAACGCGCCCTTCGCCGCGTCAAAATAGGGATAGGTCTTGATTTCCAGACCGGCCGCGCCGAACACTGCCGGGTGATTCGCCCAGGTCGGATCGCTAAGCCAGATACGCGCCCCGCCATGCGTCGCATGGAGGTAGTCACCCGCGACACGCAACGCGCCCGTGCCCCCGGGGGTGTGCAGTGTGGCCGCTCGTCTGCCCCCGACAATCTCACTACTGGCGCCGAACAGCAGCTCCTGGACCGCTCGTCCGTAAGCAGGATCGCCGGGAATCGGCTTGTAGCTCTTGGTGGTCTCCTGCCCCACGACGCGCTGGGCGGCCCGCCTTACCGATCCCAACACCGGTGTCTTGCCCTGGGCGTCCTTGTACTCCCCGACCCCAAGGTTGATCTTGTTCGGGTTCGGGTCCTGAACGAACGCCTCAGTCAGCCCCAGAATCGGGTCCGCCGGTGCCATTTCGACCTGTTCAAACACGACTAGAAACCTTTAAGCGCCCTCTTCTGCGCGCCCTGCCGATCGCCTCGATACCGAATGCCCGCTTCGTCAGGTACCCTCGTTACGCGGCTGGCTCCAGTCGGCCAGCCATCTTGCGGGTAACTCTTGGGCGGGGGATTCTAAGCTGCACCGGGCCGCCGTACAAGCTAACTGCCCTGCCTGCGGTCTCGTGACGATCTGGGGCAAGAGCAGCCCGGACCGCGCCAGCAGGCTTGGTACGCCAGATAGCGTGACGGCCGAGCGGCTGCCGCCGCCCTGCTTGTCGGAATCCCGCCGTCGGGCAGTTCCGGCAGCGCCCGACAGACCTGGCCGAGCCAGCCGAGCAGTGCTCACCGTGCGCCGGCGGGAGCCACTGGCCAGCACTCACAAACCGTCTGCCCCAGTCCGGCGCTCGTCAGACCGTCTGTTGCGCACCGTGTCTCGAAACGCACCAGGTCCAGTTGTGATTTAGATCATCGGCTCGTGAGAAGCCCTTGCCAGTCAGCCCGCCCGAGCGTAAGGTGTGGCCTCATGGTTAGGGGCAGGTCCGACGTATCCTGCGGGTAAAGGCAATGGTCCACGGGCAGACCCAGCGAAAGCAGGCCGAGCAGCCTCACGACGCACCGGGGGCGAACGACGGCATACCAGCCGGCGACTCGCCGCCGAAGTCCACGTGGCCGCTGATAGTGGCATTCGTGGCTTGGGGGGGGTGGCTGGTGTTCTTGACAGTGATGGCTGTGCTGCGTTTCCGCCAGCGCTGAGAGCTGCCGGGCATCGGCTCGCGCCAGGGTGGATCGTTTCCAGCCAGCAGGTGGACCTTTCGCTCGCGGGGCATCCGCGTGTTCACCAGTGCTGGCAGAGGGGATCCTCGCTTGCGGGCCGAGCCGTTCACCAAGCACGCTGGCGCGCCCAATACCGCGACAGCCCCCCGTGCGCGGTTGCCCGGGCGGACGCGGCGTGGTGCTGAGATGACGGCGGTGACAGCGATGTGACACTGGGAACCCCGAGACCGCCGCTCGGACGAGTCGCATATCGATCGGGGCAGGCCGGCCATGCCGGCCTCCCCCATCAGCAGGGCCAACCCTGCAGTGGCAAGGCCCGATTCGTCCAGCTAGGCGAAAGCTGGGCTATCAGTGCCAGGAACCGATCTGACGGAGCTGGAAATTAAGCTTCCGCCCACGCCGGGCCGATAATACACTATCCGATGCTTATCGGGCGTCTGGCGCGGTGGCGCACATCGGCGGCGGGAGGCCTAGAGGAAGGAATCATGAGGATCATCGCTGTGGCCAACCAGAAAGGTGGGTGTGGCAAGACCACGGTTGCTGTCAATCTCTCGGCCTGTCTGGCGCGGGAGGGCCGCCGGGTGCTGCTTGTCGACGTGGATCCGCAGGGCCACTGCGCGCTCGGGCTCGCCGTACCGGAGGAGCAGATCGAACTGAGTATCGCGGAGGTCCTCGATGCGGAGGGTGAGCCGATCGACCTGGCGCGAATCGTCTGGCAGATCACGACGAATTTCGACTTGGCACCGTCCCGAACGGAATTGGCCGCCTACGAATTCAAGATGAACGGCGTGACCAATGCGGACCTGCAACTTCGCAAAGCCCTGCTAAGCGTGGCGGATAAGTATGATTTTGCGGTGATCGATTGTCCCCCGCACATCGGGCTGTTGACCCTGAGCGCTTTGCGTGCGGCCGGCGAAGTAATCGTACCTGTGGACACGGGCTATTTCTCCCTGCAAGGCCTGACCAAGCAGCTGGAAACGATCGACAGGATGCGGGAACAGACTGGCCACGATTTGGAGATCAGGATTCTGGCGAACCTCTATGATGTCCGGACGAAGCTGGCGCGCGAGATTCTGGCTGAGTTGCGCCGCAAGTTCGACCCAATCATGTTTCGCGCGTTCATCAACTTCAACACCAAGCTCAAGGAAGGATCGAGCTTCGGCCAGCCAATCACGGAGTATGACCCTGCAAGCATGGGGTGCCGGGATTTTGTGCGTCTGGCCCGCGAGCTGATCGCGCTCGGCGGGCGTGAGGAGGCTCCCTCTGCGATTCTGGCACAGGCCGATCAGCTCGCAGTCAGCGCTGAGAAGCTTCTGGCAACCACGGTGCCGCTGTTCGCGCGCCGCGCCGGCGAGCCCGCCACACCCGAAGAGATAGACAGGCGCATCGAAGAGATCTACGGGGTCCAACAGGCCGACGACGGCGTCGTGTTCCGCACGCACGCGCCGGGCGCGAGCACAGTATCCCTGGCGGGGGACTTCAATAACTGGGATCCGGACAGCACCCCGATGCAGCCGGGCGAGCGGGAAGGCGACTTCCAGGCGCGCCTCCGTCTTGAGCCCGGCAGGTATCGCTATCGACTTGTGGTCGATGGGCGATGGCAGCAAGACCCGCACAATACCTATGTGGAGAGCAACCCGTACGGGGAGCTTAACTCAGTCGTCGAGGTGATCTAGCTGGCGCCTTCCGGCGGCAATTGCTCGCCTGGCAACGGACCGAGATGAGGTGTTTTGGCCCGGCGAGCCGCAAGGAAGATTCCTGCCTTTTTAGCCACGAATCCCCCTTCGGCCCATGAGAATGAGGAATTCACCGGCCGAATCACTGTTGATGATCGGCCAGAGGTCCTGAGCCGCGGCCTGGACGAAGGGCACAGATCAGACCGAACCGCCCCGTTCGCGAGCCTTCCCGCCGATAGGAAAAGAAACGTTCGTCGCAGATGGTGCAGATTCTCGCCAGCTCGACGTGCTGGCGCTGCAAGCCGGCCGTGGACAGTTGATCGACGATCAGTCCCCACAGATCGAGTTTCGCCACGCCGTTGCGGCTTGAGATGTAGCGTTCGTGGCGCCGGACGTTGCGGGCGGCCGCGGCCAGTATCTCGGCGCCCACGCGGTAGCAGCATGGGCCAGCGGACGGCGAGACGCCTGCCCACATGTCGGCGGGCCTGCTGCCGAAGCATTCCGCCATCCGCCCGACGAGTTGAGCGGCAATGTTCATCAACGTCGCCTGCCTGCTGGCGTGGGCAGCCCCCACCGCCGGACGGACCGGGTCGAACACTAGCACCAGGGGACAATCGGCCGAGAGGAGCAGGATCGGTGCGTCGGGCTGATCGATAAGCAGCCCGTCAGCCGAGGCAATGGCGTCGGATCGGCAACTCCTGCCCGCTCCGATCGCGGTCTGGCCGACGCGGTGCACCTCGGCCTTGTGCACCTGCTCCGCGGTCGTGAGCCGCTCGAACGACAAGCCGAGCGCATCACAGAGTTGACGGCGGCGCCGGGCTGCACTGTCGTGCTGCTCGCCGCAGTGTGTGGCAAGATTCCACGGCTTGGTGGTCACCGCGTGAACAAGCCGGCCGAAACGGTCCAGCTTCGGAAAACGCAGCAGGACGACGTCGTCAAGCTTCTGTTCGAGCACGGCGGGAGTGTCTTGCTCGCCTCAGGTACGCGTCGGTGCCGACAAGGTCCGCGTGCAACTTCGTCACAGGCCGCCGTGGGCAGGCACCACCGGAGGGCGCCTAGGGATTGACCTTGAGCAGCACCTTAATGTTGCTTGGATCGGCCGCCGCTTGTACGGCTTCCAGGCCCCTGTCCAGTTCGAACTCGCGGCTGATCATTGACAATACGTCGATCTGCTTCCTGGCCAGGGCGCTGAGTGCGTCTGAGAAGGGCCCGCATCGGCTTCCCAGCACTGTGATCTCGTTCACGACGGCCGGGGCCAGGTTGAGCTTGGCCGGCTTGGCGTAGGTGCTCTTCAAGACGATCGTCCCGCGGGGTCGAGCCAACCGCATGGCTAGTTCGAAGCCGTCGGGTGATCCTGTGCAATCGACGACCACATCCCGGTCCGCCTTCGGTGCCAGATCAGCAACCGGGGTGGCTTGGATTCCTTTCTTCTCACAGAATTCGAGGGTTTTGGCGTTGCGACCGACCACGTCGAGCTTACATCCTGTGCTCGCGAGCACCTGTACGACCAACAGTCCGAGCCGGCCCGATCCGAGCACGGTGACGCGCTCTCGCGTTTCGATCGGGCATTGCTTTATGACCTGATACGCAGCTGCCAGCGGCTCGGTGAAGACAGCCTCCTGATCGCTTAGGCTGGCTGGCACCTCATGGAGGTTCTGTTCGGGCACGGCCACCAGATCGGCGAAGCACCCGTCGTGGCCGTCGATGCCGATGACGGTTCGTTTGCGGCAGTGTTGCGACAGCCCTCGGATGCACATCTCGCACCGCCCGCAGATACAGTTGATCTCGCCAACGACTCGCTTGCCTCGCCAACGTCTTGAGCCTGCGACGACCGTCCCGACGAATTCGTGCCCCAGAACGCCCGAGAACGCCATGTACCCCCGCGCAATTTCCAAATCGGTTGCACAGATACCGGCGCGATGGACCCGGATGACGGCCTCGCCCTTGACACGAGACGGGTCAGGTCGGCGGCGCTGAAGCCGGGTCCGGCCATCAGAAACAATCGCTCTCATGGGTACGCTCGCCCCGGCCGCTGGCGGCGGCCGGGCTTGTCTGGGTTCCTCAGCCGCTGGCTGCTCCGGCTGTCGGCCGCTTACTGCTCTTTGGCCTCGCCCTGCCAGAAGATGACCGCTTTGCGGACTGCGTGGCCGGTCTTCTGGAGCCAGTTACGCTTGGGGACGCGCAAGGACTCGGGCACTTCGCCGGCGTGCTCAAATGGGTCGGACGTCTCTTTCAGCCAGGCCTGCCACGCGTCGGGATCGTGCTCAAACGTCTGCCCCGTCAGTTCTACCAGCGATCGTTCTGCCTCGAAGACGATGCCGAAATCGCGGTGCCGCAGCATGGAGATCAGTGCCTCCAGCACCTTTCGGCTCTGGAAATACGCCAATCCTCGGGCAGCGGCGATGCGCACGTCTCGATCCTGATCGTCCAATCCGTGCGAAATGAACGTATCGCAGACGGCATCCTGCTTGTCGAGCGGGACCAAGCCGAGCCGGCAGAACTCGCCTAGCACCTCCACAGCGTCCCAGCGCACTTCGGGTGGCGGGGGGCGGACCTCATTAGGGAACTGCGAATGATTCAGGGTCATCCAAAGCGGCTCGACCGGCCGGTCATCGTAACACTTGCGAAGGGCTCTGATCGCGGCACACCTGACCTGAGGCTCAAAGTCGGTGCGAGCGATCGCCGCCAAGGCCATGACCGCCTGGTCAGTTCGGACCCAACGGCTGCGCGCGATGTGGTTGATGGCCTTGCGACGAGCATCGGCGTCCTCATCCTCCAGCGCGACGAGCATCTCTTGCTGAGGGTTCTTCTTCGTGAAGATCCGCTTGACGACCTTGTTCACCTGCTCGCCCGAGCAACCGCAGAACGTCACGGCGATCAGGACAAGCAAGAGCCCGCTCACGCCTATCCTTGGATGGCTGATCGCGCCAGGTCGCACGCGGCTAGGGGTCTTCTTGGCCGGTCGGTGGCATCTTGATCTCATAGCTGTCCGCAATCGTTCGCGCAGAGCCGGCTTGGCTTTGGCTCCGGGGTGTCAACGGCTGAAATCTGTAATCAGGGGTCTCCAGCGGCGGCCTCATGCGGCTCGGCACGGGTAGTGTACTGGGCACCCGAGTGCGCGACAACCGGACACAGAGTGCGCCGCACTGACGCCGGAAGTCGCGCGGCGCGAGCGCAGCGTGAGTGCCTCCTCTGCGGTTCGACGCTTCCATCCTGGGCAGCTTGGCCGCCGTCGATGACCGGGTGCGCGGCGCTGGTCTCAGCCCGGTTCGCGCCGCGGGAGACGAGAGACAGGCACAACGGGGTCTGCCATAGATCCCATAAGGCCTTGAACTACTGCGGCTTAGCCGCTCTGCTCCTTCAGACTGTTGACAGCGTGGGGCGTCGCCGATACTATTGACAAGCAGAAACTATTGATAATGGTGAATGGAATTCGGCGGTGAAGCGAACGATCGGCGTGGTTGGATTGGTAGTCCTGCTGCTGGCAGCGGGAGTCGGTCTTGGGCTGTTCCGCCGGAGTCAACGATCTTTGGCAGCCGAGCAGGCCGTCCGCTCCGGTGCGCCTGGGGTTCGGGTCATGCCCGTCCAGAGACAGCGGGTGGCTCTTCACGAGGACTTCTATGGGCTGGTTGAACCTGACGTTCGAGTGGATCTGGCCTTCGAGATCGCGGGGCGGATAGAGCGGCTCGGCAGCGCGGCGGCCGTGTCGGAGCCGGACGGGCACCGCATGGTTGAGGGTATGTCGGTACGGGCTGGGCAGGACTTGGCCCGGCTTGAAGTTGGCAGACTCGAAGCAGCGGTCAGGACGGCAGCGGCGGCTGTTGGGCAGGCCGAGGCGGCCTTGGTTCAGGCGCGGGTGCAGATAAGGCACGCACGGGCGACGGAGGACGCGGCCCGGGGCGGCGTAGCCGAGGCTGCGGCCAACCAACAGCAGGCTATCGACGAGTTGAAACGAGTGGCTCGGGTCGCCGAGGGCGGCAACGCCACTCCGACCGAGATCGACTTGGCGCGGGCTGCCAAACTTCAGGCGGACGCTCGCATGAAGATGGCCCGGGCGGCGCTGGCGCAGGCGGCGGCTGGCGTGCAGTCGGCCGAGGCGGAGGTGGGCCGGGCGGAGGCGGCGGTCGCTCAGGCCGAGGCTGCGCTGGAGGCCGCGGAAGTGGACCTGTCCTGTGCAAGCCTCAAGTGCCCGATCGACGGTGTGGTTACCTCGTTGTTGGTCGAAGAGGGCGAAACCGTTGCCCCTGGCGAGCCGGTGGTAACAGTAATGGGGATCTCACGGGTCAAATTGACCGTCGCCGTCGTCGAGCGGAAGGTCCCGCTGGTCCGGGGGCACCAGACGGCGGAGGTGACGATAGAGGCCCGCGGCACATCGGGTTCAGCCGGCCGGCCGGCCGGAACCTTCACAGGCAAGATCACTCAGGTCGGGGTGGCAACGGATGACCGGACGGGACTGTTTCACGTTGAGATCGAGTTGGACAACTCTGACGGGCTTCTGCGGCCGGGAATGGTCGGTCGGGCGCGCGTCCTGACGGGCGTGCGTGACTGCTACCCGATACCGGTCGAGGCTGTACGTCACAGAGACGGGCAACGCGAGGCGTTCTTCGTACAGGTGGATGAGAAAGGTGCGGCTTCGGCAAAGTTCGTGGGGTTGAACGTGGCTGGGGAGGTGCGCCGGGCGTATCTGATCGAGTCGCTGCCTAAGGAATGTCAGTTGCTTGTGGTTGACGGACATCATCAGTTGTCCGACGGTCAGGCTGTCACGGTGGCGAACGCTTCAGAGCTGAAAGAGTTCTTGAACTCCGGGCCGGACCTCGTTCACGCAGGGGGATCATGACGGCGGTGGCCGGATTGGCTGTGCCGCGACAGCGAAGTGGGCCCGCCACGTCGCGGCGGATAATGTCTGCGCGGGACGAGCGCAAGCATGTGGATCTCTGAAAGGGCCGTTGATTACCCACGCCTGGTCTTCCTGGGCGCAGTCTCCATCTGCGTTTTCGGGATCCTGTCGCTATTGAAGCTGCCGATTGAGCGCACGCCTCGCTTTACGCTGCCCAAGATCCTAGTCATCACGCCGAACCCAGGGGCCTCGCCGGAGACGAACGAGGCCCAGATCAGCCGGAGAATTGAAGAGAAGGCTGCTGCCTTGGACGGTCTGGACTATGTGGTCTCCAAGAGCATGCACGGCGCGTCGGTGGTTGAGCTGAACTTCGCTGACGGTACGGATGTCAAGGAGGCGAAGCGCGACGTTCACGACCTGGTGGACCAGATCCGCGGGGAGCTTCCTGCCGAGGTCGAAGAACCGATCGTGCAAGAGATCGGCTTCCAACAGTGGCCGGTGGTGCAGGTTGTGCTCGCGGGTGAAGCGAGGCCGCAGGAGCTGCGCGAGGCGGCTGAGTCGCTTAAGGACCGTTTGGAGGGCCTGCCGGGGGTGGCGGGAGTGGACTTGTTCGGCGGTCAGGAGCAGGAGCTGCACGTGCTTGTGAATCCGCACGTGCTCGATCTGTACGGCTTGGGCTTCGAGGATGTGGCGCTGGCGGTGGCCAGCGCGAATGCGGAAGCGCCCACGGGAACGATCGACCTGGAGTCGGGCGGGGAGTTACGAGTTCGCTTTCGCGGCAAGTACGACAGTCTGGAACAAGTGGCCCGGACGCCGTTGACGACGCGAGGGGGCAAGCTCGTATTACTCGGCGACGTGGCCCGGGTGGTCGATTCTCACAAGAGGATCACCAGTTATGCAAGTTTCGGGGGCAAGCCGGCGGTGGCGCTTCAGGTGCGGCCAAAGGCCGACATCAACACCCTCGCCACGGTTGATGCAATCAAGCGACTCGTCGAAGAGCAGCGGCAACAGCTGGGCGAGCGGTATGCGATAAGCACATTCGCGGACCAGGGCCGCGACATCAGAATCATGACTAACCAGCTCGGCTCGAGCGCCCTGTACGGCCTGGGGCTGGTGCTCGTCATCTTGGTCGTGGCGATGGGCGTTCGCAACGCGGCGCTTGTGGGCGTCGCCATGCCGTTCTCGCTGCTGACGGCAGCGGCGCTGATGCTCGCGTTCAAACACACGTTGGATGAAGACACGACGATCAACAACACGGCTCTGTTCAGCGTGATTCTGGTCATCGGCATGGTGGTCGATGGGGCCCTGATCGTTGGCGAGAACATCTACCGGCATCTTGAACAGGGCCGCGGCAACTACGAAGCGGCCAAGCTGGGAATTCGCGAGGTGGGTCCGGCGGTCATATCGGCGGACCTGACGACGATCAGCGCGTTCGTGCCGATGCTGTTCGTCAGCGGGTTGATGGGCCAGTTCTCGCGGGTCATCCCGATCACGGTGGCGCTTACGCTGTTGGCTTCAATGGCGGTGGATCACCTCATCCTGCCGGCGATGAGTTGTTTCGTCATGAGGCCAAAGCGCCGCGAGGGCCGAGCGGATCCCGCTGGCATCGACACGGCGGCGGCCAGGTTGCCCGCTCTCGGCGCTGAGGGGCCTGCGCTGGCGGAACGATCGTTGCCGACCGGACGATTTGACCTGTCGGGACTCGAGATCACTGCAGAGCGCGGGCGCATCAGGCGGGCGTACGGGGAGGCGCTGCGGCATTGCATCCAGCATCGGCTCATCGTGCTACTCACCAGCGGGGCGGCCGTGGGGCTGGCGCTGTTCGGTTTTCTGGCCGGCGTCCTGGGTTACGAGTTCTTCCCTCAGAGCGACGTGCCGCAAATGGAGATCAACTTCGAGGTCCCCCTTGGCAGCGGCATCGAACGCGCCCGGCAAGTGGCTACGGCACTGGAGGAGCCTTTGGAGGATTTGAAGCGCCGCGGTGAGCTGGAGTCCGACGTGCTGACGGTGCTGGGCCAGCCCGGGGCGCTGAACATTCGGCTCGACAACCGCAGCGAGACAGGACCTGAGTTCGGGCGGATTCTATTGGAGCTGAAGCTGGCGCGAGAGCGGGACCGCAGCACGATAGAGATAGCCAGGTGGCTGCGGGAGAACCTCCCGACGCTGCCGGACGTGAAGTGGTACGTGCACGTGGAGGGTGAGGGTCCGCCGGTTGGTGCCGACATCGTGGTGCGTGTAATGGGCGGGCCTCGGACCCGCATGGATGACTTGGCGCGGGCCTCGCGAAAGATCGAAAGGATGCTGGCCGGTGTGCCCGGGACGACGAACGTTCGGAGCGAGTTCCGGCTCCAGCCGGAGACGGTCGTAACGCCCCGGCCGCGAGTCGCCGCCCTGTTTGGGGTGACGAATCAACTGATCGCCCGCACGGTGCAGTTCGCGCTGCAAGGCGTCGAGGTGACCGACATGGACTTCGGCAGACAGGCAGACATGGACATCCGAATCCAGAGCTCAGCCGGCCACCGAAATGAACTGATCGATCTGGAGGACCTCCCGTTGCGGGGGGTTGCGGGCCGGTCCGTCTCATTGGAACAGGTCGCGGATGTGCGTCGCGAGTTCGGCCCGCATCAGATCATGCATCGCCAGCAGAACCGCGTGATCCACGTACGAGCGGACTTGCAGGAGGGCGTCCTGGCCGATGACGTGTTCGCGGCGCTGGATCAGCGGCTGGAGGACGCTCCGGACGCACTACCCGGAGAAATCGCCTTGGAGTACTCCGGCGAGAACGAGGAGCGCGATCGATCGCTGCGCGATCTTCAGGAGGCAATGGCAATCGGGGCAATACTAATCCTGGTCATTCTGACCGCACAGTTCAACTCTTTCAGTCAGCCAATCATCATCATGCTGGCGATTCCTCTGGCCTTCGTGGGGGTGGTCTTGGGGCTGCTGGTCTGCGGGTACAACTTCTCGATCGCTACGATGATCGGAGTGGTAGCGCTGACAGGAATCGTGGTCAACGATGCGATCGTTCTGGTGGACTTCATCAATCAAATGCGACGGCAAGGACTGGGGCTCAACGAAGCAATCATACGGGCAGGGCAGTTGCGCCTGCGACCGGTATTCCTGACAACCGTGACGACGATCGGTGGCTTGCTGCCGCTGGCATTGAATGTCTCGGGCGGGGGGGAGTTCTGGCAGCCGCTGACGGTTTCGGTCATGTTCGGGGTGGGCTGCGCGACGGTGCTGACGCTGTTGGTGATCCCGACGGTCTATCATACGATTGTCACTTATGCGGATCGCGTAGGGGCTGCGTGGGGGCGGTCCTGGGCGGGTTCTTGACTCACCGTGGCGGCAAATCCACGGTGCAGAACGCTTCCCGGGTCATGGCGCCGCGGCGCCGGTCCGGCCCGGGCGAGGGGACGTGGCAGAGGGCAAGAGATGCATCAGAAGGTCAGGGCGCCGGAGGTGGCTTGACCCGCTCGGCTCCGGCGTATCCGTAGGGGTGAGCTTTGTGCCATTGCCACGCGGTTTCGATGATGGCGTCGAGATCTGTGTACCGGGGGGACCAGTTCAGATCCCTAATGAGTCGCGAGGGGTCGGCGTAGAGCTCGGGAGGGTCGCCCGGTCGACGAGGGGCCGAGCGGGCAGGGATCGCATGGCCCGTGACGCGACGGGCCGCTTCGATCACCTCGCGGACGCTGGCCGGCTTGCCGGTGCCGACGTTGTAGTACGTCGCCATGCCGTCGGCGAGCGATTCGAGCGCCAACATGTGGGCTTGTGCAACGTCCTCGACGTGGACGAAGTCGCGCACGCACGTCCCGTCCGAGGTGGGGTAATCGTCGCCGTAGATCTCGACAAGCTCCCGCTGGCCCAGAGCAACCTGTAGGGCAACGGGAATCAGATGCACTTCGACGTCCCGATGCTCACCAATGGAGCCGTCCCTGGCTGCGCCGGCGGCGTTGAAATAGCGTAGCGAACACGAGCCCAACCCCCAGGCGCTGGCGCAATCAGCCAGGGCCCACTCGATGGCGAGCTTCGTCCGGCCGTACGGATTGACGGGCTGCTGAGCGGTGTCTTCGGTGATCGGCAGTTGCGGGGGCTCGCCATACGTGGCGCAACTCGAACTGAATACCATGTGCCGCACGCCGGCGTCGTGCATGGCGCGCAGCAGGCAGATCGAGGCGGCCACGTTGTTGCGGTAGTACTTGACGGGCTCACGGACGGATTCGGCCACGTCCAGAGCGGCGGCGAAGTGCATGACTGCATCGAACCGACCAGGCTTGATCAGTCGCTCGAGCAGCGCTTCATCGCCGACATCGCCAACGACAAGCTCTGCACGCGGATCGACGGCGGCGGCGTGGCCGGTCGATAGATCGTACAGCACGAGCGTCTCGCGGCCGCGTTCGCAAAGCAGCCTTACGCAATGACTGCCGACGTATCCGGCTCCGCCGGTGACGAGGATTCGCATGAATGACCTTCCCTTCGACGGTGACTGTCGCCGAGGCATCTTGGGCTGCAACAGTCTGCACGATGCCGGGGCTCTTTGACAAGTCGTAAGCACTCCCGGGCGCCAACGCCTGGGGTGCGGCTGCACGTGCAGCAGCGGCTGATCCAACGGGCCATGGTACGATGCCTTGCGTTCTCGCGCGCCGTATCACTCATCAACGGCGACATCGTCCAGGGCCGAGATGCTAACGACAGCTGTGCGCATGACGAAGACGCGTGTACGATTGACGTGGATCCCGTGCAGTTTGGCTTCGAATACATACGACTCTTTGGACGCGTGGCCCTCGTCGCGGTCGTGGACGTCGGCATCCTCGAGCCAGAAGCCGTGGTCCGTGACCTCGCCCAGCCTGCCCAGATACAGGAAGGGCCCCTCAGTGTCGAGCACGACGTTTCGGCCGACGAGGGTGTCCAGCGCTGCCTTCATGTCCGCACGCACTGCGAACTCGGAGAGCGTCTTGCTTGCCGGCAGGGCTCTCCGCCATCGGCACGGCGCGACCACTTGCGCGCCGCGGCGCCGTTGGGCGAGCTCCGCCCTGCGAGTGGACCCAGAACGACCCGAAGCCGCCGGGCTTGAGGCCGAATCAACGTAAAGCTATAGTACGTATCGTTCGATAGGTAGGTCAACCAACCGCAGGTGCGGCCAGAGGATGGGTCGGCCTGAATGATCCCTTGTGGTCCAAGTTCGGCTGGCAAGCTCGGGGGGGTCCGCGGTCCGGCCGGCGCGGGTCGTGTTCGGCAGCAGCGGGGTCGTGGCGACAGGGATGACACGTTGCAGGGTTGAATTGCGATGGCATTGGCATAAGGTGCAGTCATGGCTACGCGACACCGTGTGTTAGTGTGCTGTGTGGCGGCTGGCGCGTCCGTCGGGGTCGGACTGACGGCCCTGGGTGCGTACAGCCTGGTGACGACCAAAGACGGCCGTGAACTCCGCGGCGACGTGACTCAGGTCGATGACCACATTCGGATCGACGTAAACGGGATCATTACGACCATCCCGCGCGATCAGGTCAAATCGATCAAGGCGCTCAAGAGCATCGAGGAGGAGTATGAGGACCGGCGGAGCAAACTTGGTGCAGACGATTCAAAGGGTCATTTTGAGTTGGCTCGGTGGTGTGAGCGCAACAAGCGGTTCGATCTGGTGGTCAAGCAGTGCGAGTACATTCTCCAGATCGAGCCGGCGAACGAGAACGCGAGCTTGCTGCTTCAATTGGCCAAGCATCGGCTGGAGGAGGCCGACCTGCCCAAGGGCAAGCCCCGCCCCGTCGGTCCGCCCGAGCCGGTATTCGGCGGCGAACTGGCCGGACAGACGCCGGTGCTGACTCCGCAGGATGTGCAGAAGTTACGCTTCGCCGAGGTGGGCACCAGACGCAGCGAGCGCATTTCCCTGCGGTTCTCGAACCGGGTGGCTCAGCGTTTCTGGGAAACGATGCAGGACGACGAGGAGTTCCAACGGCAATGGCCGCGGACGAGGTTCTTCCGGCTCAGGCCGCACCAGCAACTCCGGCTGATCAAGCGTTGGACCGGCGACCAATTCTCCACTGACATTGAGATAAACAGCGACCCGTACGTCTTCCAGGAATTCAAGAGTCGTGTCCTGCCAATCGTGACGCGCGGGTGTGCGTCGATCAAATGTCACGGGGGTCCTGAGGCGAGGGGCTTTCGGCTCCATACCGACCCGACGATGAGTACAGAGGTGCTCTACACGAACTTTCTGATCCTCGATAACTATGAATACACGGCGGAGGCAGGGGTCGAGGCCGAGCGGCCCGACCAGGAGGCTAAGAAGCCGGAAGACGAGGATGTCGAGGAAACCGGCCGCCGAAAGGTGTATCGCATGATTGACCGGGATCGTCCCGAGTACAGTCTGCTGCTGGAGTACGGCCTTCCCGGCGAGGTCGCCGAATCGCCACATCCGACACCACCCGAGTTCATCCCGGTCTTCCGCAACAGGCGGGACCGGCAGTACCAGATCGTGCTGAACTGGATCTCGGCCCTCCAGCTGCCGCGGCCCGACTATGGTATCGAACACAAGGCCCGTGCGGGGCCCGCGGACGAAGAACGGCCGCCGGTGCCGGAAGCTGCCGAGCCGGACCAGCCGTGACGGCTGCGTCGCTTGATGCCCAACGAGCTTGTACTGATCGCAATAGCGGCTGTGGGGGCGGGGTTCATTACGATCCTGCTTGCTCGACGACGGGAGCGAAGACGCATCGCGGTGGTGATGGGTGGGCTGGGACTTCAGTTCGCCGGCCGAGATCCGTCTGATCTGTTGGCCAAACACCACGACTTAGTGTGCTTTCGGCGCGGTCACAACCATCGTGTCTGGGACCTGATGCGCGGGACGTTCGATCAGGGGGAGGTCATCGCGTTGCGACACAGCTACGAGACGGGCTTCGCATCGCATCGTAAGCATCACGTTGAAATGGTTGTGATCGTGCAGATAGACCGGCCGCTGATCGGCGTGGTGGCCTTGGCGGATGGAGAGCTGGCGCCGGTCGGGCCTTTCGAGAGTTATCGCCGAATCGGGCTGTCCGGCGCAGAGGAATCCGGTCCGTCGTGGCGGATGTACACTGACCGGCCGGCGCACGTCGGTTCACAGCGGAGCGTTGTGAGGGCGTGGATTGCACAGTATTCGCAACCGGCGTACCTGCTGGAAACGCGAGGGCATCGCGTGGCGGCTGCCTGTCGCGACAAGGGCCAGCCGGCGCAGTTCGCACAGCTCGTCGAGAGCGTGCGGGAACTCGCACGGGGCCTGGCTGCTGAAGCATCCCCGCGCTGACGCTCAGGCATGCGGATCGGCTGCGGTGGCACTAACCCGGGCGAGCCGCTAAGATGCGGTAGGGACGTGTGGCCGCGTATGGTTGCCCCCGAATTCGTTGGGCAATTCGCCTGAAGGACGTACTGATGGACTCTCGTGTGTCACTGCCGGATTCCGGCGCCCCGGACGAGCACGGTCGCTTCGGCGGCTTCGGCGGGCAGTACGTTCCCGAAGTGCTGATGGGGGCGATCCATCAGCTTGAAGATGAGTACGCCAAGGCCCGCAACGACTCGGGATTCTGGGACGAGTTGAACCGGTATTTGAGGCACTACGCTGGCCGGCCCAGCCCGCTGTACCTTGCCCGGCGGCTGACGGAGCGTCTTGGCGGCGCGAAGATCTATCTGAAGCGTGAGGACCTGAATCACACCGGGGCTCACAAGATCAATAACACGCTCGGCCAGGCCCTTTTGACCGTGCGGATGGGCAAACGTCGAATGATCGCTGAGACAGGGGCCGGTCAACACGGGGTGGCGACGGCAACCGCCGCGGCCTGCTTCGGGCTCGAGTGCGAGGTGTACATGGGATCGGAGGACGTACGTCGCCAAAGGCTCAACGTGTTTCGCATGGAGTTGCTCGGCACGCACGTGGTCTCGGTCGAGAGCGGGCAGAAGACGCTCAAGGACGCGATCAACGAGGCCTTCCGAGACTGGATGGGCAGCGTCGAGTACACGCACTACGTGATCGGAAGCGTCATGGGGCCGCATCCGTTCCCGATGATCGTCAGAGATTTTCAGTCAGTCGTCGGCCGAGAGGCGAGAACGCAGGTCATGGAGGCCGAAGGGCGGCTGCCTGACTACTTGGTGGCGTGCGTGGGCGGAGGAAGTAACGCAGCCGGGCTGTTCGCACCGTTCATGGCCGACGAGGGCGTCAAGATGGTCGGTGTGGAGGCCGCCGGCGAGGGACTCGACAGCGGGATGCACGCCGCCACGCTGGCTCGCGGGCGGCCGGGCATTTTGCACGGCATGTTCACCTCCGTGTTGCAGGACGACGATGGGCAAACCCTGCCGGTCCACTCCGTCTCTGCCGGTCTGGATTACCCTGGTGTCGGGCCGGAGCACTCGTACTGGAAGGCGTCCGGCCGAGCCGAGTACACCGCCGTGGCCGACCAGGAAGCGCTCGACGCGTTCCAGCTGCTCTGTGAGACCGAGGGAATCATACCGGCCCTGGAGCCGGCGCATGCCGTAGCCTACGTGGTCAAGCTCGCCCCCACGCTGTCAAAGGACCAGATCATCGTGCTGAACATGTCGGGCCGGGGCGACAAGGATTGTGTTGAAGTTGCTCGCCTGCTCGGGCGGGAGATCGGTTAGGCCGCATTGCCCCACCGACTTGAGTCGCGCGAGGTCGTGGATGGGCAGGACCCGTAGCTCGTTCCCGGATCATGCGGGAACGGGTGGGAGACGTGCGGTCCGGCCACGTGAGAGCCAGGCGTTCTTGAGCGCACTCCTGACCACGCGAGGCAACGAGAAGCCGATCGGAATCAATCTCGGCAAGACGAAGTCGGGCACGCGGATATCCTCGATGCCGGCGCCAACGACCTCGATATTGTTTAGGTCACACGTGCCGTAGCCGAGCTCCTTGGCGGCGACGAGCATGCGCAGCCTTCGTGGGTGCACGCCGACCAGTTCGGCGCAGATGCGCTCCAGAGCCGGGCCGTCCCTCGAGGCCAAGAGCAGTCCCAGGCGCCGCGCCTTGCCCCGCATCGGGCCTTCGCCTTCCATGGCGTCGATTGCGTCGATGATCGTCAGGGTTGGGTTGAGCAGAGAGAACAGCTCGACAAGCATCCGCGCAAAGTAGTTCTCATAATTGCCGGCCTTGAAATGCCACCATGCTTTGCGCTTGCCGGGCACGCAGCCAAACATGTTCTTGATCGCGCAGGTCATGAGCAACTGGCGGTGCGTCTTGAGCTTCGGCAGATTGACGATGGCGTCAACCTCCAAAGCGAGAGCATCGACGGTGAGTTGGCGATAGACCCTTCCTCGCCGGTTTCGCACGCGCCGCGGGCGATCGAACTCCGCCAGAGGCACCCCGAGGCGTCGAAGCATCGGGATCAGCCCGAGCCTTCTCGTATTGTGCCATAGAGATCCCCAGGCGGGCGAGTCGGCGACAATCGGCTTCGACCCGCAGTCGATCAGGCGACGACAGACCTGCGCGACTACGACCGGATGGGTCTGCGCTGGTTGCTCGGGAGGAGCGGCTGAGATGAAGTTGGGCTTTACCAACACGCGACTGCCGGGCCGTACCAGCGCCGGCCAGCCGCCGAACCGTTCGACCACCGCATCAATGCCGGCGCTGACGCGGCGAGGCTCGTACGTGTCAACCTGCTGAATAGCGACGAGGGATTTCGTGGCAGGACCTCCAAGCCAATGCTGATACGGCGAACTCGGCCGGCGCTCCGGCGGCCGAGATCCGAGCGGTTTGAGGGGCACTGAGCACGGCGATACAATTCGCGGCGCTGCCGCACCTATCCAAGCAAGGCTCGACAAGAGTATATGAGGCAATCGAGCGGAAGCCAGATCGGCCGAGCGAGAAAACCTCGCTGGCGGCGCGCGCTGCGATGGGCGATGGCGGGATTGGCTGGGCTAGGGGTCGTCTATGCTGCGCTTCCGTGGCTGATCCCGAAGCGCTGGCTGGCCGATCGGCTTGCCGATCGAATTGCCGCCGCCATCAGACGCCGTGTCGATGTAGGTCAGCTCGGGATCAGTTGGTCCGAAGGGATGGTGATGCGTGATCTGATAATGCGTCGTCGCCCTGAGTTCGGGCCCGGACGGTTCTTGCACATCCAGCGGGTTCGTTGCGAGTTCACTCCGCTACGGACGCTGTGGAGCGGCAGGGTCGGCGAGCTTCGCATCGAACAGCCGGAATGCTGGATTGTCGTCAATGAAGACGGTGAGTTGAACGTGTCGGACCTGGACGAGATCCAGGCAGCCCTCCCGTCGCTTCAGTACCGCATCGAAGGGGCAGTGATACAGGTCGTCTCGGTCGCCGGGGAAGGTCCCCTGCGGTTAGAGCTTCCGACAGTGATGTGCACATTGGACCCGGGTACGGGCGGGGCGACGTATCGGGCGCTTGGGCGGCTGGCTCGCGGGCGCGATACGCTCTCCCCATCGACGATGCCGAAGCGAGCGAACCTGTCACTGGACGGCGAGCTGGCCGTGCCGAAGCTCAAGGCGGGGATCAAGCTCGCGGGCGGGGGGAGCTTCGCGTGGCGGAGGCTCGATCTGGCCACGCTGCCGGTGCACTTGGTGCCGACGCTGGGCGTAAAGCGGCTCAGGGGTGTTAGCGCAGGCAAGATTCAGGTCCAGGCGGAGGAAGACCTG
>CAYGAN010000025.1:32518-33226 GCA_964347585.1 uncultured Planctomycetales bacterium | reverse complement strand
GCGTGCGCACCTTCTTCTGCTTTCCGATCTCGAAGAAGCCCTTGCTCTGGGAGTAGGAGACGTTCCCGAGCGAGCGCACCGGAAAGGTCATGTCCGGCTTGCGCCGCTTCAGGATGTCGGCGTGGACGTCGCGGGCGGTGCCGCCGATCAGGTCGACCGCGCTGAGCACGACGTCGATGTCATGGCCGCTCATCTGAGCGGAGACCCACAGCCTCGCCATTTATATCGTCACCGCCTGCGGATTACTTTAATGTCCCGCCGGGATAAAACTCCTGGGCCCTGAGCCGGGGATTATCGGCCGATGGCTCAGCCCGTCTGCAAGCTTGCTCTCGAAGACGGGACCGTCTTCGCGGGCCGTCCGTTCGGCGGTGTCGGTACGCGCACGGGGGAAGTGGTGTTCAACACGTCGATAGCCGGCTACCAAGAGATCCTGACCGACCCCTCGTACCGTGGCCAGATCGTGACCATGACCTATCCGTTGATCGGCAATTATGGCGTGACCGACGAAGATATCGAATCGAGCCGGCCTCACGTGGAAGGTTTTGTAATCAAGGAGCTCGCCCGGCGCCACAGCAACTTTCGCGCCAGCGCCTCGCTGGGCGAGTACCTCCGGCATCACGGGGGGATCGGGCTGGAGGGTGTGGGCACGTCGGGCATCAACGGCACTCCGATGCCGTACGCGGAGAGGTGGCCGATGGGCGTGATCCG
>CAYGAN010000025.1:27269-32508 GCA_964347585.1 uncultured Planctomycetales bacterium | reverse complement strand
CACACCCGTGGGACCGCGGCTTTGAAAGCCCGTTCGCCGCGACCCCTCGCGGACAGGCCGGGAGGGATCGGTTCCACGTCGTAGCCATAGACTGCGGCACCAAGCAAAACATCTTGCGGAACTTGGTGGATTGCGGCTGTCGCGTCACCGTCGTGCCTGCCGACACCTCCGCAGACCAGATCCGCCAACTCGAGCCGGACGGTCTTTTTGTCTCGAACGGACCGGGCGATCCGGAGCCGGTCAGCTACACCGTCGAGACGCTCGCGCGTCTCATGCCCGATCGCATCCCCACCTTCGGAATCTGCTTGGGGATGGAGCTGCTCGGCTGTGCGCTGGGAGGCAAGTGTTTCAAACTCAAATTCGGCCACCGCGGGGGCAATCAGCCTGTCCAGAATCTCGCCACCGGACGGGTGGAGATCACCGCTCAGAATCACGGCTTCGCGGTCGATATCGACTCGCTTGACAAGGACAGCGTTGAGTTGACGCACATCAATCTGAACGATCGGACGCTCGAAGGCATCGCGCACCGCAAGCTGCCGATTTTCGCGGTGCAATACCATCCGGAGGCCAGCCCCGGGCCGCACGACGCGACGTATCTGTTCGACTGTTTCGTGGACATGATGATCTCGGGCAATGCCGCGACGGCTGAAGAGATGGCCGCCGCCCAGAAGCGCCTCGAATCACGCCCCCAGACAGCGCCACCATCCCGGTAGTATTGGGGGGAATCGCACGGCCTTCAATCCAAGGACCCCTTCCGCTCAGCAACCACACCCGAGGACGTCGCCGTCATTCCTGCCCGCCCGGTGATCGGCGTTCTCCGAACCGCCGCCAGGGCGCCGACGTGCCTCGTCCGCTGCCGGGTCGAGCATCGTACGCTTGCATGTCAGGCAGTTGTCGTTAGGATCGGCGCTGTGGAGCGGGTGGTCCGGCGGCTGCTCTTTGCGTCCCGGAGCAGCCGCAACAGGAAAACGGAAAGCCATGTGCGCATCGTGTGCAACCGGACATCGCGCGATGCGTACCATTCGATGGATCGAATGGGAGGGCATCATGTGGACCAAGCTACCAGCCCTGATTGCGGTTTGTGTTTCGTCGTCCTCAGCCCTCGGGGCAGACGAGCTTGCTGGAGGCACGGTCGTCGCCGAGATACGCGCGGAACACCAAGTCGTGCAGATCGGCCGACCGGTGTGGATCGACTTCGTCGTGCGGGACCCGGGCGATGAGCCCGTGACCGTGGAAGTGCCCGGGGTGGAGGCGGACGAGCAGCAACCGGCCGCGATGGGTCTGCCACGCGAGCACGTCTTCAGCGGCCGGCGCTTCCGGGCCTTGGCAATCACGCAGGGGGAGAATACGCAGCTCGGTGAGAACGTAACGCGTCCGCCCTCGGGCAAGGTCCCGCCGATCACCATCGCGCCACACGCCAGCGTGGGCATCAGGCTCGACGCAGCGCAGTACTATCCTGCCCTGCGGAGAGCCGGCGAGTATCGAATCCAGTGGCAGCCTTACGGCGGCAAGCTCGCGTCCAATACGATCGTGCTGACCATCAAGACCATGCAGCGCGCCGTGGTGATCACGGACATGGGCAAGATGACGATCGAGTTTTATTACGAGGCGGCGCCCAACCACGTCGCCAACTTCATCGAGCTGGCACAGAACCACTTCTACGACGGGCTGACGTTCTGGCGAGTCGTCAGGGGTGCGCTGATTCAAGGCGGCGACCCACGCGGCGATGGAACAGGAGTGCGGCCGGACGGCAAGACCCTCAAGGCCGAATTCAGCGATATCCCGCACGACCTGGGCACGGTGACCATGGCCCACAAGAGGGGCGATCCGGACTCCGCCAGTTGCCAGTTCTTCATCTGCCTGACCCGCTTGCGAGAATTTGACAGGAAATGGACCGTGTTTGGTAAGGTGGTGGGACCCGAATCGCACAAAACGCTGCAGGCCCTCGGCTCGGTCGAGACCGACGCGCGGGACCAGCCGATCAAGAAGCTTTACATCCGGTCCATCACGATCGAAGACGTGCCACGCCAGGCTGGGTACATCAGTGCACCGGTGGGCATCTCCGCGCCGAAGCCGACGCCAAAACAATGACGCTGCACAATCGCTCTCGGCTGCCTTGACCTACTCGCCAAGTCCGGCTTGAATGGCCCGGAGGAAACACACGCGTCGTGTTGACGCGTGGGAAGCCCAATGCCAGAGGCAGCTTCGGGCCGACGCGCTCAGCATTGGGGTCCGTTACGATATTGGCCGTGCTAGGTGGGGCGCTGCCGGTGCCCTTCCGTCTTCGGACGGACCCGAAATCCGGCTTATGCGGGGCTGAACGCTCCTGTGAGGTTCGCCGCCTCACGACCGCTGCGTCGATCGGAAGCGTTGAGGGCTGGGTCCCATGCAATGAGGCATGTGGACAACGGGTCAGGCTGGAAACAGAGCAGCCCACCCACTTCGCTTCAGGTGCCGTGGGAGCGCCTGGCCTGAGCCGAAGGTCGATGCATGTCGCGGGGAAGCTTACCGACCGGAGCTGCACGGCCTTTCATTGCGCCTTGAACTCGCGCGCGATGGGAAGCGGCCGGCCCATGGTCGGGCAGCCAGGGCGGCGGGGCGGACACAGAGCGTATCTGGTCACGCTCGGTCCACCAGCGCGCTACAACGACCCCATAGACCGGCTCGCCGCGATGCTCAATCGACGGGGCCGGGGTTCGGTCCGCCCAGACGAGCCCCGCTATGTGGGTTGCCCTCGGCCGGTGCGTCCGGCGTGGCTGGGGGGATCTCGTGCATCTGTTGGACCGCAGCGATCAGCCTGCGCTCGGCCTGGCGGACGACCGCTTCTACTTCATCATGAGCGCGACGAGGAGCTTCCACGGAGACACGCCCGTCCCGAAGCGCGATGCTCGCGACGAGGTCGCCTTTCTGGAGCTGGCAGATGCCGGCCTCCTCGTCCTGGAACGTCACGTCAAAGCCGTCTTCCTGAAAAGCGACCAGCAGCAAATCGAGGAACGTTCGGGTGACTGTGCCGGGCATCTCGATGGTAATGGGCTCCTCGGGAAGCTGCTCTTCGGGCACCTCCTCGACGCCGCGCCGGCCGCCTCTGCCCCGAAACAGAGGCACGAGCCCGAGCGGGGCAATGACCGTCGTGACGAGCGTCATCATGATCGCCACGCCGAAGATGTCCTGCGTGATCGCCCCGGCCGACAGTCCGACGCCGGCAATAATCAGAGCGACCTCGCCACGGGGGAGCATGCCCATCCCGATCCGCGCGGCGCCGCGCGGGCGAAACCAGATCAGGGCCGGCAGGCCACAGCCGAAGATCTTGCTGACAATACCCCAGATGCTGATCACCACGCCGAACCACAGGGCCGCGGCCATGGCCGAGTAGTTCACCAGCATGCCCATGACCGCAAAAAAGATCGGCACGATAAAGTCGCTGACGCTTCGCAGGTCCTCCATGAGTTGGTGAGCCATCTTCGTGCGGGACAGGCCCAGCCCCACGCTGTACGCACCGATGATGAAGGCCAGCCCGAACATCTCGGCGATGCCGGAACACAGCAGCGCCAAAGCCAGACCCAGCCCCACGCGGGCGCCGGGGTATCTGACTCGATTAAAGGCCCACTCGATGTACGGCGCGCACACCAGAGCCACTGCGGTGATCGCGATCCAGATCCCGACGGCCTTGAGAGCGATCGCGGCCACCGCGCCAGCGGAAAGCGCGCCGCCGCCTCTCTTGATGCCTACAACGATGGCCAAGACGAGAATGCCCAGCACGTCATCGACGACCGCCCCGCCGAGGATCGTCACGCCTTCCGACGTATCAAGTCGATGAATATCGCTCAAGACACGCGCGGTGATGCCTACACTGGTGGCGACCATGATCGCGCCCATGAACAACGCCGGCACATCCCACATGCTGCCACCGAGAAACCACGTCGTCGTCCACACGCCGAGGAAGAACGGGGCGATAACGCCGCCGATTGCGCAGACCGTAGCCGGCGCCAGGTTCGCGAAGAACTGGCCGAGATTCGTGTGCAGGCCGGCCACGAACAGCAGCACGATGCTCGCCACCACCGCGATGGTCCACATCACCTCGCTGACCGGCCATTGCTCCACTGAGACAGGAGCCGGGAAAAGCGGAACTACACCGTGATGGGTGGGCACGACGAGCAACTGACCAAGGGCAAACGGCCCGATGATCATCCCCGCCGCCACTTCACCAAGCACGCCGGGGATGTTGACAGCCTCACAGAGCCATCCCAATAGTTTCGCCGCCGCCAGGACCACCGCCAGCTGGAGCACGATGATCAGGACCTTTGCGGTCAGACTCTTGATCTCCGTCAGGTTCGGTGAGATGCGAGCGTGCGAACGCTGGGAATGCTGCGAATCCTCGTCCTCCGCGGCGGAAGCCGTCGAATGCTCCGCCCGACCGTCCGATGTGGCCGACGTGCCTTGCGAGCCGAACAGGTGGTGGCTGGGCAATAGGACCGGTACAGCCGTCACGCCCACCGCCAGCCATGCAAACGGGCGCTTTGTGGTTCGGCGCCGAAGCAAGCGATTCAGCGTACTCAAGGGCCCGTCCCCTTATGGCCATTCAAACAATGCCCGCCGCAAGAATCGGCGGGCCGATCTTGATCCGTATGTTATCAGCCGGTGCGTTGGCGCGGCCAGATATTTATCGACCCGGACGACGGCGGCGTTCGGCAATTTTGCCGTGCGCAGGCGGGTTTGATCCCCGCTGTCCGCACGTCTATCATGCTCCGTCGCCGGTCCGGACAGGTCCGAGAACCGCGCCCGAACCGGCAGGTTGGGCCCGGATCAGAGCCCTATAGGAGTTGCCGAGCGACGCCATGATCGAGCAGCGCAGAATGCCGTGGTCGCGTCCGCTGATCGCCGCCGCCGTTCTCTGCTGCCTGGGCGCGTGCGATCGGACGCAAGACGGCGCTCCCACCCCGCAGCGGAACGACCTAGCGAAGATGCGGACCGGGACGATCTGGATCAAGGGCCGTCGTTTTCATGTTTGGCTGGCAACGTCGCTGCAAGAACGTCAGCTAGGCTTGATGCACGTGACGGCCGACGAACTCAGGCCCGCCGGCGATGGGGCGGACCGGGGCATGCTATTCGTCTTCGAACGCGAGCAGCCTCTGAAATTCTGGATGAAGAACACCATTGTCCCCCTCGACATCGCTTACATCCGCAGTGACGGGACCATCGTCAAGACCTGGACCATGCAGCCGTCGGGTACGCGGACCTA
>CAYGAN010000025.1:22187-27257 GCA_964347585.1 uncultured Planctomycetales bacterium | reverse complement strand
GCGGCTCGCCGAACTCGGTATCCGCCAACACGATCGGGCTGAAATTCCTCCGCAGCTCCTAAAGACCAGCCCCTGACGAACCGACCATGCCAAGGAGTTCTTGGCTACGGTGGACGGTGCGCAGCCTGCCAGAGCGCTACGCCAGCAGCGCGCCCTTTCGGAAGGCGTCCCTTGGGCAAACACACTCAGCCGCATCTGCTTCTCGTTGACGGGGGCAACGGCCTGCCGCCAAGCGTCAAGGCGCTGCTCAAGCGAGACTGTTTGCGTGTCACGAGGGCAAGCCCGGATAAGCCAATCCCGGCCGCCAAGGCGTCCGATCACATCGACGCCGCCCTGGTCGTAGCTGGCAGCAGTGACGATGGCGACGGCTCACAAGGCCTGGGCGGACTGATCAGTCAGCTCGATTCGATGCAGATCGGGACCATCGTGATTTGCGCCGGCGAGCCCGACGAAGCCTGCTCGCGGGGCGCCCTGACGCAGACCATTCGACCTGAAGTATCCGCCGAGGAGTTGTGGGGCCGGATCAGCACGATTGCCCGCTACGGTCCGGTCCTTTGCGAGATGGACCGCCAGCTGGCGAACGCGCAGCGGGTGGGAAGTCGTCTGAACCAACACTTCACGGAGCTGGATCAGGAAATGCGCCTGGCCAGCCGCCTTCAGCAGGACTTTCTGCCCCGAAAGCTGCCGACGGTGGGCCCGGCCAAGTTCGCCGCGATCTACCGACCGGCCAGGTGGGTCTCGGGAGATATCTACGACGTGTTCCAACTGGACGACAGTCACGTGGGCTTCTACGTAGCCGACGCTGTCGGGCACGGAATGGCATCCGGGCTCCTAACGATATTCGTCAAGCGGGTGATCGCCGAGCGGTCCACCAGAGGCGCCCAACGCGATGTCGCGCCGGCCGGCGAAGTGATCGCCGCCTTGAACGACGGTCTTGCCGCCCAGCATCTGCCGAATTCCCAGTTCGTCACCGCCTGTTACTGCGTGCTGAATACCCAAACGCTGACTCTGTCATTTGCTCGCGGCGGGCACCCCTATCCGATTCGCATCACCCAGACCGGTGCGATGGCCGAGCTCAAGACGCCGGGGGCAGTGATGGGCGCCTTTGCCGGGCAGGAGTTTCCCACCCAGACAGCCAGGTTGGCGCGGGGCGATAAGCTGCTGCTCTTCAGCGACGGCCTGGAGGCGGCGTTCGGCGAGCAGCAGGACGAACCCGGGCAAGGACCTAAGCACAGGCAGCATTTCCGGTCTCTGGCGTACCTGCCCAGCGATGTCATGTGCCAATGGCTAACAGACGCTCTAGACGCGCAAGAGGGCAGCCTCAACCCCCGCGATGACGTGACCTTGGTCGTGCTCGAGATCGCCCCGTAAGCAGGCAAGGAGCGATCCGGCCTCGAACATCTGGTAAACCAAGAATGAAACCCGCCAGCCCTTGAGTTCCGCTGGAGTTCGGCTAACATAGTGAAGGGAACAGGCAGCAAACTCCCAGAGCGCAACGATGAAGCAAGATATTCATCCCAAGTACGTTGAATGCAAGGTGACCTGCGGTTGCGGCAATTCGTGGACGACTCGGAGCACCAGGCCCGAGATCAACATCGAGATCTGCTCGGCTTGTCATCCGTTCTTTACCGGCCAGCAGAAGTATGTTGATACGGCCGGCCGGGTCGAAAGGTTCCATCGCAAGTTCGGCGGCGATTACTTCCGCAAGCCCGAGACCGGAGCAAAGAAGGCCGAGCCAAAGGCTTAGCGTCGCGAGGCAACCAGCCACGCCGTATCGCGTGTGCCCTACGATCTGCGATACAGCGTGGCTTTCGTTTGGCCGGCAAGATGCAGACCCGCAGCAGAGCGAGAACCAACCAAGAAGCTAACGTCGAAGCAGACTGCCATGTCCGACGCACGCCCCACAATCGAGCCAACCGTCCTGCTCAAGCTCGATGAGCTCGCCGCACGTTTCGACGAACTCACGGCGCGAATGAACGACCCGGGCACCGCCAAGGACCCGGCTCAACTGGTCGAGCTCAGCAAGGAGCATGGCAGGCTTCGGCGAATCGTCGAGCCCTACGGCAAGTACAAGAAGTCGTGCTAGCAGTTCGAAGAAAGCGAAGCGATCCTAGCCACCCCGGACGCCGATCCGGAACTCAAGGAGCTGGCGGCGGCCGAGGTTGACGAGTTGCGCGCCGCCGCTGGCCGACAGATCGACCGGCTCAAGGATGCGCTGGTCGCCGGTGACGAAGCGGAGATCAACGCGATCATCCTGGAGATCCGCGCCGGCACCGGGGGGGAGGAGGCCGCTCTGTTCGCGCGAGACCTTTTCGAGATGTACCATCGCTACTGCGATCAGAAAGGCTTTCGGTTCGAGGTGCTTGACGCCTCGCCGACCGATATGGGAGGTTTCAAGGAGGTCCTCGTCGCCGTCAAGGCGGACGGGGTCTATCAGCGTCTGCGGTTCGAGGCCGGGGGGCATCGCGTCCAGCGCGTCCCGGCAACCGAAGCACAGGGGCGAATTCACACGTCGGCGGCGACCGTGGCCGTGCTGCCAGAACCGAAGGAGGTGGACGTCAGGATCGATTGGGAAAGAGACGTTGACGAGTTCGTCTCCCGGGCAGGCGGACCGGGCGGCCAGAACGTCAACAAAGTCTCTTCGGCGATCCGGCTCGTTCACCGCGAAACGGGCATTACGGTGAACATGAGGGATGAAAAGAGCCAACACAAGAATCGCGCCAAGGCGAGGCGTATCCTCGTCTCGAGGCTCTTCGAGCACCTCTGGCACAAGCAGACCGACGAACGCGTACGGACCCGGCGCACGATGATCGGCTCAGGCGATCGCAGCGAGCGTATCCGTACGTACAACTTCCCGCAGAACCGCTGCACCGATCACCGCATCGGCCTCGATCTGTACAAGCTGGACCGAATCATGCAGGGCGACCTGGACGAGTTGATCGACGCCCTGGACAGCCACGACAAGCAAGAACGCTTGAACGATCTCTGAGCCCGCGCCGCCTCTCGGCCGAGGTGCGCTACAAGAATGCGCATCCGCCCGTAGCATCATTGCCGCATGCTGGCACCTCGCCCCCGTCGGCACCTATTGCACGTTCGGATCGAGCGGATCCGCGTCGGCGCCGTCGTTTGCACCGTCGCCGTCGGTGTCAGCGTCCCATGGGTCAGTCCGAGCGGTCTGTTCCTGAAGGTTGGTCAGGCCGTCGGGCTCGAAATCCTCGTTCCCGTCGGTCGTGCCGTCGCCGTCGGTATCGGCACTGTTGGGATTAGTGAAGGTCCAATTGGTCTCAAAGTACAAGGTCAACCCGTCGGAGTCACGATCAATCGAGTGGGCCATAAAAACGTCGAGCCCGAGCGTGGCCAGAACGGCCTCCTGCTCGTCGAGGTAGTTGAGCGTGGCGACCGGGGGCCACTTGAGCTCGTCAGGCTGCAGGGCCTCGTCTTCATCGGGCTCGTCGGGCATGTCTTCGCGGTCCACCTCAATCGCCTGGATGCGCGTCTTCTCGATGGCGAACGCCAGGACCACCGGACAGACGTAGTGCGGCTGGAGGATCACCTCCGGAATGTCCTTGGTCACCGGCCGATAGGTCGTCGTGAACCAGTTGATCGGCGCCATGATCATGTTGATGTCTTGAATGATGTGGTCGTCCTTGCAGACGAAACTGCTCAACTGGACGATGTAGGGATGGGGCCGGCGCAGCAAGGGGTTATTCCCCGTATCGATGCTGAACCCGTACGTGCTGTTCAGTTGCTGCTCCGTGGCCTGAACGTCAGAGTTGAAGATCACCACCGCCCTCTGCTTGGCCCAGGGCACGACGACACGACTCACGCGCAATCCGTCAACCCAAGGGTTGATCTTGAGCCCGTTGACCCAAACGTCGAAGCTCACCGTGGCCCTGTCCTGGTCGTCGTCCGGCGCCGGGATGTGGTTCTGGAAGACCAACAGCAGCGCGAACTTGTATCGCAAAGGCACGCCGTTCGCATCCTTCTGGATCAACTCGTCCTCGTAAGCCCTCATGAACTCCATCAACTTGTCGCGGTCGTAGGCAAGTTGGGTATCCGAGATCTGATCGGAGCTGCCCTGGGTCTCCTCACCGGGCTCGGGCGTGGGGTCCTTGATGTAGAAGTCCTCACAACTGATCAGGCCTAAGAGCATCGGCGCCAGCGACGCAAGAACGATGCCTACGGCCAGTCTCCATCTGCGTGGGTTCCATCGGGTGATCATGTTAAGCTCCTATAGCTCCTCAGAGCGCAAACGTATCCGGGACGGACTCTGTCCGCGGATGTTCACGGCGAATCCAGTACAGTCACGTGTTCATCGGCAGGGCGAGCACGGCCACTTGACGGCAACGAGTCAGGCTTTCAGCTGCGGCAGGCGATTAAGGCCGATAAACCGTACCTGAGCTTAAGTCCACCAGCTCCGCAGGCCGACGGCGAGATCGCCCTCAGCCGGCGTGGACCGATTATAAAGCGCCCAAACGTTCATACTGGACCGCCCCGGGCGCGCGCTCTATAGTGCTTACGAAGCTCGGTCCCTTTGCGCGGGGTCGGAACTGACGAGTTGTCCCATCGCGATGGACGCCTTTGGACTGTTCGACGTTTACGTCGCGGCCGCCATCATCGGGGCGGGATATGTGGTTATCGGTACCGTCCTGGGCCATCTGCACGTTGGCGGCGGCCATGACGCCGGGTCGGGCCACGTTGACCTGGGCCACGACGCAGACGTCGGGCACGAGCTGTCGAGCGAGGTGGCCGCAGCGGGCCACGACGCGGCCCATCCGGAAGTGTCCGGTGGCGGTCAAGAGGCGGCCGACGCGGACGCAGGGCACTTCTTCGGGCCGGCCAGTCCCCTGATCATCGCGTTGTTCCTGACGTGCTTCGGCCTGACAGGAATGCTGTTCACTCGGAGTTGGCCCCTGGGAGCCTGGTCGTTGGCGCCGGCGTCGGGCTCATCCTTCGTATTCGCCGCCGCGGGATTGTGGCTGCTAAACAAGATCTTCGGCGCGGCGGCCGGATCGAGCCACGCGCGCTGGCACGAGCGGATCGGACTGCGGGCGGAGACGACCACGGTGG
>CAYGAN010000025.1:4702-22177 GCA_964347585.1 uncultured Planctomycetales bacterium | reverse complement strand
ACGCCGAGAGGGTCAGCAGGTGGTCGCGAAGCTCGTTCGGCAGCTCCAGCATGCCAGAAGCATGATCCGGGCGATCCCGAAAGGCAAGCCGGTGCTCATCACTCGCGTGGATGGCGAGGTCAACTTCGTCGTTCCGATCGAGGTGGATCGGGCGAAGGCGAAAGGATGAGGCGAGCGGCGCGATCGGGGGTGGCCGCGGTGTTTAGCCGCAGGCGCCATGCGTGGCGCCTGACGAGAGGAGGATGCGAACCATGTTAGCGCACACCTTATTGCTGGGACAAGGCATGCCTCCCGGAGCATGGGTTGGCCTGCTGGGGCTGCTGTTCATCTTGTGCTTCCTGTGGCTGGTGGCCGCCCGGTATCGAAAAGTTGGCCCAAACCGGGTGCTGATCGTGTACGGGCTGCGGACGCGAGGCATGCGCGACGAGCAGAACCGCCGACTGGGGTTTCGCGTCGTCAAGGGCGGGGGCACGATCGTTCTGCCGGTCGTGGAGCGCTGCGAGACGCTAAGCCTGGAATTGATGACCATCGACGTGAACATTAAGAAGATCTACACGATCACCGGGGTGCCGATCAACGTCGATGGGGTCGCGCAGATCAAGGTCAAAGGGGACGACATTAGCATCCGTACTGCCGCGGAGCGGTTCTTGTCCATGGGGCTGCATCAGGTCATGGAGATCGCCAGACAAACCCTGGAGGGCCACCTTCGAGCGATTGTCGGCACGTTGACCGTGGAGGAGATTTACAAAGATCGCGACGCGTTCGCCGCCAAGGTGCAGGAAGTCGCTGCAGGCGACATGGCCAACATGGGCCTGTCGATCGACAGTTTCACGCTCCGAGACATTCAGGACGAAGAGGGCTACCTCGAGGCGCTGGGTCGGCCGCGAATCGCTCAGGTCAAGCGTGACGCCGTGATTGCCGAGGCCGAGGCCAAGCGCGACTCCGACATCCGTTCCGCAGTGGCCAACAAGGACGCGCGAGACGCCGAGTTCGGCGCCAACACGAAAATCGCCGAGGCTCAACGCAATTACGAGACAGCGAACGCCGGGTATCAGGCCACCATCAACCAGAAGAAGGCCGAGGCCGATCTGGCGTACGAGCTGCAGAAGAACAAGACCGCTCAGCTCGTCAAGGCCGAAGAGATCGAGATCGAGGTGGTCGAGCGCGACAAGAGGATTCAGGTCCAGGAAAAGGAGATCGATCGCAGGAAGAAGGAACTGGCCGCCAACGTCAACGCGCCGGCCGACGCGGAGCGCTATCGCATCGAGGCCCTCGCTCAGGCCGAGAGGGCTCGCCTACAGGCCGAAGCAGAAGGCAGCGCCCAAGCCAAGCGGTCGATCGGCCAGGGCGAGGCGGACGCTGCCAAGGCCAAGGGGCTCGCAGAGGCAGACGTCATACTCGCCCAGGGGGGCTCCGAAGCCCAGGCCATGACCAAGAAGGCCGAAGCCTGGCAACAGTACAATCAGGCGGCGGTGATCCAGCTCGTGATCGAAGCCCTGCCGAGCTTGGCTCGCGAGATCGCCGCGCCGCTGGCCAAGACCGACAAGATCACGGTCGTCAGTACGGGCGGGGACACGGCTTCCGCCGGGGCCTCACGGGTGACCAAAGACGTAGCCGAGGTCATCGCCCAGTTGCCGCCGGTCCTGGAGGCCCTGTCCGGGATCGATTTGAATGAGCTGATCAAGAATCTGCCGCGGCTTCGGCAGGCCGGTGCAGCGCCGGCAGCGACCAAGCAGGAACCCGGCGGGCCTCGCGCCCGGTAGCTCAGCAGAACCAACGGTCTTGGCCCGGTTAACCCCACCGACGGAGCGGCGCCTCTGGCCGCGCCAACCGATTCGGACTCCCCGCGGTGGGTCGGGACGACTTGCGTAAAGAGTCCTTGTCACCTGGGCCAATCCGGCGCCAGCCTCGAGCGCCGCACCCCGAACCACGTCCAGCGTCGCGGTCCGCTCAGGGGATCATGAAGAGCCGACGGTTCACCTCCACGAACGCAATCCGGCGAAGGTCGGGCACATAGGCCAACGCGCAGTACGCTGGGCTCTGAAGCGGATGATAGATGCCCGGCTCGAACTTGGCTTGCAGCCAGCCGTCTCGGCGTGCGCGGCGCACGTATCGTATGGTGACCGGCCAGCGACGCTGAACCGGCTCGCCGACGTGTGCTGCAATGCCCACGACCATTCCCGAAGAGAAGTCGGGCACGGGCTTCGGCTCGACGGCGGCGGTCCGACAGAAGACCGACCACTCGTCGCGATCGCGGATCTGAATCAGGTCGAACTCCGGGCACAGCCGTTGACAGATGCTTAAGGGCAGATCATGCTCGACGGGCAGACGCATTCGCCAGCGCTGCTGGGGCCAGAAAGGCGGCGCCGCTGCCAGTTCGCGGGCCGGCACGCGCGGCGGTTCCGTGACACAGCCGATCCAACCCATCGCGTAAGTCAGGACCAGCACCGCCCACGGCCAAGCGCGTCGAGCTGGCACGCGAATGACCCCTTCGACCGGGTCGGAACGGGTTTGAAAAGCATCCTGGCCGCTGATAGTCTGGCGCGCGCTGCCCGACATTAGCCGCTCCCTCAGCTGCGAACGAGACTGCATACCGGTCCATCGGGCAGCCGCAGGAGCTTTCAGCAGTGATTGTCGGCGTACCGAAGGAGATCAAGGCCGATGAGTACCGCGTGGGCATTACTCCCGCAGGTGTGGAGGAGCTGACTTCGGCCGGTCACGCCGTTCTGATCGAAACGCAGGCCGGGCTGGGATCGGGCTTGACGGACGACGCCTACGCCGCCGCGGGAGCGGAAATCGCCGCCTCGGCAGAGCAAGTCTATTCCCGGGCTGAGCTGATCATTAAGGTCAAAGAGCCCCAACCGAATGAGCTGCCGTTGCTTCACGTCGGCCAAGTGCTCTTTGCCTACTTCCATTTTGCAGCGGACCGCCCCTTGACCGAGGACGTCGCGCGATCAGGAATCGTGGCCATAGCGTACGAAACATTGACGAGCAGGGGCGGTCGGCTGCCGCTGCTGACGCCGATGAGCGAGGTAGCCGGCAAGATGAGCATCCAGGAAGGCGCCAAGTACCTGGAGTGCCCGATGATGGGACGAGGGATCCTGCTCGGCGGCGTTCCTGGGGTGAAACCGGGAGAGGTCCTCGTCCTCGGAGGTGGCGTGGTAGGAACCAACGCGGCAAAGGTGGCCGCCGGGCTCGGCGCTCGCGTGATCATTATGGACATCGATCTGGATAGACTCCGGTACCTGGACGACGTGATGCCGGCCAACGTGCGCACCGTCCACAGCAACGCGCACACCATCCGCCGCTACGTGCAAGAGGCCGACCTCGTCATCGGAGCCGTCCTGATACCGGGTGCGCTGTGTCCCGTGCTGATCCATGAATCCGACTTGAAGCTGATGAAGCCCGGCGCGGTGATCGTTGACGTCGGCATCGACCAAGGAGGCTGCGTGGCGACGGCCCGACCAACGACCCATTCCGATCCCACGTACATCGTGGACGGAGTGGTGCACTACTGCGTGACCAACATGCCGGGAGCGGTCGGGCGGACCAGCACCTTCGCGCTCACCAACGCGACGTTGCCATACGCCCTGACGCTCGCGAATCTGGGGTACAAAAGAGCGGCCCGCCAGGACCCGGGGATCGCCCGCGGGGTCAATATCCAGTCCGGCAGGATCACCAACCGGGCGGTCGCCGAGACGTTCGGGATGGAATATCAGCCGCTAGAATTGTGACGGCAGGGCGGCTCCGCCGCTGCACGTCGTAACTGCACCTGCCGAAGCCAACACCGGAAAGGCCGGGTGAAGCCATGATCAGAAAGATCATTATCGCCGTCGTTGTCGTGGTCGTCGTGGTGGGCGCGTTCGTTTGGCTCGGAGCCAGGGGGTCCGTGTTCGAGGAGGAGGGCGAGATCGCCCTGGCAAGAACGGGCACCGTGACGCTGCAAGTCAGCGCCAGCGGGGTGGCAAAGGAATCCCTGCGCGTCCAGATCAAGTCGAAAGCCAACGGAACGGTCCAGGAAATCCCGGTCACTGAAGGCCAGAACGTCACCGACGGCCAGGTGCTCATTAAGCTCGATCCAAAGGACGAGCAGCTTCGGGTGGAAGCCGCCCAGAGTGAATTCGAGCAGGCCCAGGCGAATCTGTCCGTCCGCGAGGCTGTGCTCAGGCAAGCCATCGCAGACCTGCCGATCAACAAAGAGCGGGCAAAGGCCAACATGGAGCTGGCCAACGCCAACCTGGAGATCGCCGAGTCGAAGCTGGCGGATGCCCAAATGGAATTCGACCGGGTGGAAAAACTCTTCAAGAACCAGCGAGCGAGCCGTACCGAATGGCTCCTCGCCAGCCGGATGCGCAACCAGGCTAAAAGTGCACGAGCAGGCGCCAAGCACAGTCTAGCCGCCGCCAAGGCCGACCAAACGCAGGCTGACGAAACCGGCGAGATCGCCGTGGATCGAGCCCGCCACGAGGTCAAAGCTGCCCACGCCGCTCTGAGACGGGCTGATCACATGCTCAAAGAGGCCAACGACCGTCTGAAGGAGACCACGATTTTCAGCCCGATCGACGGTCGCGTCGTGCAGATCAACGTGGCCATCGGGCAAGTGATCAGCTCGGGCATCACGACGATCGGCGGCGGGACGGTGTTGATGGTCTTGGCGGACACCAGCCAAGTGGTGGTCGAGGCGGACGTGGACGAGGCCGACATCGACAAGGTCAGCGAGATGGTCGCAGACGCGCAAGAGTATGCGGAGGCGCGCGGGCTTGACGATGCAGGGTCGGCCAGTACCACTCAACCGACCAGATCTGACGAGGCCGCCATCACGTTCGACGCCCTGGAGGGCCTCAAGTTCGTCGGCCGCATCACGGAGATTGCACAGGAGCCGGAACTGCGAAGCAACATCTCCACGTACAGGGTGCGGCTGAAGCTGTACGACCACCCCCGCGTGAAGCGGGTTCGCCTGGGCATGCAGGCCACGGTGGACTTCAGGCCGCGTCGCTTCCGCGGGCTGTGCGTGCCGTACCGAGCGGTCCACAAGAGGGACCGGGACAAGTACGTCGTGTACGTGCCCGAGGACACGAACGGGGACGGCCGCCTGGACGACGTGGAGCGGCGGGTCTGGATCGGCCAAAGCGACGGGGAGAACGTGCTCATCAAGAGTGGCCTGAAAGAAGGCGACAAGGTGTACGAGGTCCGGCCGAAGCGAATCCGCCCTCGCGGCGGGCGGGAGGGCTCCTAGCCACGCCGGGTTCGCCGCCGCCGGACAAGATCGCCTCGGGCTGTGAGGAACCCGCTCGCGGATGACGCTGTGATCAAACTGCAAGACGTCACCAAGATCTACCCCATGGGCAAGAGCGAGGTGCGCGCACTTGACGGCGTAAGCATCCAGATCGAGCGCGGGGAGTTCGTGAGTATCGTCGGCCCTTCCGGCAGCGGAAAGAGCACGATGATGCACGTGGTGGGGTGCCTGGATCGGCCGACCAGCGGGGCGTATCAGTTCGACGGCGCACTGGTCAGCGGCATGAACGATCGCCAGCTTGCGCGGATTCGCAACCGCTCGATCGGGTTCGTGTTTCAGACGTTCAACCTGATCGGCCGGGCCACAGCCGCCGACAACGTCGCCATGCCGCTCTTGTATGCCCGTAAGACGCGGACGCGGCGGCAAGCAATGAAGGCGCTCGAAAAGGTCGGGCTCGCCGAACGCGCCAAGCATGCGCCCGGAGAGCTTTCGGGCGGGGAACGACAGCGCGTGGCCGTCGCACGGGCGATCGTGAACAGCCCTTCGCTGCTCCTGGCCGATGAGCCGACCGGCAATCTCGACAGTAGAACCGGCGCTCAGATCATGGAGCTGTTCCACGAGCTACACGCCGGCGGCGCCACGGTCGTGCTGGTCACCCACGAGCAGACGATCGCCGAACAGGCCCAGCGAATCGTGCGCCTGCTCGACGGCAAGATCATCGAGGATACTGAGCCTTAGTTTCCGGGCGGATACGTGATGTTCTATCTTCGGATACTGCTTTCGGCACTGCTCAGTTTGCGGGCCAACTTTCTGCGCTCAGGGCTGGCCGTGCTGGGAGTCACGATCGGCATCGGCACCGTGATCGCCGCGATCGCCACGGTGGAGGGATCCACCAAGGAAGTGGTCGAAAGCATGCAGAAGGTCGGCTCGGGCGTGTTGTGGATCAAGCCGGGGGGCATGCGTGTGCAGGGCCGGCACGTCGAATCGGGAAGAACCCTGGATATGGATGACGCAGAAGCCGTCGCCCGGTCGAGCCAGGTGTCCGCCGTCGCGCCCGAGATCCACGGCCTCGCGCAGGTCCGCTCCGCGACGGACAACCGCGCCGCGATGATAATCGGAACGACCCCGGAGTACGCGCACATCCTAAAGTACAAGGCGACCTCCGGGAATTTCTTCAGCCGCGCCGAATCCGTCGCGAATAAGCCCGTGGCCGTGCTCGGGGCAAAGGTCGCTGGGCATCTCTTCGAGCAACGCCAGGCCGCCGGCGATTCCATCCGCATCGCGCGCGTCGAGTTCCGCGTAGTCGGGGTGATGGAAGAGAAAGGCTTCATCGCCGGGACCTTGGCGGATCTGAACGTGTACATCCCCATCACGCGGGCCAGGCGCCTGTTCAACCCCCGCTCGCTCAGCCAGATCTCCGTGGAGGTTACTGACCCGCAGGCCACGGATCGCGTCAGCCGAGAGCTCGGTGCAGCCCTGCGGCGTCGCCACGGACTGAGGGTCGGCGAACCCGACGATTTCCGGATCGACACTCAGGAAGAACTTCTGGCGCAGTTCACCAAGGTGACCCGCATCCTGCAGGGCGTGTTCTTCGCGATCTCCGGCATCAGCCTGGTGGTCGGCGGCATCGGGATCATGAACATCATGCTCGTCTCGGTCACCGAGCGAACGCGCGAGATCGGCGTCCGTATGGCCATCGGCGCCCAGCGGTGGGACATCCTCTGGCAGTTCTTGATCGAAAGCGCCACGATCTGCGCGCTGGGCGTGCCGATGGGGATGGGGCTTGGCTGGGCAATTGCGCATGTTGTCGAGTCCTCGCTGGCCCCGCTCGTGCCACACATCTCCGAGAAGACCATCCTACTGGCCGTAGCCGTGGCGATCTTCACAGGCATCCTGAGCGGGTTCTACCCGGCCTGGCGGGCCAGTCGCCTCGATCCCGTGGAAGCACTGCGATACGAGTAGCTGGGACGTTGCGGTCCCTGGACCGGCGTTTCCGGCCCTGCCGAGCGCCGCTGATCTACGCCTGGCCCGCCAAGTGTTCGGCGAGTCTGATGATATGACCGGCTACGGCTCGCTTCGTTCCCGAAACGGGAGCCGACCACTTCCCGTCAGCGGTGAGGATCCGAACGGTGGCGCGGTCGCCGCCGCGGTTCTCCGGGCCGTTCAGCACGATGGCGTCACAATTCTTCCTGCGCAGCTTCTGCTCGGCGTGCTTGCGGTGATCGTGATCCTCCATGGCAAAGCCGATCACGACGCGCTTCGCCTTGATCCTGCCCAGAGTGGCGCAGATGTCTTCGGTAGGTTCCAGGGTCACGGCCAGCGGGCGGTTCCGACGCCAGAGCTTCTTGTCGGCTCGAACGCGCGGCCGATAGTCACATACCGCAGCGGTCATCAAAGCCGCCTGGCAACTTCTGAATTCACGTCGGCAAACGGCCAGCATCTCAGATGCGGTCGTGACGATCACCGCCCGAACGCCGGCCGGCGGCTTGATCTCTACCGGCCCGGTCACGAGCACGACCCGGTGCCCGCGTTTGGCGGCCACGCCGGCCAGCGCGTAACCCATCTTTCCGGACGAAGGAGTAGTCAGGAACTTGACCGTATCGAGGAACTCGCGCGTAGGGCCGGCATTGACCAAGACGCGCACGATCGGACCTCCGCGCTCCCCACAATCAGAGGCAAGGCCTATGACCGCAGGGGGTCTTACTCGGACGGGGCTTTGCTCTTGGGCAGGCGCTGCTTGAGCAGCGCGACAACGCGGTCCACAATTTGGCCGGGCTCCGACATCCGGCCCAGGCCCACCTCGCGACAGGCCAGCCAACCCGACTCCGGACCGATGAACTGATAGCCCAGCTCCTTGAGGCAAGCGACGTTGCGCTGCACGATGGGATTGTTCCACATACGCGTGTTCATGGCCGGGGCCAGCAGCACGGGACAGTCGGCGCTCAGGACCATCGTACTGACCAGATCGTCGGCAATGCCGCCGGCAATCTTGCCGATCATGTTCGCAGTCGCCGGGGCGATCAGAAACAGATCCGCTGATTCGCTCAGTCGCACGTGCTGCGGGTCGTAGTGAGACTGCCCCTGCCACAGGCTCAGCAGCACCGGCCGGCACGTCAGGGCTTGGAAGCTCGTCGGCCCGACGAACCTACGCGCGGATCGCGTCATCGCGACGCTCACGCCGGCCCCGCGCTGCACGAGCGACGAGACGACTGCGCAGACCTTGTAAGCGGATATCCCGCCGCACACGCCCAGGACCGCCTCATAGCCGTCCAGGTCGCCCGCGGGCGGATCAGTCTTTGCCTGCTTCAGGGTCAATGTCGGATTGCTCGTAGTCGATGGCGATCTTACCCTCCAGGATCTCCTGGATAATCAACTGCATCGGCGTGCGAAAGTTGCCCTCGACCATTGGCCTGGCGCCCTGCATCAGCTCCAGCCAGCGCTTCTGCACCAATGCGGTCAGTTTGAACCGCCCTCCCAGTTTGTTGATGATCTCGTCGGACTTGAGCGCATCAATCATCAGGCCGTTCTTCCTCCACTTGATACTCGCCAGGAGCGGGACCCGCCCTCACCGGGGACGCGATGCCTAGCCCGTTCTCTGGCGCTTGATAATCTCAACGATCTCGTCAACGGTCTCATCGAGCACGTCGTTGACGACGAAGTGCCTGTAAACGCCCGAGTCACGGGCGAAGCGGATCTCTCCGTCTGCGTTGACCAGGCGCTGCTTGATTACTTCCCCCCGGTCGCGCCCCCGGCCTTGAATACGATCCACCAGAACCGCCGGGTCGGTCGGCAAGACGTAGATCATAATCGCATCAGGAAACGCCCTGGCCACCTGAAGGCCGCCCTGCACTTCGATCTCCAATACCATGATTCTACCCTGCCCGATCGCTTCGTGCACGGGCTTTGCCGGCGTGCCGTAGAGGTTGTTCAGGTACTCGGCGTACTCCAGGAACTCGCCGGCCTTGATCTTAGCCTCGAACTGCTGGCGGGACAGAAAGCGGTAGTTCTGTCCATCGATCTCGTCGTTACCCTTGGGTCTGGTGGTGGCCGATACGCTCAGCTCAGCCCCAAGCCGCTCGGCCAGGCGACTACATATGGTTGACTTACCCACGCCGCTCGGCCCGCTGATGACCACGACACACCCGTCGCGATCCCGCTCTCCCATCACCTTACCCTCGCGTACGGCGCCAGCCGAACTCAATCCGACAGGATCACGCCTGGCAAATCGCAGGGCCTCGCAGCGCGATCGGTTGGCGGGCTTCCGGCCCCGGCGACGTGGCAGGGGCTCCGCCCCCGACCTACTCCACGTTCTGCACCTGCTCCTTGAGCCGATCGATCAACGCCTTGACCTCCACGATGCGGACAGCGATGGCCGGGTCATTGGCCTTGCTGCCGATCGTGTTGGCCTCCCGCAGCATCTCCTGGGCGAGGAAATCGAGCTTCCGGCCGGCGTGCTCCGTGCTGTCGCACACCGCCTCAAACTGATCGAGATGGCTGCCGAGGCGATCCGCCTCTTCGCGGATGTCGCACCGTTCAGCAAAGATGGCCACCTCTTTGATCAGATCGTCCCGATCCAGCTCGAGCTGAGCGCCGGCCAGCAGGACGTTGACGCGCTGCCGAAGACGATCCTGATAGTCGGTCACGACCTCAGGAGCCCTTTCACCTATCCTAGCCAGATGCTCGCGTAACGCGGCACAATGACGCAGCAAGACCTCGCGCAGCGCTTTTCCCTCGTCGCGCCGCATCGTCAGCAACCGGTCCACTGCAGCATTCGTCAACTGCTCGATCAGCAGCCACTGGCGTTCGCGCTGCGAGGGGTCAAGCTCTCGTGGCTGGCAAACACCCGGCAGGGCCAGGATCATCGCCAGATCGATCGAGACCGATCCTCTCTGACCGGCTGCGTCCTTCAACTGCTTGAGGTAACTTTCGACGGCGGCAATGTTGACCTCGTAGGCAGCCTCGGCGCTGGTGTCGCGGGCACGCAGGCTGTAACTGATGCTGCCTCGGCCGACGCGGCTGCGCAGCAGCTTCTCCACATCCGCGTCCAGGAACTGCAAATGCTCCGGGAGCTTGATCGCCGCCTTGAAGTACCGGTTGTTCAGGCTGCGGATTTCGAGCGCGTAACTGACCCCGTCCTGCGAGCCCTGCGCGTCACCGTATCCTGTCATCGAGAGGATCATGGCGCCGTATCGCTTGGGGAACCTTCGCCGGGCGGGACAACCGGCATGGGCTGACCGGCCGGAGCCTCACCGGAGGTCCCTCCCCCGGGGGCAGACTGCTGACCGGGAACAACCGGCGGGCTGGGCTCGGGTATTAGTACGCAGTTGCCCAAGACACCCAATAACAGGAACAACCCGGCCAGGGCGACCGTGAGCCACGTGAACACGTCGCCCGTTTTGGCGCCGAACGCGCTGTGCCCACCTACGCCGCCGAACGCGCCGCTCAGCCCGCCGCCTCGCCCCTTTTGAAGCAAGACGATCAGGATCAGCAGCACGCAGACGACGATGAACGAGACCCCCAGGATCGACTCACCCCACGTCATGGCCGCGAGAACCGACATCGTGGTGTCCTCAGCAATACCTAATGATGGCCCTCCGTTGCACCGCAACGGCGGAACCTATCCCGACGACCGCTTGGCTTTGATGGCGGCCTGGATGATGGCGGTAAAGTCGTCGGCGTTCAGACTGGCTCCCCCCACCAGCGCGCCATCAACATCCGGCTGAGACAATAGCCCCTTCGCGTTCGACGGATTCACGCTGCCGCCGTACTGAACACGCAGGCGGTCAGCCACATCCTTATTATACATCGCCCCCAGACGAGAGCGAATAAACTCATGCGCGTGCTGGGCCTGCTCGGGCGTGGCGTTGTGCCCCGTGCCGATGGCCCAAACCGGCTCGTACGCCACGGTAATCCGCAAGGGATCGGCCAGATCATCGCCGAAGGCTGCGTCGATCTGCTCAGCCACGACCTGCTCGGTCTGGTCGGCGTGGCGCTGTTCCAACGTCTCGCCCACGCAAAGGATCACCTCCATCCCGCCACTCAAGGCCGCCCGAACCTTCTTGCTGACCACCTTGTCGGTCTCGCCCAGCTTGTGTCGGCGCTCACTGTGCCCGATGATCACGTACGTGCACCCGGCGTCTTTGAGCATCTCGGCCGAGATCTCCCCGGTGAACGCACCTTTGGGTTCGAAGTACACGTCCTGGGCACCAAGCTTGATGCACGTACCCGCCAGCTGTTGACCAATCGGGACAAGGAGTGTAAACGGGGGACAGACCGCCACATCGACGGATGGCTCCCGCGGCAGAGCGCCACGAACCCCCTCGACCAAGGCGCACGCCTGGGCCAACGTGTTATTCATTTTCCAGTTGCCGGCAATGAAAAGCCGCCGCATCACGTACTCCTACTATCGGCCGCCCCGAGCAAAACCGCCGGAACTTCGGCCCCGACCACGATCGCCACAGCCGGTCACGTCCGTCCGCGCGGCACCGCCTCCGCCGGTCAGCTAGGAGCGTGACGCCCGCTCGGCCGAGACCGAGAACACTTTGCCGACCACCTGGGCAATTCGGCGTATCCGATCCATCAGATCCCGGAACTCGGCAGGCATCACCGCCTGAGGCCCATCGCACAGGGCTCGTTCCGGACAGTTGTGTACCTCGATCATCACCCCGTGAGCCCCGGCTGCGATGGCCGCACACGCCAGCGCCGGAATCAGGCTGCGCCTGCCCGCCGCATGCGATGGATCGGCGAAAACGGGCAGATGAGACACCTCCTGGATCACGGGTATCGCGCTCACGTCGAGGGTGAATCGCGTCTCGGTCTCGAAGGTCCGCATCCCCCGCTCGCAGACCATCACTTGGTGATTCCCCTCGCTCATTACGTACTCCGCCGACAGCAACAACTCTTTGGTCGGCGCGGCGATCCCTCGCTTCAGGAACACGGGGATCCGCGTCTTACCCACTTCCATGAGCAGATTGTAGTTCTGCATGTTGCGTGCGCCGATCTGGAATATATCGGTGTACTCGGCGACGAGCGGCACGTCGCGCGGGTCCATCACCTCGGTAATGACGGGCATGTCAAACCGCTCGCGGGCTTCGGCCAGCATCGCCAGCCCGTCCCGGCCCAGTCCCTGGAAACTATAGGGCGAGGTCCTGGGTTTGTAGGCCCCGCCACGCAGGACGTGAGCCCCGGCCGCTTTGACCGTCCCGGCCACGTCGAAAAGCACTTCGCGGCTCTCAATGACACAGGGCCCGGCAATGATCGCCACGTTCGGCCCGCCAACGGTCACGTTGCGCACCATAAAGACACTGTCTTGCTCGTGAAACTCGCGGGAGGCGAGCTTGTACGGCCGCATGATCGGCAGCACCGACTCGACCTCATCCAGCGCCTCCAGCAACGGCTGATGTTGATAGGGCCTCTCCTCCCCGATAGCCCCGATGATTGTGCGAAACTCGCCACGCGAGATGTGCGGCGTCAGGCCGATCTGCCGGATTCGATCGGCAACGTGCTCGATCTGCTCGTCGGTAGCGTGTGGTTTGAGTATGACAATCATGGTCGCGAAGCCTGCCCGCCCCGTCTCGTCTGCTCTTCACTCCGGCGGCCCAGCCGGTTCCGAGGAAGTTCTCCGTCGCCAACCCCGCCATGCGCTACGGCGAGCGGACCTACCTGGCTTGTTGAGAGAACCCCATCCCCCAGAAGGCAAACCCTTCGAACAGGGGCCTCGGCCGAATGGGACCTCAGAAACGAAGGCCGCGGTCGATGTGTCCCAGTTCAGCGCCGCCGGTCGCGATTACAGTACCTCACCGGCACGCGGAAAAGAGCCCAGCACGTCCAGCTCCCGGCAATGTGCGCGCCCCTGCCCGATGGCGGTGGCCACGTTCTCGTCTTCCATGTGGCCCTCGGCGTCCACGAAGAAGTAATACTCCCAGTTGCGCTTCTTGCTCGGACGCGACTGGATGAACGTGAGGTTAATGCCGTTCTGCTTGAACACCGCCAACATATCCGCCAGCGCCCCAGCCTTGTGCGCGGTGATGAACATCATTGCCGTCTTGTCATCGCCGGTCGGTTGGGCGCAGCTCCTGCCCACCACCACAAATCGCGTCACGTTGTTCGGGTTGTCCTCGATGTTCTCGGTTACGACACCGAGACGATAGAGCTCGGCAGCAAGGGCGCTGCCGATCGCGGCTGCGCGCTGCTCAGATCCGGCCATTTCGGCGGCCTTGCTGGTCGAAGCGACCGGGATCGTCTTGGCCGCCAGCCCCGTCTCGCTCAGCCACCGCTGGCACTGTGCGAATACCTCCGGCTTGGAATAGACCCGCTCGATCTGTTCGATCCGACAATTTGCGAGCAGGCTGTGGCGAATCGCCCGGTTGATCTCAGCGCAGATCTTCACGTCGCTGTCGATGAAGGCGTCCAACGTATCAATCACGCCCCCGCCGGTGGAGTTCTCGACCGGCACCACGCCGAAGTCCGCATGTCGCCTGGACACCTCGGTGAAAACGCCCGCGATGTCCGCCACAGCCTCGTACTCCACCGACGAACCGAACTTCTCCGTGGCGGCCAAGTGGCTGAAAGACCCCTCGGGGCCCAGGTACGCGATACGGATGGGCTTCTCCAGCGCGAACGACGCGCTCATCAATTCGCGCCAGATCGCCTTCAGGGCTGCGTCCGGCAGCGGCCCGCGGTTCACCTTGACCACCTTCTCGAAGATAAACCGTTCCCGATCGGGCGAGTAGATCGGCGCCTTGCTGACGTGCTTGATCTTGCCGACTTCGATTACGACCTCAGCACGCTTGTTCAACAAGTCGATAATCTGCTCATCGAGCTCGTCTATCTTACGACGCAGCTCTTCCAGGTTCATCGCCGCCCCACCTGTCTGGACGTTGCTCCCGTCGCGCGCAACTTATCCTTGTTACAGGACTTTGGATTTCCTGTCAAGAGTCGGCGCCGCCAGGTGACCCTGTCTCGCCCGCGCGCGAGCGTAAGCATTGAACTCGTAGGGCGGGCAATCTATCCTATTACACGACGACTCTCGCCGGCGCACGGGGGGCCGCACCGACCGGCGACAGTCGCACAGACCGTTCGCGATGGTGAGAGTAGCTCAGTTGGTTAGAGCACTAGGTTGTGGTCCTAGGGGTCGCGGGTTCGAATCCCGTCTCTCACCCTTCCTGCCTGCTGCTGCCTGAGACTGACAGCAAGCGTCTAAAGCTGTCGTGCTGCCGGAGTTGTGCTGCGCCCCGGCGCGACTGTCGGCGTCGCCTTTCTGCCGGAAGGCGACACGGCGTGTCGGCCCGCGGAACACAAACCCAGACAACAAAGCGGGCCACAGGAGTCGTCCCATGGCCCGGCGCTAAGATGAGCTTCCTTCCCGTTTCCTACGTTATCGCCTCCGCCGCCGAAGCAGCGGCAAGCCGGCAAGCGTAAGCAGCAAGAGCGTGGCCGGTTCGGGAACGGCTTCCAAAAGGAACCGTGTATTGAATTGGAGGAGTTCCCAACTGTTGTTGCCGCTAACCCAATAGAAAAGCGTCGGTGACCCGATAAGATCCTGCTCCTGGTGAGGAGCGAAGCTCGACGTTGTCACACTGGAACCGAACTTTCCCCCTGCGCCGAAGACAAGTGCGTAGTCTCCGGGGTCTATGGAATAGTTGATGTCAACGAGGATTTCATCCGAGTCGCTTGGCCAAGTGGTTGTACCGGGCACGTCTATTGTCCCGCTATAGATCGCATCGGAAAGTGGCGGTGGGCCGCCGCCGGCGGTCGGTGGCTCCGGGAAGCCATTCGGCTGTAGAGGCGTAATCGCAAAGAATATTGTGTCGTAGTCAGGCGCATTTGTGAAAGATCCGAAGTGTCCACCCACTCTCGTGAGCCTCACGGCGTCGGGGAGAGTGAAGCTTACGCCTAAGTATTGGGTTTCACGCACAGAACTTCCACCGTTTTGACCCGTTGGCCCCATTGTAGCAGTCTCAACAACAAAGTAGGGCTCTGGTGTGGGCTGGTCACCGACGGCGGCCCCGTCCATCGCGAGCACATGCGTGCTTGCCAGGCAAGTTAGCAGCAGGACACAACCAATGCTCAACATTAGCGCCGTTCTCACGGGCGACCTCCCAGTGGGAAGTCCTGGTCCGACGTGCCTTGGCCCCGCTGGGCAAAAGAAAAGAGAGCCCGCCGCCAGGGCGTCTCTCTCAGGCCACTCCCATGGAAATCCTCTACACTATAAGGATACTACCACGTTGGGCCTGCGCCAAGCCCAAAGGCCGTATTCTCTTGGGGATTCTCTAGCGCTGCCCGTTTCCCCTTCTTGAGAATGATTCGCGCTTTCGCAGTGGCTCGGTGGGGACCGGACTCCAGCCGGGCAAAACCAAATCGTGGCTCTGCCTGCACTTGGCGGCAGGGCTGCCACCCCGCAGCCGATGCCCTCGCGGCCCCAGCAATCCCGAAGCCGCGCCAATTTGGATGCCGCTGCATGGTCCCAACCGCGTGCCCGCGCGCACCTGGCTTGGCTGGTCCGCCGAGCCTACGCCGCTGAGTCTTGCCTCTCACAGCATACGTTTCGCCCTGCGCCAGCGGCGCCAAGCCGCTTAATCGGCTTGCCCGGCTTCTGGGTCGGCGCCGACGATTCGCGTTCGTTCCTGATCCTGTTGGCGGCGCGTTTCGATGCGACCCCGACCCCATGTTGGGGAGCTTGTCTGCGCCCACGAATAAAGCGGGCCACAGGTATGGTCCTATGGCCCGGCGCTAAGCTTCCTTCTCTTTTCCTACGTAGGTCACGCCTTCCGCCGCCGCAGCAGCGCCAACCCACCGAGAGCAAACAGCGAAAGCCTGCCCGGTTCAACGATCACGCCAGCCCACAAACATGGACTATGCCGAAGGCAGTTGCGCGCCTACGGCGCCGTGTGCGCGAAGCAGGATCGGCAACGCGACATATCCAACGGGTTGATCGCGCCGTCCGAGACGATGTCATACTTGGCGTTGTTTACCTCGCCCTGAAGCGCCCGGATCATGAAGTCGTTATCGCCCGCGATTGCCTCGGCGGCCAAGGTAACCGTGTAGGTGTCCTGATCCGGCAGAGCAGTCAGGTGGATCGTGATCACGTCGGCGAGGGCCGTCACGCTCAAGACGTTGCCGGTCACGTCGCCGTTGTTCACTCCAACGATCGACTGGACCGCATCTTCCGGTGGGCTCGGCAGCGTCACGTCGCCGTCGCAGTCGATCACCAGCTTGGTGATGCCCGCCTCCCGGCTCTCGGTGGTTACGAGGGCACCGTCTGCCGGCAGCATGGATGCCGTCAGATTCACGTTGAGCCCGATCTCGCCTGCGGCACCGTGGTCGGCCATGCTCGCGACCGACTCGATCCCGACCCCCTTGAGACCGAGACTGTGAACGCCGCCCCCCGCCACGGCGACGAAGCCGCCGCTCAGATCGACACCGACGACCTGGGAGCCCCAGCCGACGATGGAGCCGCCGCCAGCCTCTGCCCGCCGCAAGTATGGCCCGAGCAGCACGCCAACCAGTCCCGCACACACGATTGCCTGCCTTGTCCGCGTCATCGAAGTGCTCCTTTACCCAATGTGCGCCCACCGAAGACACGAATACCAGATCCGCTCGCACAACCCCGTCCGCCGCGCGCGTGACGGTCTATCGCAGGAGAGCCGGCCTCTCGCACGCCACCCTCGTTGGCATAGCGTAGCGCCGCGTATCCGCCAGGACTCACTCGGCGGCCCGGGCTCAACTCGGCGTGCCGCCAACAGCCACAGCGAGGAAGGGCGCCATCAGCACAACCACCCGCGCGCCAGCAACGGCCCGTCCACTACGCAACTGCAGGCGGCTAGCCCTACTGCCCCATCATCTGGCGCGTAGCCTCAAGGGATTGTCACTTCGGCGGGAGCCACGTCCCGTTCCGGTTTCGATTTCAACAGGACTTGGCATCTGTCCAGTCGCACACGCCGGGCAACATGAAATGAAAGAGAGCCCGCCACTCAAGCGTCTCTCTCACTCGACTCCCCTGTCACAACTTGTTGCATCGCACTGTACCACGGCCTGCGCATTTTGGAAGCCCTTACGGCGCCGAGCTGGGGGACTAGCAGATGACGATCAGTCTGACTGAACTTCTAGGAATAGTTCTCATTCTCGAAGCGGATCTGTCTGAAATGTGGCTTCGACCCTGCCGGATCGAAACGGCCGCCTACCGGGGGCAGCGGGGCTACTGCCCTGCAGCCGGTGGCATCGCAGCCTTGGCAATCCCG
>CAYGAN010000025.1:4243-4692 GCA_964347585.1 uncultured Planctomycetales bacterium | reverse complement strand
CAATTTGGATGGCGCCGCATGACCCCCAGCGCCGCGCGCGTTTCTAAACCGTGCACGTTCGTGAGCGATTGCGAGCTGTCGGAGCACAGACAATAAAGCGGGCCACAGGTATGGTCCTATGGCCCGGCGCTAAGCTTCTTTCCCGTTTCCTTCACCATCAACGACGGCGGCGGATCAGCCCCAGCCCGCCCAGAATCGCTACCGATAGTGTACCCGGCTCAGGGATCGTCAATCCGACGGCGGCAACCTTGCCCGTCCCGTTCGTCTTGACGTACCCCGAGGCGAGCGTCTCGTACCAGTAATACTTCGGCGAAGAGTCGTACGTGGACGCGATGTATGAGAATCCGGAAGCCGCCTCGCTCAGTTGTATTGAAGTGGACGGATCTTCCCACGGCACGGTGCCTGTGTCCGCGACGCCGACGATGTTCGGGTCGAGGTTGCGGGCGTCA
>CAYGAN010000025.1:0-4233 GCA_964347585.1 uncultured Planctomycetales bacterium | reverse complement strand
ATCGGGTTCCAGTTTGGCCCGCCCCAGGTGGGATGCCCGGTGAACAGGGTTCCGCATTCACCTTGGGCGACGAAGGTCGTGTTAACTCCGAAATGCCAAATTGGGGACGTATCCACGTTGACAAAAGAGTATTCGTAGCGGTAGGAGCCACCGCCGAGAGCAGTGATGGTCTCCGTGACGGTGAGCGGCGAGGCGTAGTGCCAGCTCACGGCGGCCTCGGCCGGCGCCGCCACGAGGAACAGAGCACACAACCCGACAACCACAGGTATCCGTGTCATGACATGACCCCTTGGCTAGAACCCATAAACTTCACCTCAGAAGCTGATTCCACCCGCGCCGGGCAAAAGAAAAGAGAGCCCGCCACTCAGGCGTCTCTCTCAGCACCCCCACGTCCCACATTTTCAACGGTATTCTACCGCGCGCCGCCGAGCGTACAAGCTTTTTCCCAGAAAACCTCGCGAACTCACAGTCAGCCAACGGGGCGCTTACCTTCTTGAGAATGATTACCATTCTCGAAACGACTCGAACTCGAACCAGGGACAGTCAGACCCCCGAGGCAAACCGCAGGGCACGAGTCAGGCGTTGCGGTCTGCCCATCAGCCGAGATTGCCCCGAATCTGCACGCCGCTACACCGTCCCGCACGACCCCGCGCGTGCACCTTGTACCCCCTTGGTCTTCTTGCCCAGCCGTCCGGGCTGGCCCGCTGATGGCGCAAGCTTCTTTCCCGTTCCCGTCAGTGTCAACGGCGACGGCGGATCAGCGCCAGCCCGCCAGGGGCAAGCAGCGAGAGCGTGGCGGGTTCGGGGATGTGGGCAATCCAGGCTTCGACTCGGACTGCGGGCGGAAAGCTGCTGTACGCATACTCACCCCACCCCACAATGGTGAGTCCGTCGCCTGAGACGCCCTGCGCCGAAACGAGAGCCCACCCGGTCAGATCCAGCCCAAAGTCGTTGACCAGCACGTCGCGCAGGTCTCGCATCCCGTTGGTGGCGTCCCAGATGAACGCGCCATCGCTTCCCTCTCCCACAACTACTGATCCGTCCGCCGAGACACCGTACGCCGCACCGTAGGGACCCCCCAAACTGACCATTCCGGTCGCCTCCGTCCAACGGAAGGGCTCGCCCACCGATACGCCAACGATGACTGAGCCGTCGGCGGAGACACCATAAGCGGTGCCCGGCCCGAGACCAACCATGCCGTGCTCCGCTGTCCAGCGAAAGGCCGGGGCCCCTCCCACTATCACCGACCCGTTCGCGGAGACATCGCGGGCCGTCCCCCCGCCGAGAGTGACCACGCCCTCCGCACCCGTCCACCGGAAGGCCTGAGGGTCGGTGGTGGCCCCAACAATGACCGATCCGTCCGCAGACACGCCGTTCGCTTCCCTGGGGAACGCTTCGCCGGGCGGGCCACCCAGCCCGACCATGCCCGTCTGCTCCGCCCAGCGGAACGCCTCAAAGTCCGAGGCCGACCAGCTCCTGCCTACCACGACCGACCCGTCCGCCGAAACCCCGCGAGCCTCGCTTATGAACCCATCGCCCGGCAAGTCGCCCAAGCCGAGCATGCCGGTCGCCTCCGTCCAGCGGAACGCCTCGCTGCCTTGCGCGGAGTAGCTAACCCCGACGACTGTCGAGCCATCCGCCGAAACGCCGTACGCCCAACTCTCAAAGCTCCCGCCCGGCAAGTCGCCTAACCCCGTGAAGAACGCCTGATGAGCAAGAGCCGATGAACCGGCCCACACGCAGATCGCAACACCCGCCAGCCCACTCGCCCTTCTCCCTGGTTGGTGTTGCCGTTGCCACCATCGGCGCGCCCCCCGCACATACCCTTGCGCCGGGCGTCCACACACAGAAAGAGCACGCCGGCGCCACCCCAGCGCGCCCAGAAGCAGCAGTGACAGCGTCCCAGGCTCGGGGATCTGGACTAGGTGCAGCGGATCGTTCGCCGAGCCGTGACCGATCGTGAACGGCAGAAAGGTCAACATGTCCGGCGCCGCGAGGACTATATCATACGTCTCGTTGGCAACATAGAACCAGTCCTCGCTCGCAGAGACGCAGCGAATGACGATGTCCGAGACCAGGTACTCACGAGGCGCCTCGATTGGATCGTAGCCTTCCTCGAGCACTATCTCGGTGTAGCTCCAGCCCACCTTGAGTTCAGGACCGTTGTCATAGCGGTAAGCTGGCGTGAGATGGTCGCTGTAGCCGATGATCTCGGTGTCGGGCGGCTCGGACGGCTCCTGGTAGCAGCTCAGCACATACAGAAAAAGACCCAACTGCTCAGGCGCTGGCGGAATCCCGCTCACCTCCAGTTCCAGCCACACGTAGATCGCCGCGGTCTCACTGGGGGCCAACGTTGTCTCGGTCACACCCCTGGGCAAGGGCATCCCGTTGATCTCGCCCCACTCAAAGTTGACGACGGCAGCGTTGGCCGCACCGGTCAGCAACAGAACACAGTTCAGGACAAGAGCGCTTCTCAGGACATGACATCCTGGAAGGAAGTGATGACCGCGGCCCCGCAGGCGTAGCGCCAGCCCGCCGAGGGCAAGCAGCGAGAGCGTGGCGGGTTCGGGTATCACCTTCCAGGCCTCCGCGCGGTCCACCAGGATCTGAGCGTAGCCGTCGTTGAAACCCTGAACGTCAACGAAGATCGTCTCCCAAGCCTCTCCGCACGGCAGGACGAGCTCGAGCATGGCCCAGTCGCCCCAGTAGGGGTCCGACCAGACGATGTCGTCCGAGCCCGGGTCGGTCCCGCCGTTGGGGTCCAAGCCGATCCGCACGGTCAGGGCATTCGGGGTCATTACCCAATCCCAGTCAGAGCTCAGGCAGCGGACCCAGACATGAATGTACTTGGTAATCGGCGGCGGGTAATACTCGTCCTGGAACCCCTTGCACATACCAAAGCCGCCGCCGAGACCCCCACCCACCTGCACGCCGGCATAGCCGACCTCATCAGGGGGGTCTCGGTTCGTGTTGGTGATGGGCGTCCAGAGGTCGAACCCAGCGCCGGGCGGGTTGGCGAACGTCTGCGAGCCGTAGGTGGTCCAGCCGTTCATGTCCTCATCCGGTAAGAAGTCGTCGTCGAGAAAATGGATCTTCCACCACTCGGGAGCAGGATCGGCGTAGGCCGCTGTAGCGAACACCAGACTCAGCGTCACGAGAGCGCTTTTCATGATATGACCTCCCCGCAGAAAGTGATGACCCCGGCCCCGCAGACGTGCGTTGCTCGCGATGAGCAGCAAAAGAAAAGAGAGCACGCCACCGGGGCGTCTCTCTCAGACCGCTCCCCTGAACCAATTCCACAAGAAAGATACCACGAATCTGCACGGGCGCCAAGCGCTACGCGAAGAGTTTCTTCCCAAACCGCCGGATCGCCGCTTCATTTTCCGGATAATGATTCTCATTATCACAACGACCGTCCCGGAAAAGCGCGGTCAGCCAGCCCGGTGTTGCGCGGCTTGCGTTCCGCCGATGCCTGCTCCTGGCAGGCAGCGGGGCCAGCCGCGTGCCAGAGCAGGCCCTTGCACCGTTCCAACTAGAGTCCCGGTGGTTCTTAAGCTGGCGGACGGACATCTGCGATAGAGTGCTACTCCCCGCGCGCCAGAGCACGCCCCTGAGGCGGGCAAGCAACTGCAAATCGGCCAGACTATCCGTCGGGGGCGTGACGCCGAATGCTTCCTCCTCTTGCGGCTCACAGGGTGGCGAGGCGCCGGTACGACTCGCGGACAATCATGCCCCTGCCGGTCGGGTCGGCCGCCCACGCGAACGGCGTGCTAGCCAGACCAGCCGTGGCACGCGGATGGCCGGTTTGCAGGCATCGGATCGACGCACCCGGCGCAAAAAAACTCGCGCCAGCGCTAGCGCGAGTTTTTGGTCCTAGGCCCTCCGCCTGAGACCAAGTTAGCTAATGATTATCATTATCATCTTAGCGGGCGTCCCTCACCTGGTCAAGCCGCGACCGGCCGGAGAAGCCAAGGCCCTGCAAGCGCTTGGGCGGGACTGCCTTCGGGATATGTGCGCCACGCTCGGGTGAGGCCGCCCTCATCGCCATACCCGATCGGCCGTCCTTCCTCGAGGCGAACTGGGCCGCCCCAAACGGGCCGTTGCCAGCGACCAGCCACCCGCGCCCTATGGGGCCGTGTGGGTAAACACGATCCGGCACTCCGACAAGTCGAGCGCGTTGATCGCTCCGTCCGAGACAATGTCGTACTTGGCATTGTCGCCGACCGTCACGTC
>CAYGAN010000024.1:18952-33743 GCA_964347585.1 uncultured Planctomycetales bacterium | reverse complement strand
GCACGTCCGACGGCTCAAGGCGCTTGGCGCGGGGCCTGGCGCGTGGCTTGTCGAGCCGCCGGAGCCTCAGCCAGGGCCTCGGTAACGACGGCTGCGTAGGGATGTCCGGTCGTATCAAGCCAATGTGCGAGGCGATGTTTGAGGTCCTTGAGCACGTCGGTGCAGTCGGGCCGGGCGGCAAGGTTCGTCAGCTCGCCGGGGTCGTTTTCCAGGTCGTAGAGTTCGTCCAGATCGCGAGGAGTGTGGTTGAGTACGAACTTGTATCGGCCGGTACAAATGGTCAGGTTCCTTTCGGCCGAGTTGCAGACGATCTCCTGGCGGAAGCGTGCCTGCTTGCCTCGTGCCGCTGCGGCAAAGCTCCGGCCTTGCACGCCCGCGGGGGCTTCGATCCCCGTCAGCTCAAGCAGCGTCGGCAGTACGTCCACGCTGGCAGCCAATGCATCGCAAGTGCTGTTCGGCTTGATCAAGGGTGGGTAACGCAACAAGAAGGGCACGTGAAGCAACTCTTCGTAGCCGCAGTGGGTCAGCTTAAAGACCATCCCGTGCCCGCCGATCATGTCGCCGTGGTCGGCCGTGAACAGGACGACGGTCTCATCGCCTCGCCCGCTGCGATCCAAAGCAGCCAGGACCTTGCCGATCTGCTCGTCGATGTAGCTGCAGTAGCCCCAATAGCGCCTGATGTAGTCGCGGAACTGTTGGTCGGTCCACCGTCCCAGCCGGTATATCCGTTCGTTGCGGCGCTGCGCCCGCGGCTTGCCGGCAAGCTTATCGCGATGATTCGGTGGCAGAGGTATCTTCTCAATGGGGTACATCTCGTCCCAAGGCTTGGGCGGCGCCACAGGCAAGTGGGGGCCATAGAGGGAAAGGACCAGACAGAACGGCTTCGGCGAGGCCTTCTGAGCGTTGATGAATGCGACGGCCTGTTGGGCTAGGAATGCCGAGATGTGGTGCTCTGCTGGCACGCGAGAGAATATGTGCGTGCCCTCGCGCCCACTCGGGGCGATGTTGTGGTTGCCGATGGTCGGATTCTGCTCGACCATATGGCCCAAGCCGACCTTGCGCAGATGCGCGTGATAGTGCTTGAACCCGCCGCGCCAATAGTCGAAGCCGTGCTGCGGGGCGTCTTCACCTGTCCCGCCGCGAACCTTCTCGAAATGGAAGGCGCGGGGGTGACCGATCCGCCGCCAGCACCACGCGCCGTCGAACGGCTTGCGTCCGGGGACGTCGCGGTACATATGCCCGCTCAGATGCCACTTGCCGACGTAGCCGGTGGCGTAGCCCGCGCGCTTCAGGATCGTTCCGAGGCTCGGAATCTCGTCGGACAGTAGTATGTCGTTCCGCACGACCCCGTGGCTATGTGCGTAGCGCCCGGTCAGTAACGTCGCCCGTGACGGGCTGCATGGGAACGACGAGATGAAGAACCGATCGAAGCGCACACCCTCGGCGGCGATGCGATCGAGGCTGGGCGTCTTGATGATGGCGTTGCCGTAGGCAGCCACGCCGCTGAGCGGATGCTGGTCGGTCATGATCCAAAGCAGGCTGGGACGTCGTGCGGGCTTGTCTGCGGCGATTGCGTGCGGCAAGGCGGTCAGAACGGCGCCGCCCGCGGTGGATTCCAGGAACTTGCGACGGGTCAGCGACATGGCTGTGCTCCGTGGACCGGTGCGGATACGTACAGATCCGCAAGCGAAGGGCCCGGATTATAGCGGATCGCGGGCCGGCACGCTGCTCCGTGCATGGCCACGCACGGTCACGAACGTGAGCCGGCCTCGCCCGTTCGTCCGCCCCCGCCCGGCTCCATCCGCGATAAGTGCCTGTTGCCGGCAGCGCGGATCGGGTATGTTACTGGCACCCGTTGCGCGTGCCGGCCGCCCGCCCTTCGAGGCAGGGCGCGCTGATGATGGCTGAGTTCGATCTGTTCTTCTTCTTCCGGCGTGTTCTGGTCATAGTCTGCGCGGTCTATGGCGTGGTCAGGTTCAGCCACTCGCTCTGGCGCGGGCATCGATACCTGTCATCGGGGCGTCGCTCGACCGCGCTGGCCAGGGACTATTTGCTGCTGCACCTTCTGCGGGTGCGTGTGCACCGATTCAGCGTCGATCTGCTGGGAATCGCGATTCTGACGGCGGCGTTGATCGGCGTGATCTGGTTGCATCGCCACTTAGGCCTGATCGGCTGAGCCATGGCCCGACGGACGAGTGAACAGCGTTCGGCTCTGAGCGATCTCCCGCCCGACGAGTTGCTCCGGTACGGGCAGGAGCTGGGCTTGCAGGTTGCGGAGGATGCGTCCCCCGGGGAGATCCTCAGGCTGATTCGCGATCGCCAGGAGCTCTTGCTGGAATTGGACGGGCAAGCCCTCTTGGATATTGTGGTATGGGCGCGGCGCCCGGTGCGCAAATCGGCCAGCAAGGAGGAGCTCGCCAAACAGATCGCCACGATTCGGCGAATGCAGTTCGACGGGCTATCGCGTCGGGGCTTGGTCGCGCTGGCGCGCCTGCGAGGGCTGACCGTCAGAGATGAGGATTCGGACGAAACAATAATGCAGCGGCTGAAGCGGGCTGAAAGTCTGTGGAACCGACTGCGGCGCAAGCGACGGGCGGCGATTGCGTCGCTGTTCGGCAAGATCGTCGTCGGCCAATCGGCCGAGGCCGAGCAGGAGTATCGCTTCTTGCCCGAGAAGAACGCCGCCAGGGCGTCCCTACAAGACCAAATCGAGGAACAGGGCGTCGTGGGCGGCATAGCCAGCAGGCTCAAAGGCGTCGCTGACGACTACGTCCGAGAGAAACTCGATGAAATCGAGGCCCGGATCGACCATAAACTGGACGAGATCGACCGCCGCCTGGCCGAATGGCGGGATCGCGAAATCGCCAATCGTCTCAAGATTATCAAGATCACCCTAATCGCTTCGGTCCTTGTGGCATTGTTGAGCTTGGGCTATAGTTACATCAAACACTGACGCACGAGCCGGGCGCTCGGGTCATCTTCGGGACCCGTCGTCGCCACAGGCTTAAGAGGGGATCATGTACGAGCGGCTCAGCAAACGCGTTGAACAAGTTATCAAGCTGGCCAACCAGATCGCACGCGAGTACCAACAGGAATACGTCGGCACGGAACACGTGCTGCTGGCAATCGCCAGAGAGGGCACGGGAATCGGCGCCCGGTTGCTCGCGGCGCGACAGATCGATGAGAAGAAGCTTCGGGACGAGATCGACAAGCTGATCAAGAAGAGCATGGAAGATACGTGGGTCTTTGGTCGGCTCCCGGGCACGCCGCACTACAGGAACGTCGTCGCGCGAGCCATTGAGGAAGCGCGCAAGCTGAACTCTCACGAGGTATGCACCGAGCACCTCTTGCTGGCCTTGCTGGCAGAGCGCGGCAGCGTCGCCCATAACGCCCTGCAAGCATCGGGGCTGAGGCTAACAGAATCGCGCAAGGCGATCGCCCGACTCGCCCTCGCCCGCGCTTCGGCACAGGAGTGATCGAGCTGGCCGTTCGTCGGCCGGGCCCGACTGGCGAGGCAAAGCTCAGGTGGCCTGTTCCACCGAACGCATGCTCCCCGCCCGGGTCACCGGACCCATTCCGGCAGTTCCAGGCCGATCGCAAGAATCGGTTTAGCCAATAGATAGAAGCACAGTGAGACCAGCGTCACCCCCACGAAGTTCAGGATCAGCCCGCTTCGGACCATCCGCTGCATTTGTACCTGACCTGACCCGAACACGATGGCGTTCGGGGGCGTGGCGACCGGCAGCATGAACGCACATGAGGCCGAAATCGTCGCTGGCAGCATCAGCACCAGCGGATTGATCTGGAAAACCGCCGTTGCCGCGCCCGCCATAATCGGCAGCATCACGCTGGTGGTGGCAGTGTTGCTTGTCACCTCAGTAAGGAAGGTCAGCAGCAGGCAGGCGCCCAAGATCAATACAACCACCGGGGCGCCGGCGAGCAAGGCCAGACACTCACCGACATAAGTGCTCAAGCCGGTTTGCTCGAATCCCTCGGCGATGGCGAAGCCGCCGCCAAACAGCAGCAGGATACCCCATGGCAGTTTCTCGGCTGTCTTCCAGTCCATCAGAGGCACACGCCTGCCATCCTCGTCTCGCCCGCCGGGGATCATGAACAACAGAGCCGCCATGCCCACGGCCACCGTGGCATCATGTATGAACGCCGGTTTGAACCAGTTCGGTGCCAGGCGTTCCAACCCGTCGGACCAGCCCGGCAGCTCAAAGGCGCCGAGCGTGATCGGTTGACGGAACATCCACAGCGCGGCCGTCAACGCAAAGACCGCCAGCATCCACGCTTCCGGTCCGCTCAGCGATCCGAGCCTGCGCAGGTGCTCGCGGATGACGTCACGACCAACACGCACCGCCCCCCGGGCCACCGGGCAGGTGACGCGTGTCAGCACCAGCCAGATGACCGGCACGAAGGCGACCGTCAGCGGCACGAACACGAGCATCCAAGTCCCGAAGCTGATCTCCGGAGCGTGCGGGAACATCGCGCGAAGGATCCCTTTCAGCACGATGTTCGGAGGGGTGCCCACCGGCGTGGCCACCCCTCCGACGCTGGCACCGTAGGCGATCCCCAACATCAGAGCCGCCCCGAAGGCGGTGTGCTGCGTCTCTTTCGGCTCTGCGGGCCCACTCGGCAGAGACCCGATCACCGCCAGCCCGATCGGCAGCATCATCAGCGTCGTAGCTGTATTGGAGATCCACATCGAAAGGACCGCGCTGCCGATTATGAAGCCCAGCACGAGCGTGGACTGGCTCGTTCCCACCAGACGGACGATGTGCAAGGCCATGCGACGGTGCAGATGCCAGCGTTGGATGCCCAATGCGATGATGAAGCCCCCCATGAAAAGAAAGATATTCTTGTCGGCGTAGTTGGCCGCGGCGTCCTCGAACTTCGTGACCCCCAGCAGGGGGAAGAGGACGAGCGGCAGGAGCGAGGTGGCGGGTATCGGCAGGGCAACGGTGATCCACCAGCACGCCACGAGAGCCGTCACCGCCGCAGCCGGGATCATCCCCCGGGCCCGGCGACGAGCTTCCGCCTCGGCCCAAACGCTGTGCTGGGCGAGGTACTCATCGATGGCGCGCGACAGGTCGGCTTCCGCCGGATGCTTGATCCCGCGATGCCCGAAGCGAGTCTTGATCTGCGCACGCAGCGATCGCCCGACCGATTTCTTACCGGCCGCGAGCATCCCGGGCGTCACCGGCAGGCAAAGCATTCCCACGAACAGGGTGATGCCCAAGCCCAGACCGACGCGTTGAACTCCCGTTCGTGCTTGATCAAAACCTGATGGTCCGGCCTCAGCCATCGCGACACCCGATTACGCGCTCCCGGTTAGGGCGAGGTCCGACAATATGCTGGAACGGCGCAGCCGTGGCAAGCACTAACCCGCGCGCAGTGTTTCGACTGCTACGCAGATGTCCGAGATGGGCTGGCCAGGTAGGTGTGGTATTGCCGAAGGCGGCGTCGGGCGGCCAGCGGAGAAAGAATCAGTCGCTAAAGCGATCGCCGGGACGAACACGCCGGCCGTTCACAAAGTCCTGCCAACTCATGAGGCGGCCATTGATGGGCTTGATTTCGAGGAGCTCCAACACCCCCTCGCCTGTCGCTACCCGAAGCTGCTCGGTAAGTGTTCCCGGAGGCAAGCTCGTCTTGTCGCTTCTGGCGACGGCGCGGGCAAGTATGACTCTCTCACGGCGCGGGGGATTGTCCGCGTGGAAGTGGCGGGTGACCCCCGGCCACGGCCACAGGCCACAGATACGATTCGCCAACTCAGTCGCTGGCCGGGAGAAGCGAATGTGGCCATCCGCTTTCGTCAGTCTTGGGGCTGCTGTGGCGAGGCGATCATCCTGAGGCCTGCCGCCGGGCCGGTCGGTTGACTTGAACAACTGCAACGCAGGCTCAATCGCAGAGGGCCCCATCTGGCTGAGTCGATCGTGCAGCTCATCGGCGGTTTCACCCGGCCGGATCAGCGTCTCCAATTGGACAAGGATGTCGCCGGCGTCCATCCGATCGGCCAGTTGGAAGACGGTCACCCCGGTGCGCGGCTCCCCGCGCATGATGGCCCAGTTCACGGGGGCAGCACCGCGAAACTTCGGCAGCAGCGAGGCGTGGAGGTTGATGCAGCCGGCGGGCAGGCCATCAAGAAGCGACGGTCCGAGTTTCTGACCGAATGCGACGACGACGCCCAGCCGAGCACCGCGCGACAGGAGATCGCGAACCACTCCGGGGGCGTTGACGTCCTTGACCAGCACGACAGGCAGCAAGTCGTCGGTGGCGAATTGGCCCGCGGGCGTGCGTCTGAGGCGCCGGCCCCGGCCCGCTGGACGATCCGGCTGAGTCACGACGGCAACGATCTCGTGGTCGCTGGAAGCCAGCCAGCGAAGCACAGGCACGCCGAAAGATCCCGAGCCGAAGAAAATAACACGCATGTCAGCACGTTGACCGGCACTGAACGTACACGAAACTACCGGGTTGCGGCGGCCGACTTCTTGAAGTCTTCTTCGAGCATCTTGACGGCTCTGCGGTTGGCGAGCCGCGAGGCCGGCAGCATCCGGTCGATGATCAGGGTGCCCGCCAGATGGTCCATCTCGTGCTGCCAGACGCGTGCGACGAGGTCTTCTCCGCGGAGTTGGAACGGCTGACCAACGAGGTCAAACGCGCGAATCTCGCAGACGCGCGCGCGGCGGATGGGGGCACTGACCCCGGGAACGGATAGGCAGCCCTCTTCCACCTCAACACCGCCGATGAGATCCACCACGGTCGGGTTGACGAATACCCGCTCGTCCTCCGGCTGGCCCGTGGTGTTGCAGACAAAGACTTGGCGGGACACGCCGATCTGTGAGGCGGCCAGGCCCACGCCTTTGGCTTGGTACATTAGCTGGAACATTCGACGTGCCAGCGCAGCCAGTTGGCCGTCGAAGCATTCAATCGGTTCACAGGGCCGACGCAGGCACGGATCCGGATACGAGATAATGTGAAAGTCCTCAGTCGGTGTCTTGCCCATCGAACCGTCGTCCTCAGCGCTTACATCGGCGATTATCGTATTCTAGCCCATGGGAGTTTGCGTGTCAGGCGGCATCCGATTTGCCCTTGACAGGTCTGGCCGGAGCCATAGTATTGAACGGCGTCGAAATGTAACTGATGGTGCGTCAACAGCTAACGAATGTTGCGTCACCTCAGGCGACGTACGAGCAGGATCACAGGCGTTCAGATCGTCGCAATGGGCAAGCAGACGAACACCAATGACGACGGCGAACAGTCGGTCAGTCCTGCAGATCAGGCGAAGGCGCGCAAGTGGTTTGAGCGGGCCCAGACCGTCGCGCAGACCAGGAACTACGACTACGCGATCGAATGCTACATAGGCGGCCTGAATCTCTGGCCGGACGCCGTCGAGGAAGGCCACAAACCGCTGCGGGCTGTATCGCTTGCTCGCCGGCAGAGCGGCGGCAAGAAGCCCGGCATGATGGATGCCATGAAGCATTCTATGAGCGGGAGGGACAGCAAGAAATCGATGCTCAATGCAGAACTGCTGCTGGCCAAAGACCCGACCAATGCCACCTACATGGAAGGGATGGTCAAGAACGCCAGCAAGGCCCACTGCGATCGGACGCTGATGTGGATCGGGCCGGTCTTCTACGACGCCGTACAGCAGGAGAAGAAACCCAATCGGAGCCGCTTTCACCTCCTGAAAGAGGTCTACGAGGAGCTGGGCGATCGCTCCACGGAGCGAGGCGACTACAAGACGGCCGTTGAGGCGTACGAACAAGGTGTGCAAGCGCTCGACTTCCTGCGTCGGTTGACCCCTCAGGATCTGGACATATCGAATCAGCAGCGGGATCTCAGCAGCAAGCTGACCATCCTGAAAGGGCGTTACGAATCCGCGGATTCGTTTAAGGAATCTCTACACGACGCGGAGGCGCAAAAGGACCTCGCGGCCAGTGAGCGGCTGGTTCAGTCCGACGTGCGGCTCGATGAACTCATCGAGAAAGCCCGGGCCGAACTCGCCGCCGAGCCCGACGTGCCCACCAGGATCACCAGGCTGGTCGAGCTGCTGTGCAAGCGCGAACGGCCCGAGGCGGAAGAGGAGGCCGTCAGCATACTGACCGAGGCGTACGAAAGGTCGAAGAACTATCGGTTCAAGATGCTGGCCGACGACATCCGCATCCGCCGACTGTCCCGGCAGGCCAGGGGTATTTTGAATCGAGGCGACCGCCGGGCGGCCCAGGAACACTTGGCGAAGCAATTGCAGTTCGAGATCGGCGTGTTCCGTGAGCGCACGGATAAGTATCCGACGGACATGCGCCTCAGATATCAGTATGGCGTGCGCCTGTTCAAGGCCAAGCTGTACGACGAGGCGATTCCTGTCTTCCAAGCAGCGCGAACCGAACCGAAACATCGCGCCACGTGCCACGGGTATATCGGCCGTTGCTTCTTTGAGAAGGGCTACCACGCCCAGGCCATCGACGTTTTCGGGCAGGCCCTGGCGCACTACGAGACACAAGGGGACGACCTCAGCAAGGAGATGACGTATTGGCTGGCTCGCTCGTGCGAAGCAGATGATCAGGCGGACGAGGCCACCAAACTGTATGGTCAATTACTACAGTGGGATTACAACTATCGGGACGTGCGCACGCGGATTGACAAGCTCAGGAGGGCCTCGTAGTCGGCCGCAGCCGCCCCGGGGAGAATCAGGCAGTGCCACACTCATTGTCAGCAAAGAAGAGACTCCGACAGAATCTCAAGCTGCGAGCGCGGAACCGGACGAGGAAGAGCCAGATGAAGACCCAGATTCGAAGGTTCCTGGACGCCATCGCTGCTCGCGACCTTCAGCGCGCGGAGACCGAGTTCTGCGTTGCAGCCAAGAGAATCGATCAGATCGCTGCGAAGGGCAGCATCCATCCGAATGCTGCATCGCGCAGAAAATCCCGGTTACAGCGCCGATTAAGCTCGCTACGAGCGGCCGTGTCGCGCGCACCATCCTGATCCTTCCTCGAAAGTCAACGTATCCGACGGGGGATGGTATGCGCTCCGCCGGCGCTCGACTGCATCGCAGGGCGTCGCCACATCGCACTGCAGCGACCGGCGGCGAACCTGTGGCGGCCGAGACCCTCACGATCGGATGCCGGGACAAACAGAGCGGGCCGCCATGGGGCGGCCCGCTCTGACAATCGTCATACTTCGCTGCTTGCTCGCAGCACGAAATCCACGAAGACATCAGCGTTAGAGACCTTCGCAATCGAGGATCGGCAGCCTCACCGCGCTCATTGTGCATTGAGTCGGCGTGTTGCCATCCAGGACGGCCTCCATGATCAGGATGATGTGCTCGCCGCACTGAGGCGCCGGCGTGAGCACGATCGCCCCGTCGCCAGCCTGCACAAACCCGTCGCCGGGCCCGACCTCGCAACTGACTCCTGACCCGCCGCCACCAGTTGTGAAGATCGGGCTCCCGTCGCTCAGGCATTGCTCGCTGTTCTGCTCCTGGGCGGTCAGCACAAGGGTCAGAGCCGGCTCGCCGTCGGGGTCTCCGCAATAGACCCACAGGTCTTGGGACAGCCCGCCTGGGTCGAGGAAGCCAGCGAACGATCCGCCGCCCGCACTGGGTCCTGGCAACCCAAAGGCGCCCTCGAAGGCCTGCTGATACGTGTAATCGTTGCCGGCGATCTGAATTCCGCCGACCTTCAAGCAGGCGAAAATGCCCAGTTCGGTCGCCACACCACTGACATCCACGGCCGCGTTGACCAAGGTCACCTTTATCTGCCCGATGTCCGCACATGGTCCCGCCGGACCCTGGCAATCCAACGCGTTGAAGTCGCCGTCGCCATTGACGTCCTCCTCCGGCTGGGCAATGCCGTCACCGTTCAGGTCCCAACAGGACAGACCCGGCTCGCCAGGCTCTCCCGGCTCGCCCGGTTCACCTGGCGGACCCTGGCAGTCCAGCGCGTTGAAGTCGCCGTCACCGTTGACGTCTTCCTCCGGCTGGGCAATGCCGTCACCGTTTAGGTCCCAACAGGACAGACCCGGCTCGCCGGGTTCTCCCGGCTCACCCGCTTCGCCCGGCGGGCCCTGGCAATCCAGCGCGTCGAAGTTCCCATCGCCGTTGATATCTTCTTCCGGCTGGCCGACCCCGTCACCGTTCAGGTCCCAGCAGGACAGACCCGGCTCGCCAGGCTCTCCCGGCTCCCCAGGTTCACCCGGCTCACCCGCTGGTCCCGGCTCGCCCGGCGGTCCAGGCTCACCCGGTAGTCCTCGTGCGCCCGGTGGTCCCGGCGGGCAGTCTTGAGGGCAAGGAATCGGCTGCGGCTCGACTTCGCCATCGCCCTCGTCGCATGGTGGCCCCATGCATTCGCAAAGAATGCCAGAGCACATCGCCGCCACGGCGAACAGCCCAACCACTCTGACCAATTTACCTGTCATCGTATCTTCTCCTGTCTCCTCCGCATGGGAAATCGAGAAATGAGGCCCGCGCCGCCTGCGTGCTCAGACAATGATTGTCCATTCCACCCATACAATCAGGCGCACTGGCCGAAAAGTCCGACCAAAGGCCACTCCTCACTAGCACGGCGCTGCTGAGATCCCCTCCTTCCGCTCGGCCCAGGTAGTGGGCAAGACCTTGGCTCGATAAGAAATGACTCTGGGGATCCCTGCCCGATTCCGACCTTAGCATAGAGGCGAAGGCTCCTAATGTCAACAGGTGCGCCGCTATGAACGCCGAAAAAAACGCAAACTTGCCATTACGAGACGCACACGCGCCGACCCTGGTCTGGATGTCTTTGTTGTAGAAACTGTGATACTTATTGGACGTTCTCTGGCCACCTTCTCGCACAAGGCTGGAATTCAGGCCCCCGACAAGGCGGACTCTAACGCTCGTCGTCTTGGTAGAATGCAGGCACTCGAAAGAGGAAAGGCGCGCCCGGTAGCTAACACTGTGAGGAGAAGCCGAACCAATACGAAGCCTAGCCGCGCGGCGTATTATTGCGTCTGAGGGCGAATGAACCGCAAGTGGCCGCACGCCGCCACTACCTATGGACAACCCTCGCACTCCCGTGGGGGCTACGGTCTCATCTCATGCTGCAAATAGATGGATTCTCCAAGAGCATGGCAAAGCAGGGCTCCTGCCTGGCCATCGGGACGCCTTCGCCAACGACAGAGCGGAGCTGCCTGCCGGAGCGTTAATCCGATAAAGTGACTGGACCAGCATACGCAGTCGCTGGGCTCTGGGCACAATGCCTGAGTGGCGCGCTCGGCCTCGGCGGGCCGCACCCGCCCCGCACCCCCCCGAAGGCATGCGAAGGCCATCTCGCTCTTGCGGTCTGGGTTTTTGGAGTGCTCTCGTTCAGGCGATGCTTGCTCCGGCTCGCCCCGGGCGACCTGGTCTCGACGTCGACAGCAACACTCCCGAGGCACATAGCGGGAATGGGGCGACGGACGAGAATCAAACGGTGAAACACCCTAAAAATGCCTGGGGGATTCCCCGATGTTGTGTCGCAGTTTGTGCGCCTGTCAATCTCCTGGAACCGGGCGGTCTGTTCTCAGAGAAACAGGCTCATAGCTTCGTGCTTGATTATCGGCCCTGCGCCACAATGCTGACGTCACCGAGGTCACGGAAAGGAGCCTTATAAGGCTCTGCAGAAGAGGGATGGTCGCTCCATTGCCTTGCGCATGGACCGATTGGCTAGGCCAAGAAGACACCTCTGTTGACAAGCCCTCTGCCTCAAATGGGCTTGCGGGAATAATTGAGTGTTCAGAAGGGCCGTCTGCCAGCTCGCTTGTCTTTCTGATCTCAACCGTATGTACGATCATTCACAGCGCGAAGACGGCCCTGTCGCAACAGAGAAAGCGAGCAGCGAGACTGCGTGTGGTCTCTCAGCGACGAAGTGTGCTCAGTTGCGGCGACGACTCAGTACTGTCATCCACTGGACGTTCTGAGCGCGCTGACGGATGTGAGACGCAACCCTCTTGAGGGCCTCCGGAAGGAATGATTTCCTTGGCGACGTAGGCGACCCCGGTATAGTGGGGATTTCCGACAAGTCATCGTTTCCCCTATTGACAATTGAAGGTCTCTTATCGTTCTTGTCCAGTTGGGCGAGCTGGCTGCGCAGGGAGTGTAAGGGCAAGGATCCAGCCATAGGCAGACTGAATGACCACGATCAGTGCGTAGAGCAGCGGTTTGGGCGTAGGAGGGAACCCGCCCTTGTTTATCAGGACGGTCAGACCTACAAGGGTGCCAATCGTGCTGGCGATGATGAGCAGCGCCGCCAGCCGGTGTGCGCCGCGAGCGCGGCGCGAGCACACCAGTGCCGCGAGACCGGCAATGAGGAGTGACAGGGCTACGACAACCATCATGCCGAACCAGATGTGACGGGTCAGTTCAATGACCCCCAGCCTGAGCGAGGTACCACCGGAGATCTGTTGATGATTTGAAGGAGGAATGGCAGGCTGGCCCGATCCCACCATCAAGCTCATGGCGAAGGCCTCGAGCGCCCGTCGTGGGATGTAGTCATCATACACCCACCAAGCCGCCGCGGCCCAAGAGGCAGCGACCAGCAAGCTCACAACGCCGAAAACGCGAAGCGAGCCAGACGCCTGCCTGAAGTCATCAGCCTGGTTGGACTCGCGCTCAGCCATGGTCTCTCGATATCGGACAAGGGCGGGTCAGATCTCCGGCCAATCGCGTGGCCCGACACTTATCAGGTACCCATCGTCGGCGATGGGGAACTGCCGGAGGTACTCAGTGACCAGCTGTGTCGTGACGGCATCGACCGCTGCCAGGCGCTGCCCAACGGTGCGCGGCTGGCCGCGGTAATCGATGTCATCCATGATCTGCAGCAGCCGGTACCAGGGCGCCTCGCCCTCGACCGCGAGTGACGTTCGCCTCTTGTTCTTGACGCGCTGCACTTCGTCTTCCTTTGCGCCGTTGCGGGTGATCTCGACGGCCTCGCGCTGCATGGCCTCTGTCAGTTGCTCGGACTGCTCCGGGTCGCAGAAACCCGCTAACATCAGGAGTCCGCAGTCCGCGTAATCCACGCGCCACGCTCCCGCGCGATGGGCGATGCCTTTCTGGGTGATCTCCCAGAAGAATCGCGAATTACTGCCGCCGACTATGGTGGCCACGGCCTCAGACGTCTCGTGCGCGCTGTGCGCAGCTCCGGGCGCGGAGAAGAGCAGCCCGATGGCCTGCTGATTGAACCGCTCGACCTGTTGGACAGCTGTGCCCGCGCGGATCTTCGGCGTCGCCCGATCGTGTTTCGCCTCGGCTGGCTGCCAATGGCCGCAAAGCTCACCGGCTACATCGATCACCTCGGCAGGATCGACGTTTCCCGCAACGATCAGGACGATGTTGTCCGGTGCGTAACGGTTGCGGTGGTATTCCTGCATGCCCTCGCGTGACAGATCCTTGATCGTTTGCTCATACCCAAGGACCGGCCACGAGAGCGGATGATCGCCGAAGACCTTCGCATGGCTCAGATCATAGGTCAGGCTCTCGATGCGATCCTTGGCCATGGCGATCTCTTCTAGAACGACTTTCTTCTCCATGTCGAACTCGTCGGCTGGCAGCACCGGTCGCATCAAATCAGCCAGCAGTTCGAGTTGCCTTGCCGTGTCTGCGCGCCTGACCCAGCCGAAGTAGAAAGTGCGGTCCTTCGAGGTGAACGCGTTGTACACACTGCCCATTTCATCGAAATCGATGGTGATCTGCCGCCAGTCCCGCTTGCGGGTTCCCTTGAAGCACATATGCTCCAGGAAATGGGATATGCCGGCCTGGGCGCGCTGCTCGTCCCGAGCGCCGGTGCGGACGAGGAAGCCAGCCGCCGCGGACTTCACACCGGGCATATGCTCAACGACGATCCGCAGACCGTTGTCCAGCTCGTGATGGGTAAACGGTTCAGGCATCGATTAGGTCCGCTTCGCGTAGTTCTCTGGGTCCGAGCGTCACGACGCACAGCTGATCGCGTGGGTGGCTCCGCAGATAGCGTTTGACATCTTCGATGGTGACGGCTTTGACTTTGGCGATATGCTCCTCTAGCGGCACCGGCCGGCCGAAGTGAAACAGATCGCGTGCGAGATGGGCGCATCGCGCTCGGGTGATGTCTCCTGTGGTTTCGGTACGCGCGACGATGCCGACGATAGCGCGGCGTAGCTCCCCTTCGGTGAGATCTTCGCCAAGACGATCGATCTGACACAACAGGGCCCGGAATGTCTGGTCGGCGCGTTCGGGCCTGGTGGACGCGCCCAGGTGGACCATCCCGGCGCCGCGCGGATGCTCATGCCAGGCACCGACCCAATAGGCCAGCCCCTGCTTCTCGCGAATCTCCGTGAACAACCGTGCGCTCATGCCGCCGGAGAGGATCTCCAGCACGACTCGCTCAACGGGATGTTCATCGTCGGTGATAGCGACGCCGGGAAAGCAGATGCCGATCTGCTGCTGTTCGAGCTCCTTGTGGTGATGCGAACGGATCGATCGATACTCAAGCGTGAAGCCGTGGCGGCCCGCGCGGCCGGCGGGGCCAAAACCATCGAAGGCAGCCTCTACGTGGTCGATGATCTTATTGGGCTCGACGGGTCCAGCGACGGGCTGACGGGTCTTCCCGCGCCGCGGCGCGACGTTCACGGAGCTCGACCGGGGCCCGCCCGTGGCCTACTGCACCTTCCCCCTGCGCGGGCCTGCCTTCGACCCCCTCTGGCGGGCGCTGTTCGGCAGTGAAGCGTGGAATCTCGACGGCGGAGAGGTGCCCGATTCGTCCTTTTACACGAACCGCACACTGGCCGAGTTGACACCGCAGCGGGTAGC
>CAYGAN010000024.1:11255-18942 GCA_964347585.1 uncultured Planctomycetales bacterium | reverse complement strand
TGGGCTCGACGGGTCCAGCGACGGCGAGTTGCACTCGCCCTGCGGCGAACTGATCTGCCCAATGCCCTACAACCTCGTCGCGTGTTATTGCCTGTAGCGTCTCCCGTTGCCCTAAGGGGTGACGACCTAGCAGCGGCCCGTACGCGAGTTGGTCTAGCAACTTGTCGGTCAACTCCCGTGGATCGTCTTCGAGTGCGGCAAGCTCCTGCCGGGCCAGGTCGATGGCCACGCGGCACGCGTCTTCCGGGAAGCTTGGCGTGCGAAGCATTTCGGCGTGGAGTTGGAGGGCTTGACCGACGAACTCGGGCAGGCATGTACATACGAAATCGGTATGCTCCACACCGGCGGACGAGCCGTGCTGGGCGCCGATGGCGTCGAAGGCGTCGGACAGCGCCCGACCACCGCGCTTTGCCGTCCCTTTGCTGACCGTCTGTTCGACGAGTCGGGCCAATCCCAGTCGCTCGGGCGGCTCATCGGCGGCCCCTGTCAACAGGCGGAATTCCGTGGTCACCGCATGACGTGCCGGCAGCACGTCGATGGCTAGTTCAATGCCGCACTTGAGATTGTAATGGAGGAGCTGGTCCATGGTGTCATCGCCCTGCCCGGCAGGCCGCCGTGTGCCAGACAACGTCAAACAGCCTTGGCATGCCGTCCTACTCTCCGGTCCTGCTCCGTCGATTCAAGATCCGTGCTCCCGGGCTGCTCGACGGTGCTCACGTCGCTTGCCACGAACGTACAGCACGCAGGTATTCTCGGCGCCGGCGCTGCGTGAACACAACCAAAATCACCACAGGATAGATCAACTCCAGGACGCTGACAGCCACAAACTTAAGCGGAGGCTGATGCGACGGCGTGGGCATTCCTTGCGAGACGCCGAGCCAGCCAATCCACCAATGACTCGTCGCAAACAGCAGGTACGCTGCGATCCGGAACACGGCCGCGCTCAAATGCAGCGGGACCGTGACCCGCCTCTGCTGGAGGGCGGCAATCCCTGCTGCCAACAGCCAAGCGCCGGTTACCAGGCTGATGAGGGCCAGAATCGACAGGTACGTATCGTCGGCAGGCGGAAGACCGGAGGCACCCTCGCTGAGAGCGGGCTCTTCAAGCAGCATCCACAGCATGCCAATCGTCACGGCGATCAGAAACGCGGCAAGCAACGACAGCCCGCCGGCAATGACGCTCAGCGTGCCCATCAGCGTGAGCCATCTTGGACGATGCCGACGGCGCGCCGAGCCGATCGGCCGAGCCACCACCGATGATGCGATGCTTTCGTCGTGCAGGCAGGGCTCCTCGTCTCGCCGCTCGGGGCACTCTTAGAGCGGCTCAGCGATCCACAGGGGCGCCGAGCTGCCGTGCGACTTCGGCGAGCTTGCCCTGCATGAGCTTCCTGTTCTCGGCTTCGAGGTTGAGTCGCAGCAACGGCTCGGTGTTGGATTTGCGCACATTGAACCACCACTGGTCGTATTCAACGGTAATCCCGTCGAGGAAGTCGATCCGAGCGTCTTCGTACCGCTCGGCGAGAGCGTTAATCGTTCCGTCCTTGTCGTCATTCTTGAAGTTGCGCTCCCCCGAGGAAGCAAGCCTGCGGAGCGGCCTGATCAACTGGCTGAGCGTTTTCTTCTGCGCGGTCAGGACATTGACCACGTGTACGAAGGCCAGCATTCCGGAGTCGCAGTAAAAGTTGTCGCGGAAATAGAAATGACCGGACAGCTCGCCGCCGAACACGGCTTTGGTATCATGCATCGCCTTTTTCATGAACGCGTGGCCGACCCGCTCGCGTCGCGGGACACCGCCGGCGCGCTCAATCTCTTCGGGAACGACTCGACTGGATCGCAAGTCATACACGACTGTATCGCCGGGATCGTGGCGCAGGAATGATCTGGCCAGTAGCGCCGTTAGCAGATCGCACCGCACGATTTGGGCCCGGTCATCCACCAACATACAACGATCGGCGTCGCCATCGAAGCAGACGCCGAATTGAGCTTTGTGTTTCTCGACGGCTTGTTGGAGCTGCTTGAGATTCGCGTCAACCAAGGGATTGGGCTCGTGAACGAATTCCCCTGCGTGCTTAAAGTTGAGCGGAACGACCTCCAACTCATCGATGTCGCCGAAGAGAATCGGGAACCACTTTCCGGCCATGCCATTGGAAGCATCGACAGCCACCTTCAGCTTCCTGGCAGGATTGAGGAATTGCCTGATGAACTGCTTGTAGGCGTCGGTCAGGTCACCCTCTTCGAGCGGGCCCGAGACGCCGGTCTCATGCTTGACCATGTTCCTGGCGATCCGGCATATCTCGGACAGGCCGGTTTCGGCACCGATAGGCCGGCCGTGCTGGCCGCTGATCTTGAACCCGTTATAGTTCTTAGGATTGTGGCTGGCTGTGGTCTGAATCCCGCCGCACGTACCCAGATGATTGATGGCGAAGTAAATCTGAGAAGTATCGATCATGCCGACATCCACCACTCCGGCGCCCGCTGCTCTTGCTCCCTCGGTGAGTGCCGCTGCGAGGGAGGGACTGCTCCTGCGCATGTCGCGTCCTACGACTATCGAATTGGCCCGTCCCTGACTCCGCTCAAAACCTCGCAACGAAGTGCGCAGGAACTGTGCGGCGGCGTGGCCCACTCGCCAGGCGACGTCCTCATTGAGCGGTGCGGGGTACGTGCCACGCACGTCGTAAGCCTTAAAGACCTCATCAACCACGGTCGGATCCTCCTCCGGCGGGAGTGTGCCAGCCCGTTGCTTCGCCGCCCGCTCGCGCTCAGCCTTCTCGTCGTCGTTGAACCGGCAGCCTTTGCAGTTGGGGAAGGCGGCACGCCGTCGGCCGAAACAGATCGCGTCGGAAATGCGAGCGTGTTCTTCGCCGGGACAAAACCGATAGTAGTCGTCAGCGTTTTGCAAGGCGCCGCACCTGCTGTACTGCATCGGCCCCGTTCCCCCGGTATGTTAGCATCGTGCGGCGGCCTCTGCCAGCGTCAGCCCCTTGCGTTCGATGGCGCCGCCGCCCGCCATCGTGCCGCCTGCGCAGCCGGCCCATCCCCAAGTTCGAGAGGCAAGCGTCGCTGGCAAAGCAAGACGCTGGCGGCGCCAGGATCACCAGTGTCCTGAGCTGCTGGAGCCGGGCGCGAGCGAAGGCGCTGACCTGGCCTCGGTTTCGGCTCCATCCTACAATCCTGTCAACGCGACCCACGGACCAAGCCATCATGGTGCTCATCTCGGTGATCGTGCCGACCTATCGAGAGGCCGAGAACGTCGAGCAGCTCGTTCGACGTGCGTTCGCCGCGACTCGAAGCGCGGGGCTCCCGGCTGAGATGGTCGTCGTGGATGATGACTCACCTGACGGGACGGCCCGCGTGGTGGAAGCCCTGAGCCAGCGTCACCCGGTACGCCTAGTCGCCCGTAAAGGCAAGCGGGGACTGGCATCGGCTGTTCTGGACGGGTTCGAGCAAGCCCGCGGTGAGATTCTGGTGGTGATTGACGCTGACCTATCCCACCCGCCGGAGAAGATTCCAGAACTCGTCTCAGTGATTGCTTCACACCGAGCGGACTTTGCGATCGGCTCGCGGTACGTTCGAACTGGACGCGTGCGCAACTGGCCGGCGCGCCGGCGCATCGCGAGCCGACTGGCAACACTCTTGGCCAGACCGCTCGTGAACGCGCAGGATCCCCTGTCCGGATTCTTCTGCTTGGCCAGGAGCAAGTTGCGGTCGGCCAACCGCCTGGCCCCTGTTGGCTACAAGATTGGGCTGGAGCTGATGATCAAATGCAGGTGTAGGAGCATCGTCGAAGTGCCAATCGTGTTCACGGATCGCAGGGCTGGCGAAAGCAAAGCGGGGCTTGGGCAGTGCATCGCTTACGGCAGGCACCTGGTCCGGTTGTATCGCTACCGCATCTGCTGCTGAAAGCCGGGCAACAAGGACGAATCGGGGCAAGGCGTTGCAGGCGGGCGAACACCACGAGCCCGCTACCGTGGGTTTTGAGTGGCCCCGCTGGCTGAGTCGAGAAGCCCCGAAGCCTTCGGATCAGGTGGCCCCGCTTCCGGCGGCGGCAGGCCTGCCGAGCAGCTCGGCCAGAGTCGTCAGGATCTGCTGCTGGAGCTGCCTGTCGCTCCGCACGTCGGTCCACACCTCGTTCTGTCGCGCCAGAGTGCCCCCGTCCTGGTCAATGGGTGTCTCGGTGGGCACATCAGACATCAAGTGCTCCCGGCCGAAGGTCGTATAGTCGCCGGTGTCCAGTCGCTGAAGCATCACCCGGCACTTGACGCGCACGCCCTGGGCCCGCGGGAGCAAGTACACCTCGGCGACACGGCGAACGCGATTCGTGTACTTGACAGCATCGCGGATCCGACCGGTGCCCCCAGCCATAGTTGATTCCAGCGGATAGGTTCGAAGTCGGCCCATGTCCTCGTCTCGCTCCTGAATGCGGAAGCCATACTGCCGCAGGGCGTTCTCGGCCAGAACGAGGGCTTGCCCCTCCGAGACGTCTGGAAAGTAGCGAATGCTGCCTTTGACCGGCACCCCGCCGGGGGCGGTGCAGCCGAACAGTGCCGCTGGCAGGCATGACAGCCCTGCGAGCAGCCCGACGCGTTGAAACGGAATGGACATGGCTTAGCCTCCCACAGACGGCAACATTATGACCCTTTCGTCCGGCAGGTCAACTGGTCGATGCTGGCGGCGAGAGTACGCTTGTGCGCACTCGGGGTCCGGCGGGCCGAGCAAGCGGCCAAGCGCCCAGGCGCCCCTTTTCAGCGCGAGCCAGGCGCGCCTGCGGGAGCATTGGGACGCGAACTGGCGGGCGGCGAAACGGTGGCTGGCCGCCGGCTCCCCAGGCGGGCTGCCGGGCATCCCCCCCGAGTCAGACGCAACCGCGAGGCTCGGGGTAAATCAGGCTTGTGGGGCCCAGGCAGCGCAATACAATTCCAGAGGTTGAGCCCACGCGGAAACGACACCGGGGTGTCGGCTAATCTGGACAAACTGGAGACTGCCATGCCGAGCTACAGCACTGCTGACATACGCAACGTGGCCCTCATTGGGCACGGCGGAGCTGGTAAGACCTCATTGGCCGAAGCGATCCTGCACGTCAGTGGCACGACGAACCGTCTTGGGAGCGTCCCGGACGGGACAAGCCATCTGGACTTCACGGAGGAGGAGAAGGAACGAGGATGCTCCATCGATTCAGCTCTGTGCCATATCAGCCACGATGGCGTGGAGATCAACATCGTTGACACGCCAGGGGCGCCGGACTTCGTCGGCCCGGCAATTGCGTCGCTGGCTGCTGTCGAGACGGCAATATGCGTGATTTCAGCTCCAGCGGGCATCGAGATCAATACCCGTCGGATGATGACCAAGGCGGCAGAGCATGGTCTGGCGCGGGCCGTCGTGATCAACAAGATCGACGCAGAGAGTGTGAACCTCGAGGAGCTACTCGGCCAGGTCCGGGAGCTGTTCAGTGACGCTTGTCAGCCGCTCAACCTGCCGACCCGCGGAGGTGAGGGCGTGATCGACTGTTTGGCCAATGATTCCGGTGAATCGGACTTCAGCGATCTGGGAATCGAGCACACAACGCTGGTCGAGCGGATTGTCGAGGCCGACGAGCAACTCATGGAGGAGTACCTGGAGAATGGCGACGTGGGAGCTGACAAGCTGGCCGGCACGATCGCCAAGGCCGTAGCCGGCGGGAGCCTCATCCCGGTACTGTTCACCAATGCGCGTGGCGAAGTGGGAATTCGGGAGTTGATTGACGCGATCGCCCGTGTGATGCCCTCGCCGGTGGACGGACGAAGACGCCAGCTCCGGACAGCCGACCGCGAGGAGCCCATCGAACCAGACCCGAACCAGCCGTTGGTTGCTCAGGTGTTCAAGGTGGCGGCTGATCCCCGCAGCAATATCAAGTACTCAGCGATGCGTGTCCATTCCGGCCGGCTAACGCACGAGACGGGCATGCAAATCGGGGACGACCGCCGGGCTCAACGGCCGGGACAGCTCCACAAACTCCAGGGGGCGGAGCAGACCGAGGTTGAAGAAGGCATCGCCGGCGACCTGGTGGTCGCAGCGAAGCTCGACCTCCACATCGGCGACGTCCTCCACACCGGCACGCCTGGCGCGATCGCGATGCCCAGCTTTCCAACACCGATGTTCGCTTTGGCCATCGAGCCCAAGAGCCGATCGGACGCCGACAAGGTCAGCGGCGCCCTGACGCGATTCAGCGACGAGGATCCATGCTTCCAGGCCGATCGCGATCCCGCCACCCAGGAGTTGGTAATCCGCGGCGTGGGGGATCTACACCTTCGCACGGTCCTCAGCCGAATGCAGCGGCATTTCAAGCTGGACGTGAACACCAAGCCGCCGAAAATCCCGTACCGCGAGACGATCACTGCTGTGGCGAGAGAAGTAGAGTACACGCATAAGAAGCAGACGGGCGGGGCGGGACAGTACGCCCGCGTGGTAATCACCATCGAGCCGAAAACGGACGGGGAGTACGAGTTCGTGGATGAGGTTCGTGGACGAAACGTCGAGCCGGAGTTTCGACCCTCCGTCGATAAGGGCATCCGCGCGCAAATGCGCGAGGGCGTAATGGCCGGCTTCCCAGTGGTGAACGTCACGGCTCGGCTGACGGATGGGAAGACGCATCCGGTCGATTCTAAGGACATCGCATTTCAGATCGCCGCTCGCGAAGCTTTCAGAGAGGCCTTCATGAAGGCTAAGCCTGTTCTGTTGGAGCCGATCGTGAACATGGAGGTCACCGTGCCCGCCCAGTACGTAGGTGACATTCAGGGCGACCTTGCCTCACGTCGTGGCCGACCGGTCGGGCAGGACATGCTGCCGGGCAACATGTCTGTCATCAAAGCCCAGGTGCCCTTGGCCGAGGTCGCCGACTACAACTCGCGCCTCTCGAGCATCACCGGCGGCCAGGGCAGCTACGCCATGGACTTCTCGCACTACGAGCAGGTCCCCGCCAACGTCCAGCAGCAGATCGTCGAAGGGGCCAAGAGGGCGAAACGGGAGGAAAGGTGAGCCCGGCAGCCGGCGCCCTTCGTGTCTGAGGAGCGATTCGGCAGCGCCGTGCGTGAATGAGCGGTGCGCCAGATGCCGAAGTGGGCTGTACTTGAAGGACAATTCCCATGACGCGCGCTCGTCCAGGCAGCATGGGCAATAATGTGGAGATCCCCAGGCTAGCTGCCAGTAAGGAGACGCGCGCCGCGACTCGCCCGAACGGGCGCAAGCCGCGATGAGGGCTTGTCTAACGTGCTCGGGCTACCTACAATGCCAGCCAGCTTCTCAACAGGGAGGCCGCGTCGTCGCCGCCGCTCGGGTTCGCGCCACATGAAGCCGGTCAAGCCAGCGGACGATGGCGAGGCAACCTTCGTCAGGGACGATCCCCATGACCCGAACAGCTGCGATTGATCAGGCGGGAGCCGGGGCAGGCCTGCGGGTGCCACAGCGGCTGTACGCAGACGGTCTGACTTGGCGGGTCCGGTCCGACTGGCGGGAGCTGATCGACGGGCCGGATGCCCCGAATTGGTTGCGCCTCGAATCCTTCTCCTCGGCTGAGCTGATCAAGCGCAACGGCGGGCGCGAGGTCTGGCGCGTCACACTGCATGCCCAGACCGTGTACGCCAAGGTCTATCGCCCCGCTCGATAGCCAAACGCGTTTCGGAATCTCTCGGGCTGAAGGGTGAAGGCATGATCCA
>CAYGAN010000024.1:9428-11245 GCA_964347585.1 uncultured Planctomycetales bacterium | reverse complement strand
CCGCCGGTATTGCTGATCGCATGCGCCAACTTCTGCGCGGGCCGGCATGTCTGGCCGAGTGGCGTACAGGACAGTTCGCGGCTCGGCGAGGCATACCCAGTGTAGTCCCCATCGCGTGCGGCTACCGTCGGGCACGGGGAGTGTGGGGAAGCTGCGTGCTCATAACCGATGGGGCGAGTCAGGCCGTTCCTCTGAGCCAGTACTGGCTGGAGCTTCGAGACCAAGCAGATCGACGCCAGCAAAAGCGTCGGATCGACGCGCTGACAGACGTACTGGCGCAACTGATCGCCTCGGCCCATCAGAACGGCTTCGAGCACTTCGACATGCATGCGGGCAATCTGCTCGTTCGCCGCTGTGGTAACAACGCACCGGCCGTGCTGTTCGTTGATCTGCATGCTGTTGGGATCGATAAGCCGGTCTCGGATCGCGCTGTCGTGCGGAATCTCGCGCAACTGAATCAGTGGTTTCGCAAGAACGCCAGCCGAAGTCAGCGTCTGCGGTTCCTGAAGCGATACCTTGCGTTCCGAGACGAGTTGGCCCTAACGGCCGCGCGCCGCCGCAAGCTCGGCCTGTCCTACCGTGAGCTGACGCGATCCATGGATCGTGCGGCTGCGGCGCACGCACGGAGACTATGGGCCAAGCGGGATCGCCGCGCGTTGCGGAACGGTAAGTACTTTGCGAAGTTGCGATTGGGAGGCGGATGGGGCGCGCACGTCTTTCTGAAATGCAAGCATCCGATGACCGACTCGCGCGCTTCGGCCATGGAGTTTACGGACGAGCAGTGGCGCCGATGGCTGTCCGAGCCGGCCGCGTGGATCCGGGCGGCGCGACCGGCACCGCGGTTGAAGGATTCGCACACGGCAACCGTGTGGCGCGCGCAGCTGCCCGTGGACGGCAAGCCGCTCGAGGTGATCTGCAAACGATCGCTGTACCGCACGTGGCTCAAGAGGTTATGCACATGCCTGGGGCGCTCTCGCGACTTCCGGACCTGGCAGAAAGGCCATGCCCTGCTGAACCGCGATTTGCCGACGGCCCTTCCGCTGGCCGTGCTGGAGCGTCGCAGAGCCGGTGTGTTGATCGACAGCTTGGCGATCACCGAGGCGATTCCCGACGCGTCCGACCTCGACGCCCTGTTGGAGCTGCATCTGGCCCGGGTTCCTGCGAGGCATCAGCGGCGTGCGAGGGACCAGCTTATCGGCCAGTTGGTTCGGCTTTTCAAGCAGCTCGAATCGCGCGGGTTCAGCCACCGGGACATGAAGGCCGCCAATGTGCTCGTTCATCGCACCGTGGCTGGCGAGGCGCCGCCGAGGTTGACGCTGATCGATCTGACCGGCCTGTCGTTGCATCGTCGGTTGTCCCGAGGGCGCAGACTGCAAGCCCTGGTCCGGCTGAACGTAAGTCTGGACCGCTGTCGGACGATTACCCTTACCGACCGGCTGCGGTTTCTGAAGGGCTACCTCGTGGGCCCCGGCCGCAGCGATGCAGGCTGGAAGCAGCTTTGGCGTGAGCTGGCGGCTTTGTCCGAGAGAAAGCGCCGGGATAAACGTCGCCGCAGCGAGTGGAAACTCAGTCACTACGGGCGCCCCTGAGCGTCTGGGGCGGCGGCATCCTGCGACGCACCTGCGGGCGCAGCCCGAGTCGATCTTTCGTGGGTCTTGTCCGGGTCGGCTGATGGGCGTGCCACGCCCGGCAGCTGGTGCGGGTATCGCGGCCGGTACGAGCTCTATCCGCCAGGGAGACACATCATCATGGCGGGGCGGCAAGAGGCGTTCGCACGGATCGAGTGCCACTACTTCGTGAACGGGGGGTTCATGGAG
>CAYGAN010000024.1:6272-9418 GCA_964347585.1 uncultured Planctomycetales bacterium | reverse complement strand
TTCGCACGGATCGGGCTGATCGAAGGCGACATCACCAAGCAGAACGTCGATGCCATCGTCAACGCGGCCAACACCTCGCTGCTCGGAGGCGGCGGGGTGGACGGGGCCATTCACCGAGCCGCCGGGCCCGAGCTGTTAGCGGAGTGCCGAACGCTCGGCGGGTGCCCCACGGGCTCGGCCAGAATCACCAAGGGCTACAACCTGCCTGCCAAGCATGTGATTCACGCCGTGGGACCACGCTACCGCGACGGGGAGCAAGGCGAGCCCGCTCTCTTGGCCGGCTGTTATCGAACGGCACTTCAACTGGCCGGCGAGAACGGGTGCAAGTCGGTGGCGTTTCCAGCCATTAGCTGCGGAGTGTACGGCTATCCGATGCGGGAAGCAGCGAGGGTCGCCTTCGGGACGGTGGTGGATTTCCTCTGCGATGACGAGCGAGTCGAGCTGGTGCGTTTCGTGCTCTTCGGGCAATCGGCTTTCGAGACCTTCCGGCAAGTTTTCCAGCACCTCAAGGCTCAAGACTGATCCGCCGACGCCGCCAGGACACGCGCCGCAGCGCGCCACGCTCCAGATCAGTCCGCCAAGTCGGCTAAGAAGGCCTCGTTGCTCGTGTGCCTTTCAAGGCGATCGATCAGCGTTTGCATCTGCTTGTCCGGCGGAAGGGCACCCAGCATGCGCCGTAGGCGATGGGACTTCTTGAGCAAGTCCGGGGCCAGGAGCAGCTCCTCCTTTCGCGTGCCCGATTGTCTGAGATCCACTGCGGGCCAAATCCGCTTGTTGGCTAGCTCGCGCGATAGGAGAATCTCCATGTTCCCAGTGCCCTTGAACTCGTTGAATATGAGTTCGTCCATTCTGCTGCCCGTTTCTATCAGGGCGGAAGCGACGATTGTCAGGGACCCGCCATGCTCAATGTTGCGTGCGGCACCGAAGATGGTCTTGGGTTCCTGCATCGCGCGGATGTCCAGTCCGCCGGACATGGTCCGCCCGCTCGTCCCGACGAAGGCGTTGAACGCCCGGCCGAGGCGCGTGAGCGAATCGAGCAGGATCAAGACCTCCCGGCCGCATTCCACATGCCGCTTAACCTTTTCGATCATTAGTCGGGCGGTGCGAACATGGCTGGGCACATCCTGATCCTTGCTGGAAGCCGCCACCTCACCTCGCACGGCGCGGCGCATCTCCGTGACCTCCTCGGGTCGCTCGTCGATCAACAACACGATCATGTGGATTTCAGGATGGTTGGTCGCGATGGCGGCGGCCATTTGCTGCAGCAGCACGGTCTTGCCGGTCCTGGGAGGCGCGACGATCAGGCCTCGTTGACCCTTGCCGATCGGCGTCATGAGATCCAACACCCGCATCGGCAGCGGCCCGCCGGGCGTCTCGAAGCAAATTCTCTCGCGCGGATCGATCACCGTCAGTTCGGAAAACGGGGTCCGTTCGGCATAGTCATCCGGGGAGCGATCGTTGATGGTGGTGATCTCGGTCAACTCGGGCCCGCGACCTCGCTTCGCCGAAGAAGCCAGGCCGGATATTGTCTCGCCGCCCTGCAGGCCGAATCGCTTGATCATTGCACTCCGGACAATCGGATCGGCGGGGCGGACCGCATAGCCGCGGTCGGGTGACCGAAGGTAGCCGATCCGGCCGTTCACTATCTCCAGAGTGCCGGACACTGTAACGGTTGCTGTGCTCATGTTGCCTCCTATCGGAACCAACATTGTATAGGACCGCTCATCCACTCGCCAACCGGCTCGCACCGAAGTGCGGCCTTTCACGTCAGCTAGCCAGATGCCGCTTGAGTATGGCTGTCGATGGAAACCCCGCGCAAGTGTGACCACCGCGGGTCGTTCTCCACATTGCGGGCAGCCGCAGGTCTCTTCGGCGCGCACGCGTTCGGCCCTCGGCCGGGCGCGGCGATTGCAGTGCCCTTGCTGAACGCATCGGATCGTTCTCTTTGAGGACCGTTCCATCTGCGCGTGCGGGGAATTCCTGCCGGCAGGCTGACGTACTTCTGCCTATTGCGAGCTGAGTGGCAACGGTCACGCAAGGGCGGGATCGATCTGGGAAAGCATCACCCGCAGGGCGGACACGTCGCGGCGGGCGGTCTGGACCGGCTGGCTCTTTGCACCGGGACCGAGGCATTCGACGGCCAAAAAGCCGTCGTAGCCAACTTCGCGCAGGCGAGCCAGTATCGACGGGTAGTCCACCACGCCCTGATCGAGCGGCGTCCATTCCCCGAGCGCCCTGCCGTTCTTGACGTGGGCGTGGAAAAGCTTCGGGCCCAATCGGCTGATCGCTTCGACGGGATCGTCACCGGCGCCGAGAGCGACGTTGGCGAAATCGAGATTCACACCGACGTTCAGGTGGCAGTTCTCATCGAGCAGGCGCAATGTAGACTCGACCGAGGCCGACAGCTGGTTCAGATGCGTTTCGATCGCGAGCCTCACGCCGACCGCTTCGGCCGCCGGTGCCAGCTCGCGCATCGCAGCGGCGAACCGCCCGTAGTGAGCCGGCTCAGCCTGCTCGGGCAACGGACCGCCCGGCATGATCTTCATGATCTCGGTCTGAAACGCAGCGCAAGCCGCCAGGTACTCCAGAGCCGCATCCAGGTTATCTCGCCAGGACTCGGCCGCGGTGTACGTGTTGAACGTGGACATCGCTGCCACGTGAACGCCGGTGTCGCGAAGCCAGCCAAGAACCTCCTGCCCCCGACCTCGCAAGGTCGGCAGGTCGAGATGACCCAGTCCGCACGCCAGCTCGAGATGATCGGTGCCGATTTGGGGCATCGAGAAGATGGCCGACTTTAGATCGAGCACTGCCAAAGACTGGCTGAACAGGGCGATCCTCACGGGTACCGGCACCTCGGCGAACGCCGCGCGACCGACGGCGAACGACGGAACCAGGTATTTTCTCACTGGCCGCTCTGACACCTCCGCCGATCATCAACGTGCAATTCGCTTTTGCGACGCGAAGTCGATTCCATTGGGGCAGATGGCGATCTTTAGGCACTCGGCTGGGCGCTTCTCGAGGAGTTCGAGCGCATCGGGCAGCTCCTCCAGCGACAGCTTGTGCGTAAGAAGGGGGCCAAGGCGAACTCTTGCCTCGCGGACCAGTTGCATGCCCTCTTGCATGAGCGACTTGGACTGATCCGGTTG
>CAYGAN010000024.1:4661-6262 GCA_964347585.1 uncultured Planctomycetales bacterium | reverse complement strand
CGAGCTTCCCACGCGAGCAGATCGATCGGCACCGGTTTCAGGTGCGAGCCGAAGACGGAGATAATACCGTCACTGCTGACAGCGGCTTCACAGATACGGAAGCCGGGCTCGACGCCTGTGCATTCCATAGCCACGTCAGCACCCAGACCGTTCGTGAGTCGCTTGACCTGTTCGACGGGGTCGTCCTGATCGGCGAGGAGGGTCACGTCGGCTCCGAGCTCGCGGGCGACGGCCAGCCTTTCCGGCAGCAGGTCCGTAGCGATCACCTTGCCGGCGTGGTAGGCCTTGGCCACTTGTACCGCGAACAGACCGGCCGGACCGACGCCGACCACCAGGACCGACTCGCCACCCTTGAGCGACTTCCTTGCGCCGTTGACGGCGATGGGCAGCAGTTGCGCTCCGGATGCTTCGGCGTAAGAGACGTCGTCGGGAATCTGCACGACGTGCCCCGACCACGCAACCGCCAACTCCGCGTAACCGGCGCGGACGATACGCGAGTGCACGCGGTCACCCGGCTTGAGGTCCTCCACCTTGGTGCCCACTTCAAGGACCTCCCCCGCGATTTCGTGGCCCCACGTGGTATTGGTGCCCGTACCCCAGCGACGGATGCCTAAGAAGATCTTCAGATCGGTAGCATTGCAGACAGCGCAAGCGCCAACCCTGATGAGCACATCCTCGGCGCCGTTGACAGTGGGCGCGCGGACGTTGCGCGTCTCCGTTCGTCGCGGTTCGACGAGTATGGACGCTCGCACGGATTCTCCCGCGATGACCTGCGTCCGCTTCGCTTCGTCCGAGCAGCGGGGCGACGAAGCGCACGCGCGCCGCCCAGGTCTATTTGAAGCGCCCTCGGCCGCGATGCTCTGCGGCTGGGGCAGCGAATCGAACGGTCTTGATGCCGTAGGCATCGATGGCCAGTGTCAGTTGGCCGTCTTGAAGGCGCAGCGGCTTGATGGTCTTTCCGACAAGGTTGCATTCGTACGCCCGGTCGAACTTGGGGATCTCGAAAGTCAACGTGGCGTCCGTCTTCTTGCCGCCCGTTTCGAGAAGTCTGACGATCCAGCCGTTGCCGTCTTCGGCGCGTTTGAACGCGGTGACCATCACGTTAGGCACATTCAGGCGGCAGAAGCTGCCGGCCTGTGGTAGCCGAGCGCCCGGCGGCGCCGGCGCATCGACGATGAGTGTTCGCATGGGGCCTGCCGCCTGCCAGCCGTGGCGGGTGGCTGCCACCGGGTCCATGACTTCGTCGCTGGTGATCGAATATCGGAATTCGAATCGGCCGTCCTGACCGGCTTTGTAGTTCGTGAACCAGTAGTTGTTCATCGCGTACGCGAAGATCGTCCCGTTGGTGATCGGCAGCTGTTCAAGCCATCGACCAATGGTGATATCGCACAACGTAATCAGCGGCGTGTCGAGAGGACACCACGCGACGCCCACATCCGGTCCGTTCACGCTGACCCAGTTCTGTACGCTGAACCAATCGCGGCAGCCGCCCGGCAACTGATCTTCGTTCGGGCGGACCGAGGCGTTGGCGATTTCGTATCGAAACCGCGGATTGGGCACCGCAAAGGGGTATGCAAAGTACAGGGCCTCCTTGTCGTACG
>CAYGAN010000024.1:222-4651 GCA_964347585.1 uncultured Planctomycetales bacterium | reverse complement strand
CAAACGACGCTGACCTTGTACGCCGTTATGCGATAAGGGAGGGGCGTCCGGAATTGTCGGACGGCTATGAGCGTCTTGCTGAGGCGATTGATGAAATCGATTCTCTTAAGGGCCTCGTAGAGTATGACCTCGCACTCAAGACGCGGCAGCATCTTGGTAGCCCCAACGGTACGTACGGACTTCAGGACCGGACCGTCATGGCCCGGCTGGACCTTGGCTGACGTCGGCGAAAAGATCTCGAACTTCGGAGGCGGAAGCTGCGTTCTCGGATGCTCCGCACGGGTGCCGCGGCCACCCGACAGATAGAGGATCTGATTCACAGCGTAAGGACTGTCGGCATCAACCAGCTCGCGTGCGAGCTGCTTGTCCCAGATGTTCTTGATCCCGCCGGTCCTGCGGTCAACGGTGAGCCTATAGAACCGGTTCTCAATCCCCGCGGGCTGGGTTGCGGGGGCCGGGGACGACGGCGTTTGGCGCTGCGCCGGCCCGATACGGTAGCATCGGTATCCGATCGGCGGGACCTGCCTTGCCAGGAAGACGATTTCGATCCGGTCGCTCGTCCGGCCAAGCACCTGTGTCTGGACCGTATGCCCGTCGGGCGTGAACAATCCGCTGTCTGCCGGGAGAGTGGCGCGAGCCACGTCGGTCCGCGCCCAGCTTAGCGGATTGAATACCACCAGCGTCGGCGCGCTTGTCTTGATGTTTCTGGCCAAAACGGACAGGCCGGTGCGCGTCAGGTCGGCGATTTCGCGTGCGGCGTCGGTAGCGTAGGCAGCCTTGATCGCCCACTGCTGCTTCACGAAGTCAATGTCGGGCTGGCTGATGCTGTTGTGCGCGCCCCAAGTGTGCTCGTCATAGAGCAGGATGTTGTCCCACACGCGGCTTATGGTCTCGGCGGGGTAGCGAAGCGGTTGACGCTCCAGGCCGATTCGCGGCGGCGCGGCGCCGCCGGGGCGTTCGACCCGCGACGCGCGGGGGCGGCTCACGGAAGACCCGCGGGTGCCGTTCTCAACCAGTGTCGCGGCGGTCCAAAGCATTTCGGCCGCGATGATCCCGTGATGGTTATTGCGATTGACGGCCGTCTCTCTAGCGCTGGATGCCGCGCCGTCCTCCCACCAACTCCCCCCGCAGCCCCGCACCGTCGGGATCCTGTCGGCGAAATGGTCCTCGATGTACTCGAAGAAGTCGGCCAGATTGGCAAGAACGATCTTGGGATACTCGTATCGCTTATTCCACTCTTGGGCGACCTGGGCCATGGTGCTGCCGATGGCGGCGTTGTCCCCGTAGGCACCGTGCAGCAGGATCGCGTCATAGGGATAGTCGTCCCGCCTGCTCCAATGGGGCAGGTAGCGAGCGAGGGCCTGCTTGACCGCATCGACGTTCTGGTGCAGGCCTATCCTGCCGGCGTGTGCATAGCCAGCGGAGAACCAGGTGAGCACCTTGCTTCCGTCCGGCCCCTGCCACCAGAAGGGGCTTTTGCGATCGAGCCCGCCCTTCAGGATCGGCGCCCGCGTGCTGTTGATGCCCACGCTCAGATGGCGGATGCCAGCCCGGGCCAACACGGTAGGAATCGACCAGACGTGCGATGGGGCGTCCGTGAGCGTCACGCTCTCGAAGGGAATGCCGTACCGGCGATGCAAGCCCGCTGAGAAGTACAGCATCCGTGCCAGCTCTTCATGGGAGCACAGCCCCGTGAGCATGTTCAGGTAGCCGGCCTCGATCCCGATCCGCCGTTGGCGAGCCCAGTGCCAGAGCGCTTCGACCTTTTCGGCTGGTCGATCCCTCAGGTAGGTCTGCGCCGCCCATGATGATTCAAGGTTCCACTTGTAACCGGCGAACTTCTCGCACAGGCTGATCGCCGTGTCCGTGTTGGCGTTGTGCCGCTCGATCACGCGAGGTTGAAGGTCGGTGTAGCCGATGTCCGTGTGCGTGCTGCCGGCCACGAAGAGCCGCCAGCGTTTCTGAGGACCCAACGTGACGGTTCTGGTGACGGGCTTGGCAAGACCCTTGACGGTCAGCTCAACCTGCGTGGGCTGTGATACCGGCTCGATTCCGATCGCACAGCTGGCCTGGCCGAGAGCCGCACCCTTGATCGGCACCTCGAGCCGCTCGCGCCCGGCGACGACCTGCACCGAGGCCTGCTTTCCAAGCGGCAGTGCCCCCGCGATCGTCACTTCGACGAGTTGCTTGACGCGGCCGCCTTGCTTGATGAAGAAGATCGTTGGATTGGCCTGTATGTCGAGCAGCTCCGGTGCGCCCTCGGCCCGCTCAAACAACCCGACCCAGTCGTAGAGCATCCAGGCCCCGCCCTGTGCGCGAAGGGTTATCGTGTTCCGGCCCTGGCGCAGCAACGACGCCTCGACGGGGATGCGTACCAACTGCTCTTTGCCTCGGGCCGGATTGACCAGGCTGATGTCTCCCGCACCGGGCTTGAGAAGCATCGCCCCGGAGGTCTCGTTGACTTTCACGCCGAGTCGCGGCGGCTGGCCGGCGTGCGCATCGACCAGATCTACCAGCAACTCGTAACGGCCGGTCGGCTTATCGGGCAGCTCGAATTCGATGGTGAAGGCGTGCTCGCGTCGTCCAGCCCACGCGTCTGCCGGGCCGGGGTGAATCCACGCGAAGTCCTTGGCCGGGTCGCTCCGGCCGATAACGAAACGAACGTCCTTCGGAAAGAGCCGGCTGTAGGCCTCGATCCGTCCGGCGCCGGCGAACTCCCGCCAGCTGTTGTCGGCTCGCCCGACTTGCCAGATGCATTCGTCAGGCTTGGCGGCAGCGGCCGTCGTGAACGCGACCAGAAGGGACCACGCGTAGCACCATGCCGTTCGGGGGCACATGACCTTGAGGCTCAAAGGCGTTGGGGTACCATTGCTCGACTCGCCGCACGGCAGCGTAGGCTCGTCGGCCCGAAGGAGATTCCAAGCATGATAGGTGCCCTCGGGGCGTCGTCAATGCCACAAGGTGGCCTCTCGGGGCCGGCCGTGGACGGCAGGGAAGGGATGCGTGGCATGGGCAGACTTGGTTGGCCGGGCCCTTGTCCGGGTGTAGTCCCAGGGGCAGGTTGACGCTTGCCCATACCGCCCACCGAGCGCCGATATGGCACCTCGCAGCCCCCGACAGGCCCGGCAATGCGGGACCGGCGGGGCAGTACGCCATTGACAAGGACTCTCGTTTCTGCCAGGATAAAGACGCTACAGGAGGCAGTACAACCTCGCCTCCGTGGGCAACGGGAGGGGCCTAGTTGCGAGGGGAGGCCAAGAGCCCTTTTTGGAACCGAGCGGCCAGGGAGGGCGTCGAAGTCCGAAAGGGCCGCGCGGGGAGCCGGCTCCCCCGGTCGGCCTTGGGGGTGGCGGGGCAGTCCGTGGCGGGAGGACGCTGTTTACGACCACGGAGTGAGCGGGGCGGATGAGGAGATTTCTTCCCATGATGACAGATCGCAAGGATGGTCGGTTCCGGCCGAGAGCGAAGCCGGCCCGTATGGTTGTCTGCGCACTGGCATGTATCGCGGCGCTGACCGCGTCGGTCTGTCCGCGTGCAGCGGCGGCACCGGAGCTGTTGGACACCTGGCCGGGCATTGACTACATCGAGTGGCCCTTCTTTGACGCGTGTATCGATCCTCCGGAACCCGTCCCCTGCCCGTACTTCGCCGGGCCGTATGTCCCCGACTGCCGCCTGGCCGTGGGGCCCAGCCACGTGGTTGCCCTGGCCGGCGGGTACATCCGGGTCTTTGACAAGACGGAAAACGTCTATTGCTGGCCGTCCGGTGAGACGCTGGCGTACGTGGGCGCCGACGACATCATCTACGATCAGCACGCGGGGCGGTTCGTCATGGCCGGCACGTTGGGGCGGTACTACTTGCTGTGGACCTCGCAGACCTCCGATCCGACCGGGCCGTGGAACGAGTTCGAGTCGGACGGTTCGATCAACGGCGACGTGCAAAGCGCCAATAACCCGGTGGGTGTCAAGATCGGCATCGACGACGTGGCGATTTACCTGGTCTCGAACCAAATAGGTTACGAACCAACCTACGCGAAGGTTCGGATCTTCGACAAGGCGGATGCCTACAACAGTGCGACCACGGACTTGGAGTTCGAGGCCGATTTCTTCAAGATGCGCAATCACGACGGGTCCACGGCGGTCAATTTGCGGCCGGCCCATACGTTCGGCTCGCCCGGGGTGGAGTATCTGCTGAGTCGTCCCCCCTTCTCGGGTAATTACGTGACGTTGTGGCGCATTACCGACCCGCTCGGCGATCCGGCGCTGGGCTCAACGAAGATCCCCATCCGCTCGTACATCGGCGGTGGGCCGGGCGCGGCCCAGCCGGAGGGCCCGGACGAGGGGATGTGGTATTACAACCGCAGCGTCTTTGATCGGATCGTCAATGTCGTCTATCGTAACGACATGCTCTGGGCCTGTCACACCAACTGGG
>CAYGAN010000024.1:0-212 GCA_964347585.1 uncultured Planctomycetales bacterium | reverse complement strand
CTACGTGCGTCGGGCCGAGTTCCTGCAGATCCAGCCGAGCACCGACAGGCTGATATGGTCCGAGACCGTCGGGCACTTCGACTCCCCGCGGTACGACCAGACGTACGCGCCCGGGGTCATGGTCGATAAAGACGGGCACATGTTCTGCGCGTACAACCAGTCGAGTTTGGGTTGCTGGCCCTGAGGGGGCACGATGTATGTTGGCGGCGAGT